>CAYQDC010000005.1:43104-52573 GCA_964416205.1 uncultured Acetobacter sp. | reverse complement strand
GGGGCTAATAAGGAGAATAGCAATCATAATGAGGGGAAGAATCTGCAACGATAAAATAGCTTTCAGACTTAATCTTCTGAAAGCAACCTTTAATAGATATATGTTCATTACCGTTGCCATATAAGCAGAACCCTAATTCTTCTATTTTTTGCATTTCTTAGGATGTTAATTACATATTATTGATATGTCAATACTTTTTTATGCTTATTAAAAAAATTATTCGCCACGCTTGCTTATTTATAGCTTTTTTATAGCTTTTTTTGATTTTTTTTGTAAAAAAAATTATTTATTTATTGACAAGTCTGAATCCTTCCTGTATACGCTTCTTGTTTAATGCCGACATAGCTCAGTTGGTAGAGCAACTGATTTGTAATCAGTGGGTCCGCGGTTCGAGTCCGTGTGTCGGCACCATTGGTTTTCAAGGCTTTCAGAGAAATCTGGTGGCCTTTAATTTTTATCAAAATACTCCAAATTTTGAAATTTTCGGAAGTTAAATTATCATAAACTTCTGCTTTTAGTAAATTTCCAGAATCGTTTATTCTTGCAAAAAATACTGCCCATCAATTAAGGATGAGCAGAATCGGAGTTATTTTATCTCGTTTGGTCGTAATTATTGAGTATTAAGTTTTGGCATCAACTGTTTGATGACTTCATAAGGATACAGTTGTTATCGCTGTAATTATGAAAAACAGCCGACTGATTACAATAACTGATTTCTGAGGGTGGTGAAGTTTTTTCATTTGCGATAAATGTTTGTTCAACCAATGTAGTTTTACTCTCTTGGCGCTATTTGCCATTCTTGCATTTGCTTTTTTAAGGAAAATATGTTGCAGGTGCAAAAAAATTATGTTATACTTTTAGAAAAGATAACAAGGAGAATTGCTATGGAAAATGATATTCGCCCATTGAAAACACCGGAAGAGCGCCAAGAGGCGCTGAAAAAAGCTTTGGAACGTGTACATCTGAAAGTTTTGGAACGCAGTGACTCCGTTAACGGGCGCCTGGAAAAATTTGCCAACCGTACTGTTGATGAGCACATCAAAGATGAAAATCACAAGAAAAAAGAAATCAAACCAATGTCTTTAGCTGAAATGGCAAAATACGGGATGGATTTGGAAAAGAAAGCAGAAGAGGCTAACATAAGGTTAGGGAAGCCCGAATTATCCAAGGATATTGAAGAAAAGCAAAAGGCAAAAGAAAAAGAGAAAAATAAAGAAAAAGAAAAAGAGAAAGAAATGACGCCGGAGAAACAAGAACAAAAGATGAAAGAAATGTTCTCCAAAGTCAAGTTACCTAGCGGTATGGAAATCCATCAGGAAGGACCAAGTTGGGTTTTAGTTAGTCAGGACGGTAAACAACGTACTGATGTTACTGATGTGATGAACACTATTGATAAATTCAATAAAGATATTGATGCTGCTAATGAGGAAAACCGTTTGCGTAATGAAACGCAAAACAGTGCTGATCAGGCAGTTAATGCTGCACAAACAGAAGCAAAGAACGTAACAGACAATAAAGTTGCCATGGTCAGCGGGGCTTTGCCTTTGGTGCACGATATGGATGGTAAACAGGTATTCAACTCAATGGACATAGAAAAAGTTGCGGAAACGGCTTTATCGGCTTCCGATGAGATGATGAAACTTAAAGCTCTGGAAGAAATGCGAAAAAGGCAAAAACACAATGATGAAAAAGTTGATCAGGCTAATAAACTTAAAGCGTATCAACTGTATCAAATGCGGCAGGACGGCCGTGGTGGCAGAACATCAAAATAAAAAGGCTTTTTATAATTTAATTTACAAACTCCCGGTAAGGGAGTTTTTTTGTAACAATCTCTATTTATGAAAACAGATAATAATACATCGTGACGAAAAATATATCAAAATTTCAACTATGAATATCTTAGATTTTCATTAGCAGTAAATCTTACAATTTACAGCCATGTCTGTGTGAGGTGGTGTTATTTAAACTATTGCGTCAGCTTTTGCTTTCAGTAAGAAAAAAGCGTCAATCGTTATAACTTGCGGTTTTTCATTATTTTAACCGACGGAGTGCTACAGTCTACACTGCTTTAAGTTTTACAGCCGATGATTTTCTGGATATAAAAAAGACCGGTTTAAACCGGTCTTTATGTTTTTCTTTTAAGGTAATAAAGATAAGGTAATAAAGATTGGTTACAAATATTGGATTTCATCCGTGCTGACAAGCGTTTCTATCTGCACTTGATTTTCGGCAGCAAACGCCTCCAGTCTAGCTCTTGAGTGAGCTATCAGGCATAAAATGCTTACTTTGTATCCCCTGTTTTTTATTTGTTCAACCTGTTCTTTCAGCTCTTTTCCCGAGCGGAAAGACTGTTTGATGATAATGATGTCTTTTGTCGGCACATGTAAATCGCTGAGTTTTTCTATACTCCCCGTTACAAGGGTTTCCACTTGCAAATTAAGTACCAACTCATTTACAAGCTTACCCATTGGCGAACCATTACACGTCGGCTTGAATGACGGGAAAAACACGCAAAGATGTGGCGTTTTCTTTACCTTTTTCAAGACTTCAAGGATAACTTCTTTGCGGAACTCTTTGTTATGAGCTACGGCCTCCATGTTAATTACGACATTACCATTCTCTCTGGTTGCGTATTCTGCAACTAACTTCTTTAATTCCATAAAAATTGAAATTTAAAAATTTAACATAAAATTATTATCACATTTTCCATTATTGACAGAATTACTTTTCTTTGTCAAGCATTTTTTGTATCTTTCTATTTTTTGAAAACATTTTTAATAAATATTCCTCTTTTTTGTGAACTTGGAAACCGAACAACGACAAATCCTATGGCTTGATTATCCTCGTTGGCGTGTCGCGTTTTTCTTTCATGTCTTGTTTTATAACAGAGAAGTTGGCTTCTATAAAAAAACAGACCAGAAACGGTTTGTTTTTCCAGTCTGTTTTGAGCTTATAATAAAGCTTCCCTGCGCGCTTTTTATAATCTCATATCTTAATCTTATTTTACGCTGTGACGCGCCTCTTTTATACCCTGATACCAGCCTTTCGACCACTCCGGTATAATAACAATATTTTAACCTGAGGAAGGCTAAAACGCCATCTAATACAGTATAATTGTATATTAATAATTCTTACCTTTTCGTTAAATACGAGAACATAAAAAAACATTTCAGACAAGTAAAAAAACAACTTATGAAAAATTTATTTTTTCATAAGTTTAACTAACTGAAATTTAGGATAAAACATATTTTCCGTATGTTTAAAAATTATTTTTTTAATCCATAATACTTTATATGATTTTTTATATGATTTCTTATTTCAAATTGGCCGGCGCCAACATATAACCAGCATTCTCGCGGATGCTGTAATGACTTGTGGCCGAAACAATTATATGGTCTTCAAGTTTTATCCCAACGGTTTTTAAGGCTCGCGCCACTTGACAGGTCATTTCCAAGTCGGCTTTGGATGGTGTTGTGTCGCCGGATGGATGATTATGCGCAATAATAATTCCTGAGGCATCATTCATTAATGCTTTGGCGACAATGTCGCGTGGACTTATCATAACGGCGCTTGTTGTACCGACCTGTTCAATGTTGTGAGTCATATATTTTCCATGGCAATTCAGATAAATAACCAGCAGATTTTCATGTTTGGAATATCCTATACAACTGCGGCAATACTCTACAATCTGTTGCTTATTTGATAGAATCGGCGTATCTTTGTTTTCCAGATTTTCCCAACTTATTTTTTGTGCACAAATATGAATAAGAGAAAATAAAATCGCACAATTTTCACCGACTTCTTCTGTTTGCAGAATTTTTTCCATTGGCAATGCCAACACATTGGCCAAACTGTTATGTCGACGCAACAATTCTTTGGCTAAAGGTTTAACATCGCGGCGGGGAATCGCATAAGTTAATACCAGCTCCAGCATTTCATAATCCGGCATAGAACGCCCGCCATCAGCGATAAACCTTGCCTTTAACCTCTGACGATGTCCTATGTAATCTGGCTGCTCTTTATTTTTCGCTGATGCTTTCTTAGTCGGCATACTTTTTTCCTGTTGAGGTTAAGGTTTAAGCTTTTTTATACGGCGGTTTATCAAGCCCCTTAGGGGAATAAGTAAATACTTCACAACCGTTTCCTGTGACCCCCAATGAGTGTTCAAACTGTGCAGATAAAGTGCGATCGCGGGTAACAGCTGTCCAACCATTGGCGAGAATCGTCCCGTCAGGCTTACCGATATTTATCATTGGTTCTATGGTGAAGAACATACCTTCTTTAATTATTGGTCCGGTTCCTTTGCGCCCAAAATGCAAGACATTAGGCTCATCATGAAAAACACGCCCCAAACCATGTCCGCAAAACATTTCTACGACAGAATATCCATATTTGTGAGCGTAGCTCTCTATTACCGCTCCGATATCACCGAAATGCGCCCCCGGTTTGACAACGTCAATTCCGCGCATCAGACATTCGTACGTCACTTCACAAAGACGAGTAGCTTTCAGTTTTGGTTTGCCGACGTAATACATTCTTGATGTATCGCCAAACCAGCCATCCAACGTTACCGTTACATCTATGTTCACAATATCACCATCTGCCAATTTACGTTCATCAGGTATTCCATGGCAAATTACATGGTTAATGGAAGTACAGATGGTTTTGGGGTAGCCGTGATACCCTAAACAAGAAGGAACCGCGTTATGTGAAATAATAAATTCGCGACATAAATCGTCCAGATATTCAGTAGTTACGCCGACATCCACATAATCTGTTATATAATCCAGACATTCTGCAGCTAATTTTCCGGCACGGCGCATTCCTTCAAAGTCCTCTGGACGGTATAATTTTATACCTTTTTCATCTTTTTTTATTTTATCAATATTTGCTTCTGACAACTTCTTGCTCCTTATTCCTTTTGTTCTACTTTTGTTTATATATCTGGCAATTTAAAATTGCAATTTTTTTTGATATTTTTTACCTGATGTTTTTGTAAAAAAAATGCTTATTTTATTTGCCACAATCATAATATTTTTGTATCGTTGCGCTTATAATGCATACTTTCTTTTTTTATCAGCAAAGCATCTTTTTCTTTGCTGTTTTGCTTTCATTATACCTTATCTGCCATGGCGGTTGTTTGCCCCTATATCTGAAATTTTCGTGATTATGCTCAATCAAATATGTTTTTCGTCCAAATTTAAACTGGACATCTGGAAAAAAGTTCTGTAGTTTTACACGGTTAAAGGTTTAACTTTTTGGGAAGATAAAAAAATGACAACCAGCGTTAATCAAATAAGAAAAACGTTCTTAGACTATTTTGCGAAGAACGGACATAAAATTGTGCCGGCTTCTTCACTTGTTCCGGATAATGACCCTACTTTGATGTTTACCAATTCGGGTATGGTGCAGTTTAAAAATGTTTTGGCAGGAAAAGAAACCAGAGATTATACGCGAGCCGCCACTTCCCAAAAAAGTGTACGCGCCGGTGGCAAGCATAATGACCTGGACAGTGTCGGCTATGATGTCCGTCATCACACGTTTTTTGAAATGCTAGGCAATTTCTCATTCGGCGATTATTTTAAAGAAGAGGCTATTTATTTTGCATGGGAACTGCTGACTAAAGAATTTATGATTCCCAAAGACAAACTGGCTGTAACGATTTTTCATACCGATGACGATGCTTATAATATATGGAAAAAGGTTTCCGGTTTGCCTGACGACAGGATTATACGAATCGCGACAAAAGATAATTTCTGGCAGATGGGGGATACAGGTCCCTGTGGCCCCTGCTCCGAGATTTTTTATGATCACGGTCCGGAAGTCTGGGGTGGATTGCCGGGAACACCCGAGGAAGACGGCGACCGCTTTATTGAGATTTGGAATTTGGTATTTGACCAATTTGAAGATTTGCCTGACGGCTCTCGTATCAATTTGAAAAAGCCGTCTATTGATACCGGCATGGGGCTCGAGAGAATCGCTGCCATTCTGCAAGGTGTACATTCTAATTTTGATATTGATACTTTTCAGCACTTGATTAAAGCGGTTGCTGATATGGCTAACACTGACCCGAAAGGTGAACTTCAGGCTTCGCATAATGTTATCGCTGATCATCTGCGTGCCATGGCATTTTTGATTGCCGACGGCGTTTTACCTTCAAATGAAGGACGCGGTTATGTTTTGCGCAGGATCATGCGTCGCGCGATGCGCCATGTTTACATGCTCGGCGTCAAAGAACCGATGATTTATAAATTACTGCCGGTGTTACAACGGGAAATGGGTGACGCTTATCCAGAACTTTACCGCTATGAAAAACTGATTACAGAAACGATTAAAGCTGAAGAAACCCGTTTTGGCAGAACTCTGGATAAGGGAATGCGTTTACTTGATGATGAAACCGCTCATTTGCATAAAGGCGATATACTTAACGGTGAAACGGCTTTTAAGCTTTATGATACGTATGGCTTTCCGCTTGATTTGACTGAAGATGCTTTAAAAAACAAAGGAATCAGCGTTGATGTAGCCGGTTTTGATGTTGCAATGACCCGGCAGAAGGAAGAAGCGCGCAAGAACTGGGCAGGGTCTGGCGATGAAGGCACCGAAAAAATCTGGTTTGAGGTTAAGGAACAGCTTGGTGGCAGTGAATTTTTGGGCTATACAACAACCAAAAGTGAATGCATTGTAAAAGCGTTGATTCAAGACGGCCAAAAAGCAGATAGTGTTAAAAACGGTAAATTTTATCTGATTGCCAACCAAACGCCGTTTTATGGTGAATGTGGTGGCCAGGTTGGCGACACGGGGTTGATTATTGGCGAAAATTTCAAGATTGAAGTCTATGATACCAAACGCAAACTGGATACGGTTTTCGTCCACTGTTGCCAGATGCTTGAAGGCGAGGTTAAGGTTGATGATTTTGCGTCTTTTGAAGTCAACGAAACGAACCGGAAACGGATTTGTGCCAATCATTCAGTTACGCACCTGGTGCACAAGGCACTGCGCACCATCCTCGGCGAACATGTTACGCAAAAGGGCTCACTGGTAGCGGCGGACAGAATGCGGTTTGATATTTCACACCCTAAACAAATTACTGCCGAAGAGCTGAACAGGGCTGAAGATATGGTCAATATGGCAATCCGTGCAAACTATCATGTCAATACGGTTATCATGACGCAGGAAGATGCAATCAAAACTGGTGCAATGGCGTTGTTCGGCGAAAAATATGGTGATGAAGTCCGCGTTGTTTCCATGGAGAAAAACGGTGTTGTATATTCGCGTGAACTGTGTGGCGGTACACATGTATCTGATACCGGCGAAATCGGTTATTTCAATATTATTTCCGAATCATCGGTGTCAGCCGGTGTGCGACGTATTGAATGCGTTACAGGCAAAGGCGCAGAAGAATATGTTGATGCGATAGAGGATAAATTGCACAGTGTCTGCAATGCGTTAAAGACTAATGTCAATGATTTGGAAATGCGTATCAGCAATCTGTTGGAAGAAAAGAAAAAGCTGGAAGCAGAAGTCTTTAACCTCAAAAAGACTCTGGCGAACGGCGGAGCGGTCAAAGGTAATGATGCTGAAACAGTCAATGGCGTGAAATTTATCAGCAAAATTATCCCGGACGTTCATCCGAAAGAGTTAAAATCCTTTATTGACGAGATGAGCCAAAATATCGGCTCGGGCGTTATGGTGCTGGCGACGGACAAAGATGGAAAAGCCTCTATCGTTGTCGGCGTTACCAAAGACCTGACCAGCAAATATTCGGCGATTGATCTGGTACGAATCGCCTCGGCAACAGTCGGCGGACAGGGTGGCGGTGGCCGACCGGATATGGCACAGGCCGGGGGGCCGGACGCCAGCAAACTGGAACAGGCTTTTGAAGAAGTTAAAAAAGCGATATAGTTTTATTGCACACGAGCGTCCAGTAACGGACGCTCGTGATACTTTTAGGGTACATCAATTTTTTAGCCGGAGCTTGGATAAATGAAAATCGGAATACGGAAACCGTCGTTAAAAAAGAGGATTGCGGCGCGCTTTTCGCTCAGGCGTTTTGTGCGCCATAATATCGGATTGAAGGTACCACGTGGTTGGGGTTGGCTGACGAATCCGAAAAAGGCATTATATAACCGTATTTATAATCGGACAACGGTTGATTTTTTTTCATTGGTAAAAAAGATTTTTAAGTAAAAACACCTCGCCGGCATAGCTGGCTTTTTTTTATTAACGGATATAATCCTTTAATACTGGCAACCCCTGAACAGGATTATAAGCGTCTGACCGACGAAATCTGTTACTATTTACACGTAAACGGAGCGTTTGAAGCTAAAGTAAAGTGTTCTGATAACTAATCTTCTTTGAGTTGTTGAGAAATATATTTTGTATCTTTTTTTTCATTCTTTCCTGCCGTATCCATATAATAACCACGACACCAAAATTACCGGTTGCGATATTGGTATTTTATAAGGTATTGTTTACTCATCATTTATTGTATTCCAAAAACCACCAGCTAAGCCGGTGGTTTTTGGAATACAATAAAGCGCCTCAACAGGCGCTTTATCCATAAAAATAGTAATATCATAAAGTTTACAACAGATTATGAGCAAGTTCAACTTCTGTATTTGAACCAGCTATAATCTTTTTTAATTCGCTTTCTTTTTTTCCAGTCAATTCAGCCAGTGCCTCTATATATTCCTGATTTTCTATTTTTATTTCAGGATAATTAAATAAGGCAAAAGCTTTTATTTTTGCTTCTTTGTTAAACTTTTCTTTTTCTGAATACTGCATTCTTAATGGACGCATATTTATGTAAACACCGCTTCGTGTATATTTCCACATCGAATCGGTAGCAAAATCAGTTGTCCAACTATATACACCAGTGAGATTCCACCATGAAACTGTATTTATTTTTGACTTTACCTGACCGATAGCATCTTCATATCCTCGTGCTTTTGCCATTATAATTAATGCTGATGAACTTCTATCAATGTCTACAATACAAGGAACCTTATTGCATACTAAAGCTCCATTAGCATAAATTTCAATATCTTTGACATTAGAATCAAAGCTCAGTTGTTGAGTTGAACCGCTAAATATTGTTCCACACGCGGTTAAAGCCATTATAAGTAAAAAAGCTAATTTTTTCATATTCTGCACCCTTTTGTTTGGTTCAAATAAAAAACTCTTAGAAAACTAAAAGAAAACCATATACAGACCAAAATGGCTCGTCTTATTGAGGTAAAATCTTATTCTCCGACACTATATGCTTTTATTTTATCGCAAATCTGACGTTTTACGATTATGTAAACAATCTATCTATCTGACAAAAAGTTATAGCGAGTTTTTTAACTAAAAGTTTATTCCTGTAAACAGTTCTAAACCTGGTTTGATTATAATACGGAAAAAAATTAAAAAATCCCTAACTATGAATACTTTTTTTACTGACATTGAAGCAAAAGCCAAATTGTGGCAG
>CAYQDC010000005.1:6126-43004 GCA_964416205.1 uncultured Acetobacter sp. | reverse complement strand
TCTGTGAAGAAAACAGTGTGCGGATGTTCGTCGATATCATCTGAACCTGATCAGCTACTGCGCGATATTCCTCTCCGTTTGACCATGCGGAAGTCAGGCAATCCCTATTTGATAAATCTCGTGGATAGACAAAGGTAAAAAAAGGTGTCCTCTGGACACCTCTTTTTTTTGCCTGATTAAGCAAAGCTTAGAAGTATTTCCATGCAACGGCGTTGCTATCTCCAGAGCAGGAAGAGTTAGCGGCGGCAATGCCGTATGGCAGGCCAGCAGTCTCATCGCCAGGAACGTGAATACCTGAACCGGTGGTGCCTGCCGTTGTGCCTGCAGAACTAATGCTATCGTACACACTTTCTGCCTCGGCATCCCCGGTAATATACATAGCGGCTAAACCTGAACCGATATCCCCTCCCCAGTCAGTGGTTGCTATTGAAACGCAGGAGGCCTTTGGTATACCATCAAAGGCAATGATGAAAGCCATATCGTCATCACTAGCATAGTTTGCCGTTTTAATGTAAACCGAACCACCGAATGAATTGGTGATTTCAAAATTTGAACCGCTACCACTGTCGGAGGCATCATACATTTCGCCTGGAACCAGACCCGCCTCAACAGCAACACCATTGTTCAAACCACTATACGTTCTCTGTGAAGAAAACAGTGTGCGGATGTTCGTCGATATCATCTGAACCTGATCAGCGATCTTGTTGGTCTTGAATTTGTTCATTGCTTTGGAATAACCGGCTATACCGCCTACCGACAGAACGCCGACGATGGCAAGTACGCCCAGCATTTCAATCATTGAACGACCCTGTTCATTTACTCTCATTTCTTTTCTCCTATTATTCTTTAGGCTTATTTCATTTATAAAAAAAAGCGGGAGATTCCCGCTTTGGCTTTTTATCTGTTTGATTGAAACCGTTTTAAAAGAAGTAATAACGAATACCGACAGTCAGCTCCTGCACATTTCTTTTAAACGTGTTATCTTCAGGAAAGACATAGCGATACATAGCACGGATGCCGATATTGTCCGACAGGTTGAACTGTGCACCAATACCGGTGCGATAAGCATTGCCTTCAAAATTTTTCATTTTATTATCCAAAGCCCCACCGTCTAAAGTATATTTGCCGTAGCCAACAGTAGTCAATAATTCCACAACGCCGAGATTCAACGTATCAACCACCAAATCAATACCATACACCTCCGGTTTGGTCTTGCTACTGCCAAAGGCATCTGTTGATGCATATTGCTGATAAAAGCCTTCTACTGATAAAAACCCCAATGCTTTTACGCCGACACTGATGGCCCCGCCGTTTAAGCTGTCTATATCACCGAATCCGTTTGGCGTAGCCGATACATAGTCCAGACCGACATGCGGTGAAATAATGAAAGCTTTGGCTTCGGTTGAAAACAACATGACGGCAGCAGCCATTAATATATAAAACTTTTTCATAGAAAAATCCCCCTTTACTAAAGTTATGATATTTCTTTGACAATGATATCACGTGTTGTGGCATCATAGACGATACCCAAGCGCCCTTGCCGAAATTCTTCTGCGGTTTTTCCAAAAACTTCGTAGCGCCACCCTTTAAGTATCTGGTTTTGTACCTTAGGATTTCTAATATAATCACGCAAGTTTTTTTCTGATGTTATTAAACGGGAAACGACGCCGAAATCGTTGCTTTTGATTTTTAACAGCAATTTCAAAACCTCACACAAAGAGTGCAGGCTTGGTGGCAGAGTTGTTTCTTTTTCCTTTTCCTGCTGGAGAAGACTTTTATCATATTTGTCTTCCGTTAAAGAGGATAACACGTCTACCATCTCTTTGGCCAGTCGGCCTTTTGCTATGTCAGGGCGCAGGCCGCGGACGTTTTTCATTTCATCCATGTTGCGCGGAAACGCCGTTGCAATATTTACAAGCGCTTCGTCTTTGATGATACTCTGGCGGGATAAATTGCTTTTTGCTGCTTTTTTTTCGCGCCATTCGGCCAGCGCTTTCAATGCATTCAAAAATGCCAGCGAGTGACCGTTGTGGCGAATCCGCAGCCAGGCATTTTCCGGCAGTTGTTCGTAATGGGAAATATCGGACAAGTCGGCCAGTTCTTCAACAATCCAGCTTTCCCTTTTACTTTCTTTCAAATATGCAGAAATTTTTTTATAGCAGTGCACCAAATGAGTTACATCTCCGGCCGCATATTCCAGTTGTTCGGCACTCAATGGACGAATTTGCCAATTGGTCAGGCGGCAGGATTTATCCAGTTCTACTCCGCAATATGTGCGTACCAGATTTTCATAGCTGATGCTTTCACCCAACCCACATACCTGCGCAGCTATCTGCGTGTCAAACACCGGCACGGGAACCGCTCCCATCAGGTTGTAAATAATTTCTATATCCTGGCGTCCAGAATGAAATACTTTCAGGATTTTTTTATTTTGCATCAGAGCAAAAAAATCACTCCAATCCATATCTTCGGCCAGGGCATCTATAACAAACGCCCCTCCCTCATAGCCGACCTGTATCAAACACGGAATGGGGTAATATGTTTTTTCACGGATAAACTCGCTATCTATGGCTATGATTTTTTGCTTTTTCAATATTTTACAAGCCTGTTGCAGCTCTTCGGTATTATTTATTAAATTCATTTGGCTGTTCCCCTGTGTTTTTTGTATTTTACGGGGGATTGTTTAAGATTTTTTTAATTTTATCTTGCATTTCAGCCTTTTTAGGATAAGAATGGGGCATTAGCATTGATATTTACAGTATTTCAGGGGTACTTATGATAGAATACAGAACGCATACCTGCGGCGAACTGAGAGCAAGTGACGCGGGAAAACATATTAAACTTTCGGGATGGATACACCGCAAACGCAACTTCGGTAATTTATGTTTTGTTGATTTGCGTGACCATTATGGCATTACGCAATGTGTGGTTGACAGTTCCAGCGATTTATTCAAGCAGTTGGAAGATATTCGTGTGGAAAGTGTGATTACGGTGGATGGACAAGTTGTCATACGCGAAAGTATTAACAAAAATATGCCAACCGGTGATATTGAAGTCAAAGTTAGCAACGTCATATTGCACTCCATGGCCGATGTTTTGCCTATCCAGGTTTTCGGCGAAGACAATTCTCCGGAGGAAATGCGGCTTAAATACCGTTTTTTGGACTTGCGACGGGAAAAAATCCATAACAACATTATTTTGCGTTGCAAAGTTATCAAGCGGATGCGAGAACTGATGTATGAGCAGGGCTTTATGGAATATCAAACGCCGATTTTGACGGCTTCGTCCCCGGAAGGTGCTCGCGATTTTTTAGTACCATCGCGCCTTAACCCGGGAAAATTTTATGCCTTGCCGCAGTCGCCACAGCAGTTTAAACAGCTGTTAATGGTTTCTGGTTTTGACAAATATTTTCAGATTGCACCATGTTTCCGTGACGAAGACCCGCGTGCAGACAGAAGCCCCGGCGAATTTTATCAGCTGGATATGGAAATGTCCTTTGCAACCCAAGAAGATGTATTCGCCGTTATGGAAAAAACAATGGGGACTGTTTTTAATGAATTTGGCGAAGGGAAAAAAGTTGACCAAGCACCGTTTAAACGTATTGCTTTCAAAGAAGCCATGCTGAAATACGGTTCTGATAAGCCAGATTTGCGCAATCCGCTCTTTATCCAAGATGCCACACCTTTCTTTAACAATTCCGGTTTCGGCGTTTATGATACTAAGGCGGCCAACGGTGAAGAACTGCGAGCTATCGTTATTCCCGGTGCCGGGGAAAAGCCTCGTTCGTTTTTTGACAAACTGGATGGTTTTGCCAAAGAAGAAGGTTTCGGGGGAATGGCTTATGTTGCCTTTTCAGCAAACGGAGCCAAAGGTATTGCAAAATTCTTTTCTGAAGAAAAAACGGCTGAACTCAAAAAGATGTTCGGTGTCAATGACGGTGATGCCATTGTCTTTATGGGGGGCAATAAAAAACTTATCTGCAAATTTGCCGGAAAAGTCCGCACCAAGCTTGGTGAAGAATTGGATCTGATTGAAAAAGACGCTTTCCGTATTTGTTGGATTGTGGACTTCCCTTTCTATGAAGAAAATGAAGAAACCGGTGCGGTTGAGTTTTCTCATAACCCTTTTTCAATGCCACAAGGCGGGATGGATGCTTTGTTAAAAAAGAATCCATTTGAGATTTTAGCTTATCAGTATGATATGGTTTGTAACGGGGTAGAGTTGGCTTCTGGTGCTGTCCGTAACCACAAGCCGGAAATTATGTATAAAGCTTTTGAATTGGCTGGATATGACAACAGTGTGGTTGACAACAAGTTTGGTGGCATGATTAACGCTTTCAAATATGGAGCACCGCCACATGCCGGCTGTGCTCCGGGAATTGACCGTATGGTTATGTTGCTTCTGGATGAACCGATTATCCGTGATGTTATTTTATTCCCGTTAAACGGCAAAGCGCAGGATTTGTTAATGCAAGCACCTAATATCGTTTCGGAACAACAACTTAAAGATTTACATTTAGAAATCATATCCAATAATTGAGTTTAAGGGCAGACTATATGTCTGCTCTTTGGTTTTATGCCTGAGATATATATGAAAGCAACAAAACTGAAGTCTTTTTTTATCTTTTCCGGTACACGACATTTTTGGGGATATGTGGCGGCGTGGCTGGTATTTATTTTATTGTCTTTATGGATTGTTCCATATCATGAAATATGGGCCGATGAAGCACAGGCTCTTCTGATTGCTCAAGAAACAAGCGTATATGACATTATAACGAAAATTCCGCATAATGAAATGCATCCGTCGCTTTGGTATTTACTTTTGAAGCTTTTTTATAATATCTTTGGAGTTTATTTAAACATAGCTTATATTTCTGTTTTTATTATGGCGGCTGCCGTTGGTGTTTTATTTTTTGGGTACAAAGTTCCGGTAATTTATAAAATTCTTTTACCTTTCGGGCATTATTTTTTATACCAATACAATATTATTTCACGCAATTATTGTCTGGCTTATCTGGCATTGGCCTTGCTCGGCGTTTTATATCACAAACGACATTCACACCATTGGAGTTATGCCTGTGTTTTGCTATTGTTGGCCGAATCCACCTTTATTCTGGCTCCTGTATCTGCCGTTCTCGGCCTGTTCTGGATTGCGGAGGCATATAAATTCCATCGCTATTTTATAAATAAGTATATTTTTCCGTTTGGACTACTCGTTATTGCCGGCTTTTTTACCCTTTGGCAGGTTTTCCCATTTAATCAGACATTGTTTGCAGCCAGAATTGATCATATCGGCAATACCCCTGTGGCCTTGCCTTTATATTTTGCCGAAACCTTTTTTCTTGGTGAAAGCTCCCTGCTCAATTTAATTTTTTTTCTCTTTATTCTCTTTTTTACCATTAAAAATGCTATCCAACCGTCTTTTTACGATTTGATAAGACAAAACAAAAATACCGTAATGCAATTTATTACTATATGGGGCGTCTTCTGCCTGACATACAGCGCCATTTGCCCGATGTATTATCATCAAGGATTGATATGGGGTTTGTTTTTGGGTTCTGTGTATATGTTTTTCACTCGTTATGTTTGCCGTCCAAAACATTATTTTTTTCTGGCCTGTGTGATTATGCACGTTTTTTGGAGCATTAAAACTGTTGCCTATGATGTGCGCCATGCTTATTCTGCACAGTCTGACACGACAGCACTTCTGATGCGACATTCAGCCCAAAATGTAAAAATGGCAGTAGCTGGCTATCATACCCTGCCCTTAAGATTGCTGTTTGAACAAAAACAATTATACTTTGCGCCTGATGAAACACTTTATTACACATGGGTATCGCCTGAAGAATTGCGGCAACAGGATCTTATACAAAATATCATCAATCAGCACCGGGATATTCTGGTTATTGATGTTACTCAAACAGATGGAGTGGACTTGTCCTATTACCAGAATCCGGAAAAATTCCATGATTATTTTATCCCGGCGGCCACGACCTATAAGGGATATTTGTTTTTTGAACAGGGCGTCCGCTTATATATCAAAAAAGATACAGTTGCATAAATTATGACGAAAAGTAATGCGATATTATATAATCTCTGGTGTGGTTACATTTCACCAGACTTTCAGCTTATATTGCCGGGTATCCTGCAAACGCCGGATATTGTCAGACGCAATGGATTAAGCAAGATACTTTACGGCCTGTTTTTACATACTAAAGTAGTAGTCTTCGGATTTTTTGTTTAACCTTCCTCTGGTGATAAAATATATTCGGCTGACTGGTAAAAAAACACTTTACAAATAAAAAAAATTATATATAGATTTATGTAACAACTGTGAGGGCTAACGGCATGCCTTCTTGTTGTATTAAATCCAACTAATTTTTTGAAAGGGATTAAAATGCCTAAATTAAAAACAAAAAGTTCGGCAAAAAAACGTTTCGGCGTTACCGGAACTGGAAAATTGAAAAGAAATTTTGCGAAAAAGAGACACTGCCTCTTCTGCAAAACCCAGAAAATGAAAAGACAAGCTCGGGGAACAACTTTGCTTTCAGAAGTTGATGTCCAGATTGTTAAGAAGTTTTTACCTTATTTGTAGTTGTAGGAGGATGTGTAGATGTCTCGTGTAAAAAGAGGTGTTACGGCGCACGCTCGCCATAAAAAGATTTTGGCTATGGCGAAAGGCTACAGAGGCCGTAATAAAAATGTTTTCAGAGTTGCCATTGAAAAGGTTGAAAAGGGTTTGCAATATGCTTACCGTGACAGAAAAACAAAGAAAAGAAATTTCCGTTCTTTATGGATTCAGCGTATCAATGCTGCAACGCGTCTGAATGATATGACTTATTCTCGATTTATCAGCGGGCTCTCTAAGGCGGGTGTTGAGCTTGACCGTAAAGTGCTGGCTGATATCGCTTTCAAAGAGCCCCAAGCTTTTGCTAAGTTAGTAGAAACGGCCAAAGCGGCTCTGGCTAAATAGTCTTAAATTCAGAATAGCTTATATCGGTTATTGAAGAGTCGTCTTGGACAACCAGGAAGACTCTTTTGTATTTTTAAATTGTATTTTGGTTGAAATATACGGGGAGATTGCCAAATTTAAGCGGACTTTAGCGAAAAGTATTGTTCCTGTGTATTATAGAGAGGCAAAGCAGAGATACAGGACAGAGGAGATTATTGAATTATCAACCATAGTTTTAAGGTGGACAAATGAATGATATTGAAAATATAAGACAGGAAATTGAGCAAAAAATTGCTCAAGCCGAAGACGTGAAAGCGCTGGAAGATGTCAGAGTTGCGGCGTTGGGCAAAAAAGGGCTGGTTACCGAAGTGTTAAAAACTCTCGGCAGTTTACCGATGGAAGAAAGAATCGCCCTGGGAAAGAAAGTTAACGCCGTCAAGAATGAATTGGAACAGTGTCTGGCAGCAAGAAAAACAGTTTTAGAAAAAAAATTACTTGATGAAAAATTAAAACAAGAAGTAGTAGATGTTACACTGCCCTGCCGTCCAGAAACGCAAGGGCGTATTCATCCTGTTTCCAAGGTTTATGAAGAAATCGTCGCTATTTTTGCACAAATGGGATTTGATGTGGCGGAAGGGCCGGATATTGAAGACCAATTTCATAACTTTAATGCACTTAACATGCCACCGAACCATCCAGCCAGACAAATGCAGGATACCTTTTATATCAATAATCAACCAGGCAAAGAGTTTGATATGGATGCAGCCTATGTTGTGCGTACCCATACATCTGGTGTACAGATAAGAACGATGGAAAAAAAGCAGCCGCCTATCCGCATTATTGCACCGGGGCGCACTTACCGCTCTGATTATGATGCCACCCATACGCCGATGTTCCACCAATTTGAAGGGCTGGTTATTGACAAGCATACGACATTATCTGACCTGAAAGGTTGTTTGTATGATTTTATGAAAGCTTTTTTTGAAGTTGATGAATTACCTATTCGCTTCCGTCCATCTTATTTCCCTTTTACGGAACCATCAGCAGAAGTTGATATTGGATGCCTTAAAACAAAAACGGATTTAATCATCGGTGCTGGAACCGATTGGTTGGAAGTTTTGGGGTGTGGTATGGTACACCCGAACGTCTTACGGGCGGGAGGAATTGATCCGGATGAATATCAGGGCTTTGCCTTCGGTGCC
Source organism: uncultured Acetobacter sp. (assembly GCA_964416205.1). Taxonomy (GTDB): domain Bacteria; phylum Pseudomonadota; class Alphaproteobacteria; order RF32; family CAG-239; genus CAG-267. Next base: position 34,851 of record CAYQDC010000005.1, on the reverse strand, counting down.
GGTATAGATCGCCTGGCCATGCTAAAATACGGCATTCCGGATTTAAGAACTTTCTTTGAATCTGATGTACGCTGGATTAAGCACTATGGATTTACACCGCTTGATTTTTCGTCCATGACAAGCGGGTTAAGCAATAACGGAGGATTGGCGCGATGAAATTTACTTTATCCTGGCTGAAAGAACATTTGGATACAACGGCAAATGTTGATAAAATCTGCGAAACATTAACCAGAATCGGATTGGAAGTTGAAGAAATTGTTAATCCGGCAGCGCAATTGGGCGAATTTGTCACGGCGAAAATTGATACTGTAGCAAAGCATCCTGACTCTGACCACCTGCATATATTAACCGTTAATACCGGCAAAGAAAAATTACAGGTTGTTTGCGGTGCCCCGAATGTTAAAGAAGGTATGGTCGGTATATACGCGCCAATCGGCTCGCTTATTCCTGCTTATAACGAACGCTTAAAAGTAGCTAAAATCCGAGGCATTGAAAGTATGGGTATGATGTGTTCGGAAAGAGAATTGCAGGTCGGAAACGATCATAACGGCATTATAGAACTTCCAGAACATATTCCGGCAGGAATACCGGCAGCCGAAGCGCTGGACATTGATCCTGTCATAGAGGTTTCCATTACACCAAATCGGGCAGAATGTCTTGGTGTGCGTGGCATTGCACGAGATTTGGCAGCTGCTGGTCTCGGCAAACTTAAGCCTTTGGCAATTACTCCGGTTAAAGGAAGCTTTAAAAGCCCTATTTCCGTTTCCGTGTCTTGCCCGGAAGCTTGCCCTACATATACGGTACGTTATATCCGCGGTGTCAATAATCGTGTTGAAACGCCAAAATGGATGAAAGACAGGTTAGTGGCTATCGGATTGCATCCGATTTCACCGCTGGTTGATATCACTAATTATATTAGCTATGATCTGGCGCGACCGCTGCATGTTTTTGACGCTGACAAGCTTAATGGCAACATTAACGTCAGAATGGCAAATGATGGTGAAGAATTTCTGGCCTTAAATGAAAAGACTTATAAGCTTGATAATCAAGCGCTCGGTATTTGTGACGATGACGGTATACAGTGCCTGGGCGGTATCATGGGCGGACTAAAAAAAGGCAGTTACCCCGAAACGACAAACGTCCTTTTGGAATGTGCGGCATTTACCCCGGTATGCATAGCCAGAACCGGACGCAAGTTTCAGTTAGACTCGGACTCCAGAGCTCGCTATGAACGCTGGGTTGATCCGATGTCCAACATTTCCGGAAACAATTATGCAACACAACTGATTTTGGATATCTGTGGTGGTGAAGCTTCGGAAATCGTTATTGCCGGAGAAGAAAAATTTGATGCCAAACCGGTTTATTTGCGTCCGGAAAGTATGCAAACTTTTGTCGGCATGGATATTGCTAAAGAAAAATGTGAAGAAATATTATCCAATCTCGGTTTTACCGTCAGTGAAGAAAACGGCAAAATAAAGGCCGTTTCGCCTTCCTGGCGTGGTGATATTGAGTGTGAACAGGATCTGATTGAAGAAGTCGTCAGAATGATTGGACTGGACAATATTCCGGCAACAACCATGCGGACGGCTGATTTTCCGAAACCGGTGCTTACTCCTTTGCAAAACTCAATTGTAACAGCCAAACATGAACTGGCGCTGCGTGGCATGTATGAAACGGTTACATTTAGTTTTACTGACAGTCGCCTGGCACAATATTTTCGTCGCGGGCAGGAACCGGTTATGATACATAATCCGATTGTCAGAGAACTGGATGAAATGCGTCCGTCTTTATTGCCAAATTTGCTTATCGGTGCCAAAAACAATATGGTACGTGGTTATCATGATTTGGCATTGTTTGAAGCGGCACCGGAATTTTATGGACGCCACCCGGGTGAACAGCGGGCTATGATTTCCGGCATAAGAACTGGAAAAACAGCACCGAAAGACTGGCAACATTCTTCCCGTGTTTATGATGTTTTTGATGCTAAAGCTGATGCATTGGCTGTTATTGCTGCAGCTAAAGGCCCTGTTGACTCTCTGCAAATTACAACGGATACACCCGATTACTATCATCCGGGGAGAAGTGGCGTTATCCGGCTTGGTAAAAACATTCTGGCTTATTTTGGCGAACTGCATCCTGCAATCTTAAAAGTGGCTGATATTAAAACTAATGTTGTTGCTTTTGAGGTTTTCCTGGACAATGTTCCTGTTCCGCGTGAGGCAAAAACAAAAGCTAAGAAGAAACTTGAATTGTACGCTTTGCAAGCTGTAGATAAGGATTTGGCTTTTGTTGTTTCCCGTTCGGTACCAGTAGCAAATATTATAGCTGCCGCAAGAAATGCTGACAGAAATGCTATTTCTGATGTGAGGGTTTTTGATATCTACGAAGGCTCCTCTCTACCAGAAGGCAAAAAATCAGTGGCCATAAGTGTTATATTCCAGCCTAAAGATAAAACATTTACAGATGCCGAAATTGAAGCGCTCATGAATAAGGTTATATCTGAGGTTGGCAAAAAGACAGGGGCCGTCTTGCGCTAACTGTTTTAATAAAAAGTTCCCGCACCTTTGCTATTGTGATATTAAGGGTGCGGGATTTTTTATTCTTTCCCTATAAAACTTTTGGCGAAGTAATAATATTTTAATCATTTCTTCATATCTTATTAAGCGGGTAACGAAAAAAACAATGAACTTTATCAGATTATTTTCGTTATCCTATTTGTGTGATGTCAAAAATTTATTTATTAGATACAGAGGGCAAATTATGGAAAAAAATATGATGCCAAAAAAAATTTACAAAAAATATATTATTTACGGGCTTATTCTGCTCGTTTTTATAGCTTTGAGCTTTGTCCTCTTTAATCGAAAAGAAAGTATTTCATATATTACCGAACCGGTTCGGCGTATGAATATTGAAAAAGTCGTCAATGCTGCTGGTGAAATACGCGCCTCTGAGCTGGTTACCATCGGTGCTCAGGTTTCCGGAAAAATTGAAAAATTATATGTTTCTGTCGGGGATACGGTTAAACAGGGTGATATGATTGCTGAAATTGATTCTACCACGCAACAAAACCAGGTGGACAGCACAAAGGCTCAACTTACCAGTTATCAGGCTCAATTAAAAGCGGCGCAAATTTCGCTTAAAGTGGCACAAAAACAGTATGATCGTGCGAAAAATTTATATGATAAAAAAGCTGCTTCTGCAGAAGATTTGGAAAATGCCGAAGATACGCTAGCTTTGGCTCAGGCTCAGGTTACGGAATTGGAATCAAATATAAAAGAAACAGAAATTTCTCTGAGTACGGCAGAAACAAATTTGGGGTACACCCGTATTACCGCCCCGCTGGACGGGACAGTTGTTTCTGTTCCGGTTAAAGTCGGGCAAACCATTAACGCCGCTATGAGTACGCCGACGATTGTCCAGGTTGCCGACTTAAGCAAAATGGAAATTCTTATTGAGATTTCGGAAGGCGATGTTACGCATATTAAACCCGGAGTTAAAGTCACTTATGCCGTTCTGGCAGATTTGAACAACATTTATGAAACAACGTTGCAATCCATTGACCCGGGATTGACAATTTTAACCAACGGCGAATATACGGAAGTTGTTTCTGAAGACGAGGCTATTTATTATTACGGCAGACTGCTTGTTCCCAATCCAGACGGTATTTTGCGCATCGGCATGACGACCCAAAACGTGATTTATGTTGATAAAGCCGATAATGTTTTAACAATTCCCGTACTGGCTGTTAAAGGTAACAACAATGATGAATATGTAGAAATCCTTACCGCTAATGGTGTGCAAACGAGACATATTAAAACAGGAATTTCTGATGGTCTGAAAATTGAAATTAAGGAAGGACTGAGTGAAGGCGAAGAAATTATTCTGGCTCACATGACTTCATCGGAAATTACAGATAAAGCCAACAGCAGACCTGGACCCAGAGGCTTTTAACCATGGATATTATTAAGTTAAAAAATATCAATAAGTTTTACGGCGAGGGAAATAACAGAGTCCACGTTTTAAAAAATATTGACTTATGTATTGAAAAGGGTGATTTCGTCGCTATTATCGGTCAGTCTGGTTCTGGCAAATCAACAATGATGAATATTATCGGCTGTTTGGATGTTCCTACCTCAGGCTCCTACAAAATCAATGGTGTTGAAGTTGGGCAGATGGATAAAGACCAACTGGCAGAACTGAGGTGTAAAACGTTCGGTTTTATTTTTCAGAGATACAATCTTCTTTCCAACTTAAAGGCCGTAGATAATGCAGCTCTGCCTGCTGTCTATATGGGGCTGGATGCCAAAATGCGACAGCAGCGTTCCATTAAATTGCTGTGCAGCCTTGACCTGAGCGACAAGCTCAATAATAAACCCTATGAACTTTCTGGTGGACAACAGCAACGTGTAAGTATTGCACGTGCCCTTATGAATGGTGGGGAAATTATTCTGGCTGATGAACCGACCGGCGCTCTTGATTCAAAAAGTGGCGAAATGGTGATGAGAATCATCAAAGATTTACATCAGCAGGGACATACAATTATTTTGGTAACACACGACAGCAACATTGCCGCACAGGCCAGCAGAATTATTGAAATCAAAGATGGGGAGGTTGTTTCTGATACACGCAAATCCTCGCAGATTTATACTTCGGATGTAACATCGGAACAATCTAAAAAAAGTCGTTGGGATATGCTTAAATACCGTTTTATTGAATCGCTCGGTATGTCCATATATGCTATTTTATCCAACAAAATGCGCTCGCTGTTGACTATGCTGGGCATTATCATTGGTATTGCATCTGTAGTTTCTGTGGTGGCTCTTGGCAACTCTACCCAGCAAAAAATTATGGAACAAATTAATTCCATGGGTACGAATACTATTGACATTATGCCCGGGACAGGATTTGGCGATCGCCGTTCCGGCAGAATCAGAACCCTAAAAGTCAGCGACTCAGACTATCTCGGCAAACTAAGTTTTATTGACAATGCCACCCCCAATGTTACTGTCAGTGGCAATCTGGTTTATGGCAATTATACACTGACAGCTTCCCTGCGTGGGGTCAGCTCTCAGTATTTTGACGTCAAAGGTAAAAAAATTGCTCAAGGGCGTATTTTTACCAACGAAGAAGTTCATAATATTTCTTCCGTCGTGGTTATAGACGACAATACGCGTAAAGAGATTTTTGAGAATCATCCGAATCCGGTTGGTGAGATTTTAATTTTCAACAAAAAACCGCTTAAAATTATCGGCATAACAGAACCGGATAATTCTCCGGGGCCAATGTCGGAAACGATGAACTTGTGGACACCTTATACTACGGCTATGTATAAAATTAACGGTTCAAATGATATAGACTCCATTACGGTTAAAGTTTCTGACAACATCAATTCACAAGTTGCGGAAGAAAGCATTGAAAATGTCCTGACAACGCTTCATGGCAAAAAAGATTTCTTTATGATTAACACCGATAGCATAAAACAGACTGTTGAGACAACAACCAATATGATGAAACTGCTTATTGCAGGTATTGCCGTTATCTCTCTGATTGTCGGCGGTATCGGGGTGATGAATATCATGTTGGTTTCTGTTACCGAGCGGACGCGGGAAATCGGTATCCGCATGGCTATCGGCGCTAAACAAGCCGACATATTACAGCAGTTTTTAATTGAAGCCATTCTAATTTGCATCCTTGGTGGCAGTATCGGAGTTATGCTCTCTTTATTTATCGGATGGGCCTTTAACACCTTTTCGGAAGATTTCGGTATGATTTTTTCTACAACTTCCATTATTCTTGCTTTAGGATGCTCTACGGCTATCGGCATTATTTTCGGATATATGCCGGCAAGAAATGCTTCAAACCTTAATCCTATTGATGCTTTGGCGAGTGAATAACATGACTAAATATGGTATTGCAAAACATTTTCTTTTTATAACTTTGGCAATGGCATCCGCTGGATGTGTTTCATCTCAATACACCGTGCCAAATTTGCCGTCAGCTTTGGCGCAATATGAAACGAAAATTCCTTCCAATACGTCGTGGTGGCTGGAATATAAGAATGAAGCACTTAACACTTTGGTTGATATGGCTTTAAATTCTAATCCGGATTATTTACGGGCGGCTCTTAATATTGAAAAAGAACTCTATAACCTTAATTTGCAAACACTTAATCTGTTCCCTACCCTTTCCGGAGATTTAAGTGCACAGACACAAAGTGCCATCCGGCGAACGGATAATTTTTCAAGCAACTTTTCTGGCGGACTGGGACTTAGTTATGAAGTTGACCTTTATGGTAAAATCCGTGATTTAAAAAATGCAGAAGAATTTGAATACCTTGCCACCATACAAGATAAGGAATCATCACGTTTAAGCTTGATTAACAGCGTGGTGGATCTTTATTTTAATCTGGAATATCTGGATAATTCTATTGCCCTTACCCGCAGTAACATCAATACTTACCAGCAACTATATAAAATCGCAGAAGAAAAATATAATAATGGTAAAACGGATAATCTGGAATATCTGCAAGCCAAGCAAAGCCTGCTTTCCGAAGAAAATACGCTTATCAGCCTTGAAACCTCCCGGCGGGAATTGGAAAGCAGCCTGCGTAACATTTTAAATATTGGTCCCAATGAAAAAATTGATATAAAATACGAAGATATATTAAAGCAGAAAAATCTTGATGTTGACCTTGATATTCCGTTGTCAGTGCTGGCCAACCGTCCAGATTTAATAGCCAGTCAGTACCGTCTTGAAAAAGCTTTTAAAACGCTAAAAGCGGAAGAAAAAAACTGGTATCCTAATATATCACTGTCCGGTGCTGTAAATACATCTTCTGACAAAGCACGTACTACTTTTGATTTTCCGTTCCTTCTTGGCAGTGTCGCTGTTGATTTACCGTTTTTAGACTGGAACCGGGTAAAAAATAATGTCAAAATCTCAGAAGCAGATTATAAATTAACCTTGATTGATTTTGAAGAGACCCTTAACCAGGCTTTAAATGAGGTGGCTTATTACTATTTTGCATACAGGCAGGCTTTGCAGCAATATCGCAATATTGAGGAAAATTATAATAATGCTGTACAAATGACCAAATATTATCAAGCACGTTATAATAGCGGAAAAATTGAATTCAGATATTATCTGGAGGCCATTAATACTGAAAATTCACTCAAAAAGAGTTTAATTGAAAACAAATATCAAATTATTACCTGCGAAAATTATATCTTCAAAGCAATGGGTGGTAAATACTAACCCTATACCGCCCTTTTGCTTATGCTAATATATCGACTTATTGTTCGCTATAAGTTAATGTGATGCCGTTTCCTTTTAGCTCTAGGGTCTTGTTTTTCAGACTGTATGTTTTGACTTTTCCCAGGTTTTGGAAATAAGCCTGCTCCTTTTTCATTTCGTTTTCTGGACCAGTCATCATTGTAGAAGCTATCAGACCAAATTTAATGTTATCGTTTTCTAGTGTATAAGAACCAAAATAATTGTTCACGACTTTTCCAGCAAAACGATTTTCATTTGTATCAAACGACAAGGTGATATTCTTATCGCTTTCCAAAACAAATTTTCTTCCTTGCAACGATGTCTCGGCTTTTTCGGCACAGCCGCTTAATATAGTGGCAGCAACTAACATCATCCATACTTTTTTCATATCCTTCTCCAGCAAATATATATCCAAACCTACTTGCTATATAGAAAGTATAATATGCTTGTTCAACCCTATTTTTTGTTTATCCGGCAAAAACTCTTTTTTATGATCTGATTGAAGACATTTGTGAGCGGATTTTTAATTAGTCTTTGCTTGCAGTTTACGATAAATTTCTGCCGATATTTGGGCAATAATTTCAGCATTGGTTTTGTCACTCTCGTAAGAATCGGTTACCATTACCGTCAGATAGTATTTGACAGTACCAGCTTGAATTATCGCAACATCGTTGTCTGCAATTTTGACGCCGTTTTTTAACCGTGATGAAGAGCCTGTCTTATGCCTTACTGATACCTCCGACGGCAGATACTTTTTTATTTTGTCAGCACCAGTTGTCGTTTTGCCCATAATGTCTGCCAATTCCCGCTGCGAATCTGCTGAAAAAAGTTTGCCACCGTCTATCAGGTGTAATAAAAGCATTATCTCTGCTAACGGGGCCTTGTTGGCATATTGCAAATTTATATTGCGATTCATACTGGCCTCATCTACCGTGATTTCTGTCTGCTCTAATCCTATTTGATGAGTAAAATTTTCTACATTTTTTATGCCGCCCAGCCATTTAATTAAAATATCACAGGCGTTATTATCGCTTTCGGCCACCATATAGTACAGCAATTCACGCAAAGAAATATCATACTGTCCATGCCCGTATTTTTGCAGCATGGGACTATATAATTCCGGTTTCATATCCTCCTTTTGAATCCTTATTTTCTTTTTTAAGGAGATATGACCTTTATCTGCCTTATTCAAAACAGCAATAGCTACATGCAATTTAAACACGCTTAACAACGGATATTTTCTGATTTTATTTTGCCAGTTAAAATCCGATGTAGCAAATGCCACTCCTACATCCGCTTTTTTTCCTTCGGTCACCCTTTCTATAATTTTTGAAACATCTGCGGCTATGGCATTAAAATTATCTTGCCCAAAAGCTCTGCCACTTAATAAAAGAATCAGAAAAAAGGCTGTTAACAAATTATAAAATCTCATATCAGCACTCAAAAAATTAAGGCAAACCCGCGAGACGCATATTTTTCATATATAACTTAAATAAAAAAAGAAACCATTACTTTGCAGGAATGATTTCTTTGTAATGGCTCCGACTGTTGGGCTCGAACCAACGACCGATCGGTTAACAGCCGATTGCTCTACCACTGAGCTAAGTCGGAATTTTACTGGAGGCCGGTACCGGAATTGAACCGATGTACAAGGATTTGCAGTCCTCTGCATGAGCCACTCTGCCAACCGGCCAACTCAAAGTACCAACGCTAACGTGGTTGAATGTATATATACATAAAAAATTTTGTACGTCAATATCTTTTTTTTATTTTGTGCATTTTTTATTTGTGCATTATCTTTTTTTTGATTATCTTTCATGCATAGTTTTGATATTGTGAGAAAATAATTGTCAGGAGAGTAAGAATGAAGATAGCGGTTGCATCTGACCATGCCGGTTTTGAGATGAAAAAATTTATCTGTGATTTTTTGCATGATGAAGGGCACCAGGTATTAGATCTCGGTACCAATGATTGTTCTTCGGTTGACTATCCTGTTTTTGCCGATAAAGAGGTTAATGTTTTGCTTAACGGACAGGCCGATTTAGGTGTTTTGGTTTGTGGTACGGGAGTTGGTATTTCTATCCGTGCTAACCGGTACAAAGGTATACGTGCGGCATTGCTTTATTCCGATGAGGTTGCGGAAATGGCTAAAAAACATAATAATGCCAATATTCTTGTATTTGGAGGCAGAACAATGTCTCAGAATGATGTAGCCAGAAGAATCCGCCTCTTTTTAGCAACGGAGTTTGAGGGTAACCGCCATCAAAAAAGAATCGATTTACTGGATACAGCTTTTTAATGAGGTATTTATGGAAAATTTGAAAAATTTTGATGCCGATATTTATGCGGCGATTGAAAATGAGTTTAAACGCCAACAGGATAATGTAGAACTGATTGCTTCTGAGAATATCGTCTCCAAAGCCGTATTGGAGGCACAGGGTTCTGTTTTAACAAATAAATACGCCGAGGGTTATCCTGGTCGGCGTTATTACGGAGGTTGTCATTTTGTTGACACGGTAGAACAAATTGCCATTGATCGTTTAAAACAACTTTTCAAAGCTCAGTTTGTCAATGTACAACCGCATTCTGGTTCACAAGCTAATATGGCCGTATTTGCCGCCTTGCTCAAGCCCGGCGATACTATTTTGGGCATGGGACTTGATGCTGGCGGACACCTTACTCACGGTGCCAGAGTTTCTGTTTCAGGAAAATGGTTCAATGCTGTGCAATATGGCGTTACTCCAGAAAGCGGGCTTATTGATTATGAGCAAGTACAAACCATGGCTCAAAATTACAGGCCCAAACTTATTATTGCCGGAGGTTCAGCCTATCCCCGACAAATAGATTTTGCTAAATTTCGGGTTATTGCGGATATGTGCGATGCTTTTTTAATGGTTGATATGGCTCATTTTGCCGGATTGGTGGCCAGTGGACTGTATCCAAATCCACTTTCCTTTGCAGATGTAGTAACATCTACAACCCATAAAACTTTGCGTGGCCCCCGTGGTGGCGTTATTCTTACCAACAATGCCGATATTGCAAAAAAAATTAATTCTGCCGTGTTTCCCGGTATACAGGGCGGTCCGTTGGAACATGTTATAGCCGCTAAGGCCGTTTGCTTCAAAGAAGCCCTAAGCGATGATTTTCGCAAATATTCCCAACAGGTTATTGCCAATGCAAAAGCCCTTGGTTATGTTTTAGCAGAGCGTGGTTTTAAACTTATTACGGGCGGAACAGATACACATCTGCTATTAATAGATTTGACGCCCAAAAATATTAACGGTAAAGAGCTGACCGAAGCTCTTGAACAAGTCAACATTACGGCTAATAAAAATGCTATCCCTTTTGATCCGTTGCCGCCAACAATTACTTCAGGCATTCGTTTAGGGTCGCCGGCCGGTACTACAAGGGGCTTTAAGGAAAAAGAATTTCAAATTATCGGACAGGCCATTGCCGATGTTGCAGATACTCTGCATGATAAGGTAAAACAGGAAAGTATTTTTTCAAACGTGCGGCAGAAAATAGCTGATTTGACGCAAGCTTTTCCTATTTATAACGGTTAGGAACCATTTTGTAAATATGCCTTTAATTTGGTGCGCAGTTGTTGTTTGTCTTCTTTGGATACGCGATAGGAATCGCATATTTTACTGATACTTTTGCGTATAACAAATATATCGTTTATGTTGTTAAATAAGAATGCCTCTGTTATTTGCGGATATTTGATATATGCAATAGAAAGAAACCAAGCAGCGGCCATCCTGTCATAAAAACCGATAAATTTTTGTATGGCAAGTTTTTGCAGTATTTCTGACAGATATGGTGGCTGGATATAATAAGTTAATGCCAGTACATAAAAAAAGCGAATTTGATATTCTTCTCCGCTGTCAGCATAGGTTTTTAACTCATTAAAATATTTTTCAGGTGCTTTTTTAACCTCTTTTAAATCGGCACAGAATATATCACATACCGCCCAATTTTTTATATATGGTACAAATTTTTTTATATCTTCAATTTTTGCTGCAACAGTTTTTTTAATTCCCGCCAATAAAATTGCATATAACAAATTTTCTTCGTGATACTGCAACAATGACGGTGAAACGGACAAATATCGTTCAGCTGAATGATCGCGCTGCATTTGTTTTGCCAATCGGCGCAATATGGGGATACGAACCCCTAATACAGCTGTTTCGGCGGGCAACAACCCTATTGAAAATTTTTTATAAGCAACATCTGCCTTTTCCTGCAATATCTGCGCAATCTCAGTAGGCATTGCGTTCTATATCTTTCAGGTAAATAACTGTTTCCCTCTCTAATTTAGAAGCGGCCGCTTCATCGCATACATAAATGCCCTGCCGGTGCATCTGTAAGGCGCTGACGGCCCACCGGTGGTTAACACTGCCTTCTATTGCAGCCCTGGTTGCTTCCGCTTTGACCGCACCGGTTGCCAAAATCATTACCTCTTTGGCGTTCATAACCGTCCCGGTTCCGACGGTCAACACCGTATGTGGCACTTTGGTTATATCATTGTTAAACAGTTTTGCCTTGGCCTGCATGGTTTCGGTAGTTAAAGTTTTAACGCGAGTAAACGAATTTAATGAAGAAAACGGTTCATTGAAAGCAATATGACCATCGGCACCGACACCACCGACAAATAAATCTATTCCACCTTTCTGTCGAATCGCCAATTCAAAATTAGAACATTCTTTTTCATAATTTTTGGTACGTCCATCCAAAATAAAAATATTCTTTTCTTTGCTATCTACATGGTTGAGCAAATATTCATTCATGTAGCTACGGCAACTTTGCGGAGCGTTTTTTTCCAAGCCGATAAATTCATTCATACAGAAAATTACGATATTGGCAAAAGATAATTTTCCGTTCCGGTTCAGCTCTACCAATTTCTTATACATCCCTTTCGGGGTATCACCCATCGGCAAACCCAGAACAAATGGTTTTTCCGGAGTAGGTCTCATACGGTTTATCCGATATGCAATATATGTCGCGGCCCAATCGGTTACCTCTTCATAATCTTTTTTTATTATTACCCGCATGGCTTTTCTCCTTTATTTTCCATTTTTTCAGATTTATCATATCTGGACATTGGTAAACTTTTTGCTAATGCCTGTCCTGATATTCATAGGTTTTTGTGCGCGGATTATAGCGACAGTTATAGCTTTGATATTCAGGTTTCAGAATATACAGATCATCCCTGTTCAAAGGCTCGTACATTTCTTCCAGTAAATGGGAACTTATCCAGTGAATCGGATACTTTCCAATGTCTCCACGATATTCACGATATGTGTCATAATAGTTTTTGCCAAAAATAATTTTGGGACGGTATTTTCTAATCAATGTTTCCAAATCAGCTGTCGGGCGAATGCCTATCGTGGCCGCAATCACATCTATTTGTCCCTTTAAATTCCAGATAAAATCAATATCCTTATTAAACAAATTATACCCAATACGATAACCATTTACAACATAGTCACAAGGGGTCGTCAACCGGAGAACAAATCCGGCTGCACCATATTTATAATCATCTCCTACAGTTATTCTCTGACGATAAATGTTTGCATATATTCCTCCCAAAATAATAAAATAGCTGGCAAAAATCAGCGCCGTCCATTGCTTCCTTTTTATCAGAGCCGAAGCAACAATACCAGCCATAACTGATGCCATGATATGCAAAAATGCGAAGTAATAAACAAAGGGTGTGAAATAGTACATACGGATAATATATTCTGCAGCAAAAATTGCGGCTGTCAATTTTAAATACAGGTTGCCACTATACACATAACGCGCCAAAGCGAAAATTGCCAATAACAAAGGTATGGTCATTTCATAACCCGGATGGATATGCCGACGCGTATAAAATACATCCGGTATATGCGCATTTAGTTCAAAATTGGCCTTTATATACATTAATAATGAATTTTCATGATATAAAAAAACTAAAAAAGCAATATAGATAAATATCGGCAAAAGTGCGGCACTTAAACAATCTAACCATAACATTTTTCTGGCATTAAGCAGACACAATATCATCATCCCAATGCAAAAAATTATTAAAGTCGCTTTTTGCGTAAACATGAATGCTGCAAACAATAACAAATATGATATTACCAAAGAATACAATTTTTTATTTTTTAAATAACAAAATAAAAAGTAGATACCGGCAATTAAAGCAAAGGCCATAAAATTATCCGGTTTGAAATCTTTATTATAAAGGCTTTCATGTGGCAAAGCACAAAAAGCGGCAGCAATCAGCCCACCCAGCCGATCAGTTAAAAAATCTTTATGCAACCGGTAAATAAAAAACAAAGTCAAACTGAATACGGTTACTGTTACCATATTGACAGCATCAACTGCACGCAGACTGTATTCGTAATACCCTACAAATGGTGCTCCGACATACCAAAGCAATGGGTTATGATGTTGAAAGAAATCTTTGTATGGGATTTTCCCACGCCAGACTAACCATGATGTATGCACATGTTCTAATGTATCACCGTCACCAGAACCGCTGTAAATTACAACCCAATACAGTAGAGACATGCAAAAAATAAGATACAGACTTATCAATATGCCTGAAATCTTTTGGAGATCAAACCTCATGGCAACCGACTTTCCTTATAAAAATAGTTCCAACTTCCAGTTGCTTCATTATATTTACAACGTCGCTTATTTTGGTATTCGGGCTTTAAGATGAAAATGTTGACAAATAACGACTGGTCATAATATTTGTCGCGCAAATCCTGACGTATCAGATGAACCGGTACATCTATATGTTTTTGATGCAAACGTTCGTCCCAATACGGGCCGGTATAAATAATGCGTGGCAGGTATTTTTGGACGACTTCGTTTAAGTTCGGCAGAGGTGCCAATCCGATTTTATTGCCGATGACATCAAGCTGGCCGTTTAAATTCCAATAGTAAGTTGCATCTTTTGAAAAAATCCCATAGGTTAATCCGTAACCATTAAGAACAATATCACAGCGATTGGTCTGTTCTAAAATGTACTTAGGTGTAACGTAGCGATAGTAGCCTGGATTTATTTTCTTTTGCTGGCAATAATCATAAAAAAATATGCAACCTGTCAGAGACAATGCCAGAAACAGCCATGACGACCAGGGCCATCGTATTATTACATGCCACGCAAAAGCACCAATGAGGATTGCATTCAATATTTGCATCTGGTAATAATAGTGGCGATCCAGCGAAAAGTAAAACAACCGCTGTGCTGCTTCTGAAAGCCACAGCAGGCAGATTATCCGTGCTGCTGTATTGCCACGCAGCAACAAATAGATGCAACCTATCATTGCAATACCGCTGACGATATAAAATTCAGGTTTGGTTTTTTCTACCAAGCCTCCGTATACATCCGGGATATGAAGATTAAAAATATAATTTGCCAGCCAGTAGCGTTCCAGCATATCATGCGACAACAACCAAATTAAAAATAATATGCTACAAATAGCGGGAATTATCAGTGCCAGGCCAAAGTCTTTCGCACTGATTTGTTTTTTTAACAAAAGCCAGATAACGACAAGCCCAACAAAAGCCAGCAAGAAAATGACTTTTTGCATAAATAAAAAAGCAATAAAGAAAGCTGCAAACGAGCAAACCAACTGCCTTGTTTTTTTCTGCTCCAAATAGGCAAAAAGTTTGTACAACCCCAGCATAAAAAACAGAACCATGTAGTTATCGGGGCGAAAATCCTGACCGCTCATAATTATATATGACGGAAAAACAGCAGCGATGCCCAACAGCCCTGCATATACGTTATGACATATAAAACGGCGGATAATTTGTGCTGACAGCCACAATACAGCCAGCATAACAAGTGTTGAAACCACACGGACAAAATCAAACAAAATCAAATCGTAGGCAAAAAAACGGGCAAACGGTGCAAATATATACCATAATAAAGGGTTATGGTGTTGAAAAAAATCTATATAAGGAACTTTTCCCTGACTAACGAGCCAGGCAGAGTGTAAATGCTCTACATCATCTCCGGTCATCGGTTGATGATTAATTAACAGCCAAAAAGCTGCAACAACCCCAGCAATTATTTGTATGAGAAAAACGGCCATCGGTAAACCGTTGCAAAGAGATTTTAATACCGCTCTTTTTACCGGTTCTGACATTTATCCTCCATCAATAATTAGCGGATAGCCGCCGAAACGCCTGTTTATTTTTACAGCTTTAATTTTCCGATGCAGAAGATTCTGAAAGAACATTATCACTTTTGGCTTCCGGAGGAATAACATCAGGTAATGTGCCTATGGCCTTTTTGCGTTTCAATTTGTTTACAAATTTAATTGAACGCTGGGCATCCCATTTCTTTTTTCCTTCTTCACGTTGGAAAATATGTTTATAAATCTCTATAGCCTGGTCAAACTCAGACAACTTGGTCAGACATGAAGCCAATCCGTCATACAACTTGTGATGATAACGACCGTCAACCAGATTTTTCGCCTTATTATAGCATTTAAGGGCATCTTTAAATTTGAACATCTTTTGATAAACAAAACCGATACTAATCCAAGCCTGAATTTCCGTGCTGTCTATATTTAAGATTTTTGTAAAACATTTTAAGGCTGAATCATTATCCCCCATTAACTGATAGGTAACTCCTATACCGTTCCATGCTTTTACGTTACTTTTATCCTGCGCTAAAACTTTTTTGAAATAACCGATTGCACGTTCATACTGTTTTAATTTTTGCAGTGTCACGGCAATGCTTAACAAAGTCTGAGGATGTTTGGGATCTATCTGATAAGCCTGTTGTAAAATATCCAAGGCTTCCTTAAACAGGAACATGTGTTGCAGAGCAATTGCTTTACCGTTTAAAGCCTCTAAAGAAGTCGGGTCATTTGCGAAAGCCTGCTCAAAACAGGAAATAGCATCCTTGTACAGTCCGCGCATACTAAGTGTCACGCCCTTATTGTTCAGCACCTCTACTGATTTTGGATTGATCGCTAAAGCTTTATCAAAACACTCTACCGCTTCGGTGTATTTGCTCATCTTTTGATAAGCAAATCCTTTAGAATTTATTGCTTTCCAAGAATCGGGCTGTTGAGCCAAAAACTCATCAAACTGAGTTATTGCCTCCCTGCACATCCCCGAATCCAAAAGTTCCTGCCCTCTTTTGTAGGCATTATTGTCACTTAACTTAACCATACTCTATTACTCTACATAGTTTTACAAAATAATTCTGTTGCATTATATGGAGCTTATTTTCCTTTTGTCAAGCAAAAAGATTAAAATTATTTACGCCGGTTATTCGCGACGGCAGTTTGCCAGAAGTTACCTTTTTACCACCATTGACAAAAAATGCGATGAAATTTTAATTATGAAATTATTGTTTTATTTCCAGTGAAAAACTCCGACTTTGGGATTTATAATTTTTACAATTAAAGGCCGTTCCGTAAGGAGCATTTTTTATTGACAGAATTGATTAAAATGCTATATTTTCCCGTGTTACATTAAAATTATGTTTTACTATTTAAATATATTTAATTATGAAAGAAAAATATGAAAGAAAAAAATTTTTCAGCTTTGATAACATTAAGACGTTACTAAAAGCAAAATGGGCTTTTTTGCTCAGCTACTGGTTTAATCGCCCGTTTCCAGTCAAATATCACAAAATGGCGGTTAATCTGCAATGTTGTTCCGCATACGGATTGAAAAGATTGTTGTGCAACCACACGTTTTCGCCCGAAGCCAGAGAAAATATGTTAATCAAACTTGTACAGCAGCGGGCCTTTTCGGTTCTGGAACTTTATTTCAAAGCAAAACATCGAACTACTTTCAATCTTTTGCCGTTGTCGGTCTGGATGTACATCATAGATACAAATGACATGGATATGTTCAAAACTGCCTTATTGGGAAAAGCACATGTTCCTGATGTCGTTATTGCAAGAATACTGCGAAACAGACAGTATGATATGTTTGAAATATATTGTAAATTTAAACCTGATGACGGACTGGAATATTTTGATGTTGATGGACTGTTGCTTCATTGTGACCACATCCCTACTCTGGAAATTGCTGCCGTAAATCTTCGTTCCGTTCCAAGTCTTATTGCTCTGGCGCAAAAAAACCAAATGGGGTTTTTACATAGTTTTTTCTCTAAATATTCTCTGGACACTGGTAGGCAAAGGGTAATGATCGCTTCAAAAAACAAAAAGCTGATTGCCTGCTATATACAGCATAGCGATCTGGATGTTTTATCTTTAAAACTTCTGGTAAAGTACAAATTCAAAGATTTACTAAAACTGTATTATCAAAAATATGCCATTCCAGATGAGGTCTTGGCTTATCAGGCAAATCTGCATAATTTTGAAACTTTTATCGGAATTGAAAAAAATGATTAAAAAAAGCTCCCGTAAAAGGGAGCTTTTTTAGCCTAATACATATTGCACCTGTTCGCAAATGACTTTGGGTTCTATGTTGTCTACATTGCATATTTTCGGAATAAAACCGAAAGGATCCTCGGAACATTGCGGCCTATTGTACAATAACCAATACAGCTCCAAAGAAATAAACCCGCCATAGCATTTTGCCAGCATTTGAACAGCACGGGATGCTCCGTGAAAGGCAAATTTTCTTTTTCTGAATGCCGTTGGATATTCCACCAATACCTGCAAATCCTCATCAGAAATTTTTGCTACATGTTTGGCGCCGGCAATATATGTTACGGCACCCCATTCTTCTTTGCAACCTATATATTGAAAATACATAAAATCCTGCCATTTAAAATTCAAGCTGACACGCATATGATCTTCCAAATAGGCTTGAAAAACTTTTTTTTGTTCATCTTTTATCATAATTTTCTATTTTAATTTATTAATAATTTTATTTCTGCCTTTAATATACATATCTTTTGTTTTTTGTCAATTTTTTTTATATTCCATATTTTTGGGACTTTACTTTCTGACTTCTAATATCATTTGTGTTTTCTGGTTTATATTTATCCATCCAGAGCAAATAAAACCAAAGGAACATATAAAGGTGGTAAGTTGGTAAAAAACAAATGTTAAGGAGTATGTGAATATTAAAAATGGGCTGCAATTTCTTGCAACCCATTGAAATGAGCATTTTTCCAAAGTACAATACTAACGTTTCGAGAACTGATAAGAACGACGGGCTTTAGCCTTACCGTATTTCTTACGTTCAACAACACGGTCATCGCGCGTTAAGAAACCAGCCTGCTTTAATACAGGGCGAAGTTCCGGCTCGTATTCATTCAGAGCTTTGGAAATACCATGTTTGATGGCACCGGCCTGACCGGACAAACCACCACCCTGAACCGTGCAGACAACATCAAATTCATTGACGCGGTTGGTTATTTCAAACGGCTGATTGATAATCATTTTTAAAACCGGACGGGCAAAATAGGTGTCCAACGGTTTTTCGTTAACGGTAATATTTCCTTTACCTGGCATAATCCAAACGCGGGCTACGGCATTTTTTCTCTTGCCGGTAGCATAAGAACGCCCCTGCTTGTCACGAGAGGGTTTACGCTTCGACTCGGCCGTAACAGTTGCAGCTGCAACAGCTTCTTTAATTTCCGTCAAGGATTCAATCTTTTTATTAGCCATTACAGTTCACTCCTCTTATTTTTCTCATTCATAGATGCAATATCCAAAACTTCCGGATTTTGTGCTGTATGCGGATGATTTTCACCAGCGTATACTTTTAGTTTCGTCATTTGCTGACGTCCCATTGGATTGCGGGAAATCATGCGTTCAACGGCTTTTTCAATTACTCTTTCCGGAAAACGGCTGTTCAAAATCTTGCCAGCGGTTGTTTCTTTAATACCACCAATCCAGCCGGTATGTCTGTAATATTTTTTATCCGTCAATTTTTTGCCTGTCAGTTTTACTTTGTCGGCATTGATGACAACAACGTAATCGCCACAGTCTAAATTTGGCGTAAAATACGGCTTGTGCTTACCGCGCAGCAGTTTGGCGATCTGAGCAGCAAGACGACCGAGTACGACATCCGTTGCATCAACAACATACCACTTTCTTGTAATATCAGAAGGCTTTGTTGCATGTGTATTCATTATTTGTCTCTTTTCTCAATTAGGTTAAATTCGTTGTAAATATACGTAAAAAAAAACAAATGTCAACATAAAAAAAACACTTAAATTCAATAAATTATATAATGGTATTATTTTACCTCTAGCTAACATTATGTTTTTATTTTATTTTGCCCGTTTAAAGGTTATTTAATTTTGAGATGATTATATATAATTATTAGTTTTTTCTTTCTCGGAGCGATTATGACTAAATTTTCTGTTTTGTTAATATTTTTTCTGTTTGGATTTTTTTTATTCTGTTCTCCCTGTTATGCCCAACAATATTCTTCGGAGCAAATTGCTGCCTATGTCAGCAAAACACCGCGCAAGGTCGAAAATAATATTGCCACGCTAGTGCGCTATCTGACACAGCCTTTTACTGATGATTATGACAAGGCCAAGGCTATTGCCTTCTGGATTGCCAGCCGTATTTCTTATGACGAATATCTGTATGACAGTAACGGCGGAGGGTCTACTTATCTTTTTAACAGTTACAAACCTCAGTCTACTTCTGACCTTCTGCATTCCAGAGCCGGCATTTGTATGGATTTTGCCAGTTTATTTCAGGCAATGTGTCGAAAAGCCGGTATTACAACCCGTGTGGTACATGGCTATGTTTATCCAGCAGAAAAGGCCTTTTCTGAAAGTATACGCAAAAATTACGGACATGCCTGGAATTATTTTTATTATAAGGGCAAAAAAATCTATGTAGATACTACATTTATGGCAGGTGGACGTCTTACTGCCGACAAATATCCGAATTCATCCAAAAGAAGGCATGCACTTTATAATCTGAAAAAAGAAAATAAGGAGCAGAGCAAAACTTCCAATGTTTATGCGTATTATTTTGATTTTACCTATAAAGATGAAGAGACCTCGCGCCAGCAAAAACGGCGGGAACGCTGATTTTAAATAACGCCAGTTATCTGTTTATGCTTTCCTGGCAATTTTTTTTATTTCGTCAGCTAAAACCTTTGCCGTTAAGCCGTAGTGTTCATATAAATCTCCAGCCGGCCCCGAAGCTCCAAACGAATCGATACCTATTGTCCTTTGCGCATAACGGTTCCACCCGAAAGTTGTTCCGGCTTCAATACTGATAACAGGAGCTGTACCTAAAACATCTAACTGATAATTCAGACTCTGTTCTTCAAAAATCTCTACACACGGCATTGAAATAACTGCCACATCTATCCCTTCGGCTGCCAAAATCTTCTGCGCTTCAACCGCTATGGAAACTTCTGAACCGGTTGCGATTATAGAAGCCTGCCTTACGGCTTTGGCGGGTGAAATAACGTAACCACCTTTGGCCGTCAGGTTCTTTTCTGCTGATGTGCGCAACAGCGGAAGCTCCTGACGAGATAATGCCAAAATGCTCGGGCGATGTTCTTCGGTAAGAGCCGTCTGCCACGCTTCTGCCGTTTCCACAACATCGCAGGGACGGAATGTCAAGATGTTTGGCATAGCCCGATATGAGGCCAGATGTTCTACTGGTTGATGTGTCGGTCCGTCTTCACCGACTCCTATTGAATCGTGCGTTAAAACATATATGACACGAATTCCCATCAGGGCAGCCAGGCGCATTGATGGGCGCATATAATCCGAAAAAACGAAAAATGTACCGCCATAGGGAATCATTCCACCGTGCAGTGCCATACCGTTCATTATGGCACCCATAGCATGCTCGCGAATACCGTACATAATGTTGTTGCCACCATAGTTTTCTGCCGTTACAGTTTTCATACCGTCAATAAAGGTCAGATTGGATGCGGCTAAATCCGCTGAACCGCCTATAATCCCTGGAATATGCGGTACAATGGCTTTTAAACATATTTCTGAAGCTTTTCTGGTAGCAACTTTTGTCTTTTCAGCAATTGCATCCGTTTTGACTTTATTTAATTCTTCATCCCAACCGCGCGGTAATTTTCCAGCAATAAAATCTCTAAATTCAGAATCAGCCGCCGCTGCTGTTGCAACCCATTTCTTATATTCCGGTATATTGCGTTCCTGAGTTTGGCGCCAGTCTGCCAGAACTTCCGACGGTATTTCAAAAGCCTCACACGGCCAGTTCAAATTTTTACGCATAGCGGCCGTTTCTTCTTCACCAAGGGGAGAACCATGACATTTTGACGTACCGCTTTTGGTTGGGGCACCATAACCGATGGTTGTTTTACAGGCGATCAAAGTCGGCCTGTCGGATTTTTGTGCTTTTTCTATAGCCTGCCTGATTTCATTATAATTTCTGCCGTCTATGGTTTGTGTATTCCAGCCCATAGCGCGAAAACGTGCCGACTGATCAGTTGAACTTGTTTTGCTGACATTACCGTCTATTGTGATGTTGTTATCGTCCCAGAAAACAATCAGTTTATTTAAACGCAGGTGTCCGGCCAGCGATGCTGCTTCTTCGGAAATACCCTCCATCAGGCATCCATCTCCGGCGATGACATAAGTATAATGATTGCACAAATCATCTTTATAACGGTTGTTTACTATTCTTTCTGCCAAAGCCATACCAACGGCAGATGATATTCCCTGCCCCAGCGGTCCGGTTGTCATATCTATACCATCCAAATGCCCGTATTCCGGATGTCCTGCCGTTTTGGAGCCAAACTGGCGGAAACTTTTGATATCTTCTATTGTTATGTCTTTGTACCCCGTTAAATACAACAATGAATACAACAACATGGAACCATGACCAGCCGACAGGACAAAACGATCGCGATTAAACCATTTAGGGGCATCTGGATTTAATTTTATATATTCGGCAAATAAAACCGTGGCGACGTCGGCCATACCCAAAGGCATTCCCGGATGTCCCGAATTTGCTTTATTAATGGCATCTGCCGATAAAAAGCGAATAGCATTTGCCATTTTTTGAAGACGAGTTGCTTCTATCATATTTTCTGCTCCTTCTTTGTTTCATGGTTACTTTGTTGTTGAGAATCCTTTTCAAACAGGGCGACCAGTTCCATGTGTTCTGAATATACAAACTGGTCTACAAGTGCCACCCTGGAGAAAACATATCCGGCATTTATCAATAATTCTGCATCATAAACAAACGTTTTGGGATTACATGATACAAAAACAACTTTTTGTGGCCGTTGTCCAGCTTGAATTTGTGCAAATTGGCGGCATTGCGCGTGCGCGCCCGCGCGCGGAGGATCCATCACCAATGCCGAAAAAACAGACAATTCATCTTTATCCAGAGGATCTTTGTACAGATTGCGGTTTAATATACGCACGTTCTGAATTTGATTGCGATTTATGGCTTTTTGCAGACCCTGAAGAGCAGCACCGGATGAATCTACCGATAAAATATTATTTTGACTGTTTTCTGCCAGCGGGTAAGTAAATGTGCCAACACCACAGAACAAATCGGCGATTTTTCCGGTAACATCTCCCATATATTCCACAACTTTGGCCATCATTTTTCGTTCCGCGGTTTCAGATGCCTGCAGAAATATTCCCGGTGGGACAGCTACTGCCCGGCCGGCCATATTCAATTCCGGAGTAGCTTTTTCTATTATTGTTTCCGGACTTCCGACTCCTGAAAACCAGGATACACGCAACAGATCTGGGAGTGATTGAGCCATTTCTGCTATCAGCTGCCGATGTTCCAACCCGGGTGTCTGACATATCTCCAGCAATATATCCAGGCCATTATCAGCGCAAAGCAGTTTGACAGCGCCTTTTTCTATTCTCTTTTGTTCTGTTTTCTTCTTTTTTCTGATATTAACGTTTATTTTGCACAACCCGGACAACAGTTTATGCAGATTTGCCAGCAATCCGTTTAATTCCGGCAAAAGCGCCGGACAATTTTCCACATTTATGAGATTATGGCTGCCACGTTCATAAAACCCCAAAACCACTTCGTTATTTTTGTAAACAAATTCCATATCAGCGCGTCGCCGCTGACCATCGTCAATAAAAAGCGGCTCATCAAATGCAGGCGTAGCACTTTTGATTGCAGACAGCATTTGTTTCAGTGCTTCTATTTTTTTCTGGCGGTATAATGTTTCTTTCATTGAGCGATATGCGCAACCGCCGCAAATTGTGCATATATTTTCTGCCATTATTTTTCTCCGGTTTCTTTTCTACAGTAAAAAATATCAGAAAACAAGCCTCGTTTTAAACATTTTTGCGGCAAAGAGCTAAAAATATGATGAATATTTTTTTTCACGGTATATAATGAGAGCGAGTTTTAGGTAAAAGTTGATTACGGAGGTTTTTATGTTTATCCATGTTCCCGACCATTTCAGCTCGCATTTCGTGTTTGATATGAGGAAACATCCGGCAACAGCCATTGACAGATCTTCGCTTTTTTTTGTCTTCTGTGGCTGGCTTTGCGGTATTTTGCTGCTTTGCCTCGGTTTATTTGAACTTTTCAGCTTTTTGACTGCCGAGCAAGATACAGAGCAATCTTTTTTACTGGTAGAGATTTTTGCATTTATCATTGTTCTGATTGCTCTCGGGCTGATTATCGGTGCTACTTTTTCCTTTATCCGAAGCAAAAAATTTATTTTTGACGGAGATACTTTTACCATTATATACCAGCCGGCTATCGGTATTCGTCATACACTGAAAGAACAATTGAAAAATTACACAGGGGTGCGGCTGAGAGTATTGTTTGTACAATCGGGGCTGTTTAATAAAAGCCGTTATATCATAGACCTGTATCATAAAGATAACAACAAAATTATTCCTCTTTACATTTCTACAAAAAATAACAACATCCGCAACATCTGGGAAAGCTATGCCAGACAGTTTGAACTGCCAGCTCTGAGTATCGGCGATCGGGGTCTGGTTCGCAGAGAATATACCGATTTGGACAAGTCTCTTAAAGAACTTTCCAGGGAAGGAAAGCTACCTTATATTGCCAGCGGTAAATTGCCGGCTCCGGAAAGTCTGGATATTGCGAATACGATAAGAGAAACGATTGTTACACCTAAAGGTATATTTTGGGATGTTTTCAGTTCGCTTTCGCTGTTTATTGCCGTCGCTGCCGTTTTTTTACTGACGGCCGGAGCTGTTTATCTGACGATTATCGGTGCGGATATTTCCAGGCTATATTGGACCATCGGCGGAGGATTATTGCTGGTTGCTGCTTATTTTTTCCTGCGGCTTTTCGTTTCATACCGCCTGATATTGGCACCTAAGGAAGTTATCGTTGTCAAAACACTGTTCGGAGCGAATATCGGCAAAGTTTCTCTAAACAACGACTGTATTGAGAATGTGGAACTCAGCTATAATCCGACAATAGACAGATACAGTCTGTCTGTTATCAGCGATGACAAAGTTATTACTTTCGGCAGCCGTCTGCCCGTTGGTGACCTTTTGTGGCTTAAAGATTTTGTCATTCGCAAATTAATTGGTTATTAAAAAAACATTTTCATTGCACCGAAACAAGTTTTCATGTTATGTTGTGTAAAAATGTTTATCAGTTAGAAGGGTTGAGTTATGGCAAAAGAAATCAGACGCGGCGGTGGAAAAACAAAAAAAACCGGAAACGGGGCGAATCCTTATTTTAATCTGGATGCCGGACAGGCTTTTTTGGATGAAGTTGACGAAGAAGTAAGAAATGAAAAATTTAAAATGCTGATTAACAAATACGGTGGCTTTTTACTGGCATTGCTTGTTGCGGGGCTGGCTTTTGCGGTCGGCTATGAAAAAGTTGGCGAATGGAGAGAACGCAAGGCAGAACAGAATAATATCCGATATGTTCAGGCGTTGGAGCCTCGTGCGGATTATGAAGATAATATATCGGAACTGGAAGCCATTGTTCATACCGAAAACGGTCTTTATAAGGATATGGCGAGATTGCAGATTGCCAATATTTTGTTGGAAAATGACCAGACCGACAAAGGATTGTCTGTTCTGCAACAGATTTGCGCCGATACGGAAGCCGGGGATAAAATAAAAGAAATAGCGACCGTAAAACTGGCTACTTATAGAATTGATGTGGCACCGTATACCGAGATTGAGGCTTTACTGTCTCCTATTGTGCAGAAAGGTGGTGCCTGGGCGCCGATGGCCAAAGAGCTCCTGGCTATGTCTGCCATTCAAAATAAAAATATGGCAACAGCAAAGACTCTTTATGAAGATTTGCTTGTCAACGGAGATCTTTCTGATGAGTTTAAGGCTCGTATAAATGACATGCTGGCACTTATCAATGAAGCTCAGTAAAAGATGGTGTTCGTTTCAAATATGGAAAACGGCGTTTTTGCTCTCAGTGGCTTGAAATTATTATGCCGAGTGCCTGTTTTGATGACATATATTTTGATGGCAGATATTAAGAAGAAAATGGATTTGCGGCCTGGTTGCAGAGAGTATTTTGGTCATAAGCTGAAGATTGCATGGTTGTGCGGAAATATTTTACCAGATACAGGGAGAAAGGATTATGCATTGGCTATATAAAGGACTTTGTGTTTGCGGTTTGGTGCTAAGTGTTGCGGCATGTACGCAGGATAAGGATCTGCCGCAGGGTGTCCGAATTTCCATATTGGATAATGTGGCACCAGAGGAAAATATGGCAGGCGTCGGGCAGATTGAAATTCCGCAGGCAACTGTTAATACTTCCTGGCAACAAGCTGGTGTTAATTCAAATCATATTATCGGCAATTTGTCTGCCGGTTTTACCTTAAAAGAACAATGGAGTGAGAATTTTGGCGAAGGCATAAATAAGCGTGATTTGCACCTGGCTGCGCCGGTGGTAGTTGCAGGCAAAGTTTTTGTTATGGATACACAAGGCAAAGTCAGTGCGTTTGATTATGAGACGGGAAAGCGTTTATGGGAGAATACGCTGACCGCAAATATTGGCGGATTTAAAGAAGCAAAAAGCAAAGCTTCCGGTTTGGCGGCCGATGACAAGATGCTCTATGCTACAACCGGATTTGGTGGTATTTATGCTATGGATTTAGCCACGGGAGCGCCCAAATGGCGCAAGATAATGGAAACGCCGATACGTATTGCGCCAACGGTTACAGACAGGATGTTAGTTATCCAAACGGTGGATAACGGCCTATATGCACTGGATAAAAATAATGGACAGGAAATATGGCGTTTTGGAGTGGCGCATGAAGATACGGTGATTGCCGGCGGTGCAGCACCTGCGTATGATGCGGCGGATAATGTGGTGGTAGCCGGATTTTCCAATGGGGAGATTGTTGTGTTAAACGCCTCTATTGGCACGCCGTTATGGGCACAAATGCTGGTTTCTAACAGGCAGACCCGCTCCACAACGGAAATTAACACCATCGGGGCTTATCCTATTGTTGAAAATGGCGTTATATATGCCGTCAGCAACAGTGATGTTATGTTGGCTCTGGATATGAGAACCGGAGATAAACTTTGGGAAAAAGAGATTGGCGCCATGCAAAATATGCTGTTGGTGGGAGATTATTTGTTTGTCATATCAAACAGAAATGTTTTATATGCTGTGAAAAAATATACCGGTGAGGTTGCATGGACTCTGAATGTACGTGATTTTCTCAATAAAGAAGATATGAATGCGACTGTTTATGCGGTGTCGCCACTTATGCTCAATGGGCAGATATTGTTGGCATTTTCTAACGGCAGAATCTTGAAAATAGATGCCGAGAAAGGTGTTGTGACGGCTAAAACGAGTTTGGATATAGATATCAGTAATGGGCTGATTGCGGCGCAACAGAAAGTCGTTGCTGTTACAAACAAGGCAGACGTTATTGTCTTTCAGTAAGATGAGAGTTCAGAATCTGGCATACAGGCAAAATTTCTGACAAAAAGGAAATGGAGTAGATATTGCGGTTTAGATTCAGAAGAAAATGATGAGCGTCGTACACCCAAGGTAAGGAAGAGGAAGAGGAAGAGGAAGAGGAAGAGGAAGAGGAAGAGGAAGAGGCAAAGTAAGGTAAAAGTAGAAGCTGAGGTTGGGGAAGAGACAAAAGCATAGATAGAGACGGAGGCAGAGGTTGAGACAGAGGCAAAAGGCAAAGTAAGGTTGGATAAGGTAAAGGGAGCTTCCTGATGATGGGTTGGATAGTCGCAAGAGCAAAACGAAAGAATGAGTTGGACTAAAAATGCGTTGCCTATGGAGGTTATATTTTACAACAGGGCTCATTTTGAGAAGTTATTTTTCAATAAACGGAGTTATTGCAGATGGTAAAAATAGTTAAGGCAGAGACAGAGATTTATTTTTTGCAACAGTTATCTGAGATTTGCGTGCATATTGAAAAATGCGGGCGTACCTGTTATAAATCTGAAGACATGATTACCGGGGAAACAGCTGTCCCTTTTATCAGAGGAATATTAAAAAGCGGACACGAATCGGTGATTGAACACGCCAATGTTATTTTTTCTCTGCCGAATAAAGAAAAAAATCGTCGGATACTGACCATGCGCGATATACGCGGTTTAGATATTTCAGTGGAAAAAGATCCGGCTGACGGGGTAGAAAAGATTGTTGTTTCTGGCAATATGCGGGCGTTGCGTGATATTGCACGCAAATATGGCGTGCATGACTTTTTATCAGCTGTCGGCAATCCTCTGTTTTATATTTCAGAAAATGTCGCTCCGGTTTTTGACAGCGTTAAGGTTGAGAGTGTGCAAACTTCTCGTTTTTCAGAACAGCATAATTATATAACCACCCATTCGGTTTGTGATTTGGGCGCCTATAAAGATATTACCCGGCATCGTCTGGCATCTTTTTCTATAGAATCAACCAGATATTGCAATTATGCCAAAGGGAAATTTGGCAGTGAACTGACCGTGCTGGAGCCGAGCAACATTGATAAAAACTCCGATATGTATGCCGAGTGGCTGGACTGTATGAAAATGATTGAAAATACATATATGAAAATGGCGACGCTGGGTGGCAAGGGTGATCAGTTGAGGATGCTCCTGCCCCACTCTACAAAGGCGGATATGGTTATGTCTGCCAATATCACGGAATGGAAACATATTTTCTCACTCCGGTGCCATAAGGCGGCACATCCTTCGGTGCAACTGATAATGAAGATGATGCTCAAAGCTTTTTATCAGAAATGGCCGGCCTTTTTTGAAGCGGAATATCAGCATTTTATCTGTGATGAAGATTAACGGCTTCATATATTGTGGGGTGCGGTTAGGGTTGTTGTTTTTTTGCAGATTTTTGAGATTTTTTGACAGGCGACGGAATATGTGGCTGAAAAAGCGCGTGCTTTAAATATACATACGGCACGCATTTTATTTGTGTTATTTTATGACTCAAAAAAGTTATGCCTTTGTGTTATGTGGCGGGCTAATGTTTTGTTTTTACGATAAAAAGAGGATACCGCGAAAAACATGGTAGGAAAAGTGTGTGCTTTAAATATACATACGGCACGCATTTTATTTGTGTTATTTTATGACTCAAA
>CAYQDC010000005.1:0-6026 GCA_964416205.1 uncultured Acetobacter sp. | reverse complement strand
TGCCTTTGTGTTATGTGGCGGGCTAATGTTTTGTTTTTACGATAAAAAGAGGATGCCGCGGAATATGTGGCTGGAAAAGTGCGTGCTTTAAATATACATACGGCATGCGTTTTATTTGTGTTATTTTATGACTCAAAAAAGTTATGTCTTTGTGTTATGTGACAGCCTAATGTTTTGTTTTTACGACAAAAAGATGATGTTGCGAAAAACATGGCAGGAAAAGCGTATGTTTTAAATATACATACGGTACGCGTTTTATTTGTGTTATTTTATGACTCAAAAAAGTTATGCCTTTGTGTTATGTGGCGGGCTAATGTTTTGTTTTTACGATAAAAAGAGGATACCGCGAAAAACATGGTAGGAAAAGTGTGTGCTTTAAATATACATACGGCACGCATTTTATTTGTGTTATTTTATGACTCAAAAAAGTTATGCCTTTGTGTTATGTGGCGGGCTAATGTTTTGTTTTTACGATAAAAAGAGGGTGTTGCGGAATATATAACAGGAAAAGCGTATGTTTTAAATATACATACGGCGCGTATTTTATTTGTGTTATTTTATGACATTTTGTCTGTGGTGAAAATTAACGGTTTCATATATTGCGGGGTGCGGTTAGGGTTGTTGTTTTTTTTGCAGATTTTTGAGATTTTTTGACAGGCGACGGAATATGTGGCTGAAAAAGCGCGTGCTTTAAATATACATACGGCACGCATTTTATTTGTGTTATTTTATGACTCAAAAAAGTTATGCCTTTGTGTTATGTGGCGGGCTAATGTTTTGTTTTTACGATAAAAAGAGGATGTTGCGGAATATATAACAGGAAAAGCGTATGTTTTAAATATACATACGGTACGCGTTTTATTTGTGTTATTTTATGACATTTTTTGTGTTATTTTATAGCTTGAAAAATTTATGCCTTTGTGTTATATAGCGGGCTAATGTTTTATTTTTACGATAAAAAGAGGATGCTATGGCGTTAAAAGCAGCGATTGTTGGGCGACCAAATGTCGGCAAGTCTACTTTGTTTAACAGACTGGCGGGAAAAAAGCTGGCACTGGTACATGATTTGCCGGGAGTTACGCGTGACCGAAAAGAAACTGCTGCCAAACTCAAAGATCTGGATTTGACGATTATTGATACGGCTGGATATGAAGAGGCACCTGTTGGGCAGATGGAAGAAAGAATGTGGCAACAGACAAGGCGTGCCATTGATGAATCTGATGTTGTGCTGTTTTTATTTGATGCACGCGCTGGTATGCAGGCGTATGACGAGCATTTTGCCGATCTGGTCAGACGCAGTAAAAAGCCGGTGTTACTTTTGGCCAATAAATGCGAAGGTCGAGTGCAGGAACAGGGAATTTATGAAGCTTACAGGCTCGGGCTTGGTGATCCGATTATCTTTTCGGCCGAACATTCTATCGGTTTTGACACGCTGTATCTGGAATTAAAAAAGATTGAAGAGATGTTGCTGAAAAAAGCAAATGACAGTCATCTGGAGATTGATACTATTCTGGCAGACGGCGTTGAACCTGGTGATGCAGACGACAAGAGAGAGAATGCGCTTGATGAATTACGTAAAAAACCGATACAGGTGGCGATTGTCGGACGGCCAAATGTTGGTAAATCAACGCTGGTTAATGCTCTTTTGGGCGATGAGCGGATGTTGACCGGGCCAGAAGCCGGATTGACACGCGACGCGATTACATCCAAACTGGTCTGGAAAGGATGGACGCTCAATCTGGTGGATACGGCCGGATTGCGCAGACAGGCAAAAATTTCTGGTGCGCTGGAAAAAATGTCTGTGGAAAGTACGGTTTATGCCACCAATATGGCACAAGTTGCGGTACTTGTGCTGGACGCGGATGGGGTGTTAGACAAGCAGGATTTGACCATTGCACGCCGTGTACTGGAGGAAGGTCGTGCCCTGGTTATTGCTGTCAATAAGTGGGACATTGCCGACAAAAAAGAAGCGTTGCAAAAGCTCAATGACAAGTTGCAAACATCGCTGACACAAGCCGATGGAGTACCGACGGTAACAATTTCCGCCTTAAAGAAAAAGGGGCTGGATAAGTTGCTCAGCGCAGTGGTTAAAGTATATGAGTGCTGGAACATCCGTATTCCGACGGCGCCACTCAACAGATGGTTTCAGGATGTACAGGAGCAGAATCCGGCTCCGCTCGGCAAAAATAAACGCCGGATTAAGCTGCGCTATATCACACAGGCCAGGACACGGCCGCCGTCGTTTTTTATTTTTTCCAGTAATCCTGAAGGGTTGCCTGACTCATATCTGCGCTATCTTACTAACCAACTGCGTGAGAGTTTTGGTTTGCGCGGTATTCCGCTCCGTTTGACCGTGCGAAAGTCAGACAATCCATATGCTGATAAATCACGTGGGTAGGGAAAGGCAAAAAAAGGTGTTCATTAGACGCTTCTTTTTTTGTCTGATTAAGCAAAGCTTATGCAACGGCGTTTGTATAACCTCCGCTGGAAGAGTTAGTGGCGGTAATGCTGTATGGTAGGCCAGTATTTCAATCATTGAACACCCCTGTTTGCGACGAGCATCTCCTGATAATAACATCTGAACCGATATCCTCCCCCCTGTCAGGGTTTCAACAGAAGTGCAGGAGGACTTTGGTTTGCTATTAAAGGCAATGATGAAAGGCATATTGTCAGTAGCGGAACTGCCGGTTTGACTGTTGGAGAGATAATGAAAGGAGGGTAATTTCCCCTCCTCTATCTGAATGACCTATCCGAATGATCGGCCACCACAGGCAGCCAACGAGGCCGGGGAGGCGATCAAGGCAATGTCTATGAATTTTGTATCTTTAATTTGCAGACGTTCGGTAAAGAAATCCGTCAATGCGGTTATCAATTCATCTTTGCCCCCGACGCCGACAGAAATCAGTTGCGCCATAACACCTTTGTTTGCACTGTTGCCACCAAATGCCATAGCTGGATTATATATCAAGTTGACAGCGACATACCCAATTGGCTTGCCCAATGCGGAAGCGACGATTTCCGAGGCTTCTTCTGCCAAAGCAGCGCCATTGGAAAAATTAACATTGGTGTATGCAGTTAAATATGGCATATTCTTTCTCCTATATGTCCGGGTTTAATGTAGTTGGGTGTGATACAGTGAAGCATAAATACCGTTTGGTTTGTTTATCAGTTCTTCATGCGTGCCGATTTCTGCAATCTTGCCATAATTGACGACGACAATTTTGTCTGCATTGCGGACTGTGGACAGGCGATGGGCAATAATAAATACTGTTCGGTCGGTCATCAGGTTTTCTATTGCCTGTTGCACAATCGCTTCGGACTTGTTATCCAATGCAGAAGTGGCCTCGTCCAAAATAACTATCGGGGCGTTTTTGATAAAAGCGCGCGCTATGGCTATACGCTGTTTCTGACCGCCAGACAATAAAACACCACGCTCGCCAATTTCGGTATTCAGCCCCTTGTCCAGCGTGGAAATAAATTCATCCAGGCAAGCACATTTGACAGCTTTATCCAATTCTTCATTTGTTGCCTGTTCATTGCCAAGCAGTATATTGTCGCGAATCGTGCCACCAAAAAGAAAATTGTCCTGAAATACGACGGCAATTTTGTCGCGTAGCGAATCTATATCAAACTCGCGAATATCCGTTCCGTCTATCATTATCTTGCCACTGGTTATATCATAGAATCGGGGTAACAGATTGACCATTGTGGTTTTGCCGCCACCGGAATTACCGACAAAAGCGATGGTTTCGCCAATATTTATCTTGAGGTTTATGTTTTCTAAAACATTTTTCCCCTTGACATAGGCAAAGCTGACATCTTTATATTCTATGCAGTCTTTCGGCGTGGCGAGGATTTTCGGGTGTTCGCAGTTAACGATATCCGGCTGGCGCTCCAACACATTGAATACACGCTCCATAGCCATTAATGCCATCTGAACACTGTTGAAATTGTTGCCAATGCTCTTTATGGGATTATACAACATTATCAAGGCGGCAATAAACGATACAAAACTGCCCGGCGTTATCTGGTTGGTTACAATCAGATACGAACCAAGCCAAATAACCGCGGCAACACCAAATGAAACAATAAAATGCATTAATGGCGATAACATACCGGTGCGCTGAATCATCTTCATGCCGATTTTGAACACACTGTCCAGCGTGTTGCAAAAGCGCGCATTCTGATATTCATATAAATTATAAGAGGAAATAATACGGTTGCCGTTGTAAGTTTCGTTAAAATGGGTCATTACAGCTGAACCGGAAAAAACGGACTTGTCCATTAAAGATTTTATCCGCTTGCGTACGCGGGTTAATGGGAACAGGGCACCCAGTAAAACTATTGTTGCGACAATCGCCAACTGCCATGAGTTATAAAACAAAACGCAAATCAGCGACAGCGACGAAAACAGGCGGGTGGTAAACAGTTTCATATTGTTTAACAGGCCACTGCAAGCCGAATCCACATCGTTGTTGAAGCGAAAAATGATGTCGCCGGAGGTGTTTTTATCAAAGAAAGCTGCATTATAATGCATTAGCTTGTAGAACAATTTTTTCTTGACGTCCATGGCTACGCGATGACCAACCCAGGTATTTAAATATGTCGCGCTGTATGTCAAAAGGCTCTGGCACAGGCTGAATATGATTATTAACACGGGAATCAGTAATGTTGATTTTGCAATAGTGCTTTTTTCAACCATAACGACGTCCATATATGGCTTTAATGCCCAGGCGATTACAGCATCCATGGCGCCAATCGGGATGGTTATCAAAACGGCTATCAATGCCCGCCCCCAATACGGCTTGACATACGGTAAAATTTTACGATAGTTGACAATGAAATTTAAGCTTAAAAACCTGTTTTTTAATTTTTGAAACATAAGTCTTCCCATAATACGTGTTTTTACTGCCAGCTCCGCATAAGCAGATAATAACGTCTGGCAGCCGCCCATCCCGGTGCGTTTTTTATTTTCTAACAAAGTTTTTGACAGATGTAAACAGAAAAATTTTTGATATCAGGCCTCTAAAATGCACAGAGGGAAGTTTATCCCGGTGTGCGGGGAAAGATTTTTACAGGTATAACCAGAATTGTGCGTTACCGAGATTTAAAGACTATGCTGCTTTACCATACAGGCTCTGGTGCCGCTTATATTACTATTTATTTTCAGTTAAAATATAAAAATGTCTAAGAATTGTTTTTTGATAATATATTCTGAATCTGTTTTTTTAAATATTCGCGAAACTCCGGTTCCAGCCCCTTTTGACAACTTTTCTGCTCCATAGCCTCAATTATTGCAGCCTGATATTTGGGCTTGTTGATGGCAATGCGCCCCAGATACCAGGCACTGGCCTCAAAAACCTGTTTTTCATGACTGTTCAACCCCTGCAAAATTCCTTCATAAGTTGGAGAAAAACGCTTTTTTATTTCTGTATGCGCCAAGGCATAAGAGGCTTTTTGAATTTTTTGCGCTTCGGCCGGAGTCATATTATCTAATTTGTGCTTATGCAGAAACTCTTTGATTTTTCTGAACATCGCGATGCTGATACCTTTTGCCATTTCTATCTCCTGCGCTTATTGTTGGAGCTACTTTTTATCTCCGGATGCTGACTTGTCCACGGGCTTTTATAAAATATAGACTAATTTTATATTTTGCAACCGGATTTTGCTAAAAAACAAAAGAAAACTATTGACACCTGAAATAAAGCGTACTATGAAAACTGTTGTCTTGTTGCTTCATCGTCTAATGGTAGGACAGCGGACTCTGACTCCGTTAATCTTGGTTCGAATCCAGGTGAAGCAGCCAATGTTAAGGCCTTTGGATGAAGGTCTTTTTTTGTTTTAAATCTTACAACAATATGGCTTTTACAGATTGAATTTACAATTTGATGAGAAGCCTGGGGGCTAAAAAACGGTAAAAGTAATTAAAGAGGTAAATTTTTTTGATTTTGTGTATCAGAAAATAAAGAAATATGAAACGGAGTGTAAAATAAAGGGAGCCTGTTGCTCCCTTTATTTTTGCTTTT
>CAYQDC010000004.1:0-55856 GCA_964416205.1 uncultured Acetobacter sp. | reverse complement strand
GTTTGACCACTATTACTATCCGTTACTGTACTATAATATCCATAAGAGTTATTATGCGACTCACTTGTAAAATCAAATAGTTAGGGCATTATATTTACATCATCAAATATAAAATATACTTAAAATATAAAATAAATTAAAAAACAACCTAAAATAAAACAGAATCAACCATTTGTTGTAAATAAGGAAAATTTAATTTCTATTGTGCAGCTAACAACGAAACAGAAGAAATTGTATCTCCCATACCAACAAGAGTTTTTGGTTTATCAACAAGAATAGTCGGAACAGCACAAAGCCAACAGTTATCAACTTTTCCGATACCTGTCATCATCAAGTTATCGTCTTGCTGCGTCTTTGCAAGTGCAGAAAGCTCTTCCAAACCCTGATCCGACACAGGCATTTGTATTGCTTTTGCCAAATCATTATAATTTGCAAGTTCACCATTAAGTGCTTTGCTTGAGGATACCACAGACGCTGTCATCATACCATTTAGCGTTTGTTCCGGAGTACAAACAAAATCCTCATCTTGAAGTGTTATATATAACCCATACATATGAAGCTGAATCCGTTTTAGTGGAAGTGTTCTTTTTAAGAATAAGAGTGCTTCAAATAATAAGGGACTGTGAGTATTATGTTCAATTTTTTGTGCCAGATTTTGTTGACCTAAAATATTCAACAAGTCAATAGTTTCACGTTCATTTAAACCTGCGGAACTGGCACAGGGAACAATATGATCAATAATTGCTTTCCGTATCTCTGTATCTTGGGTTGAAGCAATTTCCAAATGAATAAGCATATCAGGATTTGCTTTTTGCCAATCTTTAAGTACGAAAGCCGCATTTTTAATTAATTCAATACCATTATTTTTTCTCAGCAAAGGATGAAAGCCAGATAAAAACAAATATTGCACAGCATGATTATTCAGATAATCTACAAATCCCGGATTCATAACCAGATACATATTTAATGGGTCATAAGTGACGATAAAGCGGTTTGATTTAGGACAGGTAATAATTTTATCCCCAATGACAAAACTCTCACCTTTATCAAATTCAATAATCCAATGAACAAGAGGAACATCTTGCTTACGCGTAATTGTACAGGCTTTTTGCAACGAATTTATCTCATTAATTCCAAATAAATTATCGAGATCCAGAAATTGTTTTGCCTGTAATTCGGGATGTGAGTTTGTATGGGCAATAACTTGATGAACACCCAGTAAAGCAAGAACATTGGCTATAATTCCCGCTTGTCCGCCCATTTGCAAATTATCATAACCAAGATTTTTTTTCATCCAATCATAAACAGCAATATCATCAGTAATCCATTCTTCAGCGATACCGCGACTAAAACACTTGGTGATACCAGCAATAATATCAATCGGAGAATTAACTTGAGAAATCTTTTCCATATTCTCCATACTCAAATGATTTTCGGTAATCAATTGAGAAAGTCTATCTCCTTTTATTTTAAAAATAGCATCTATATTTGTGTTAAAAGCCGTTGCGGCCGAAGAAATACACTTAACCTTATCTAATTGTTGTGAAACGATACGATATTTTTGAAACCAAGACTGTTTTAGATTATTTTTTTCCATGTTCGGCAACCTCTGGTATAATATTGAAATACTGCTTTATAAAAGTCTAAACTAAATATTTTTTATTGGTAGTATTTTATTTTATTTTATACAACTTTTACTGTGGTCAATGTTAAGTAGCTCAGCTACACATCCTTTGTTAAGGAAGAACCGCTGGCTGTTGCAAAACTATATTTTGCCGCAGAGCATCTAATTCCGAAACAATAATTTTGGAAATAGCCTCATCAAAGGAAAGTTTTCTTTCAGTATCGGCAAGCCATATTGTTAAATCCTGATTTTGTGACAATTTAAAATCAGAATGTGAATGAATAAAGGAAATTGCCCCTTTAAAATTCTGATTGTTTACAAGTTGAGAAAGTTGTTCAATAAGTTGTTTTTGTTCCGGTGTCATATTATTCTTTTTTACGACGACAATTTTATCAAAATTAATTCCTGCCATTGTATCTTTTATCAGTGCAATACTTTTGGTAACAGGATTTTTTTCTTCAGAATTAGATAAGGTGTCCGAAAGAGGCTCTGTCTCAAAGTAAAAATCCTTTATAAGAATGTTAAAGCGATTAATAAGTTGATTATCCGAAAAAATCGTTTGATTTTTTACGGAGCTTATAAAATCAATAGCTGGCGCCAGATCAGGTCTCGCCCTGCTTAAGGTTGCCAAAACATCTGCTTCCTGTGCAAAACTGCGTTGGTAAAGGGCGTTTTCTTTAATCAGCAAAGCCACACTTAGAATAAGAGCATCCTCACTTTTTAATTCGCTTAAAACGTCTATTCGATGAGAAAGGTTCTGAATTTGCTGAGTAATAATATCAATTTTACGATTTCCAACTTCCTCTTTAAGGTTGTTAAAGTTCTCGGCATACAGTTTTAAATTTCCATCATTTTCAGAGATTTTGCGTGCATTGTCCTGAATAAGATCAGGCAGACGCTGTAAATTTTGAATTTGAGTTTGTTGCCTGGAGAGCTGCGCCGACAAACTGTCCATCTGGGCAATTTGCGAACGATTTTTCGATTCTACAGCAAAAATAGCACAAGCGATAGCAATAATTTCTAAAACTACGATACCAAACAGGGCAGAAAAAACTAAAAAGACCTTAGATGACCGTTTTTTCGTTTCCTTTTTAGCCATTTTTTCAGACATTTTACAAGCTCCTCACAATAGTTGATTGCAATATTCGAAATATAGTCTATAAAATAAAAATATAAACTTCAATATTTATCGGATGTATACATGATAGTTTTAGGAATAGAAAGCAGTTGTGATGAAACTGCGGCGGCATTGGTTAATGAAAAAAGAGAAATTCTTGGAGAAGCTTTGCTTTCCCAGGAAGAGCATAAGATCTACGGTGGTGTCGTGCCGGAAATTGCGGCACGCTCGCACCTGGACCACATTGATGACATAATAGAGCAGTGTTTTGCAAAAACAAAAATATCTTTAGATGACGTTACTGCTGTGGCTGCAGCCTCTGGTCCGGGGCTAATCGGCGGAGTCCTTGTTGGCGTAATGACAGCAAAAGCTTTGTCAGTAGCATTGGATAAACCATTTATTGCGGTTAACCATTTGGAGGGACACGCATTGGCTGCCCGCATAAGCAACGATGTGGTTTTTCCTTATCTGTTGCTTTTGGTTTCGGGCGGGCACTGCCAGATTTTAGTTGTAAAAGATGTCAATCAATATGAACGTTTAGGTACAACAATTGATGATGCGGTAGGTGAAGCTTTTGATAAAGTGGCAAAAATGCTAGGGCTTGGCTATCCAGGCGGGGCGGCGGTTGAAAAACTGGCAGCCACCGGCGACGAAATGCGTTTTACTTTGCCACGTCCGTTGATAAACGTTCCTGACTGCAATTTATCTTTTTCCGGATTAAAAACAGCTGTTCGCAAAATTGTTGAAACTTATACTCCGGACGGTGAAATTGCACACGCAAATATTCCAAAGCATGATATTGCAGATATTTGTGCCTGTTTTCAATATACGGCAACCGAGTGTCTATGCCGGAAATTACAACGAGCAGTAGGGTATTTCAAGCAAAAATATCCTCAGGGGAAGAACTTGGTCGTATCTGGTGGAGTTGCAGCAAACACCTATTTGCGTAGTAAATTGAAAAAGTTGGCAGATGATAATGGATTGGAATTTGCTGCGCCTCCAATTCGTTTTTGTACGGATAACGGTGTAATGATTGCCTGGGCTGGCTTGGAGCGTTTCCGTAAAGGGCTGATAAGTCCGTTGGATTTCAAACCTCGCCCGAGATGGCCTTTGGATGCAGATGCGCCAAAGGTGGCTGGCGCCGGCGGCGTAAAAGCCTGAACAAAATTGAGATGGGAAGGGGATAATAAATGCGGAAAAAGTCTGAAATAATAGAGATAATGGAGATTTTCAATAAAGAAAATCCGAATCCGCAGTGTGAGTTAAACTACACAAATGCATATACCCTACTTGTAGCGGTTATTTTATCAGCTCAAACAACAGACAAAGGAGTAAATAAAGCGACGGCTGAGCTGTTTAAACTTGCAGATACCCCTCAAAAAATGGTGGAATTAGGTGAAAAAAAACTAATCTCATACATCAAAACTATAGGTCTGTTTAATAATAAGGCCAAAAATATTATTACTATGAGTAAAGACTTATTGAGCCGTTTTTCCGGCCTGGTCCCGGAAACGCGGGAAGAATTGGTGACTTTAGCCGGAGTAGGGCGCAAAACGGCTAATGTCGTATTAAATGTATGGTATAAGAAACCGGCTTTGGCGGTAGACACGCATGTTATGCGCATCTCTCACCGGTTAGATTTCAGCCAGAGTAAAACACCCCTCGCCGTGGAGCTGGATTTGCTAAAAATTCTTCCGGAAAAGTATATCATTAATGCAAATCATTGGCTTGTACTCTTTGGACGATACACCTGTAAGGCGCAACATCCGGAGTGCCAAAAGTGTCCGATAGTAAAATATTGTTATAGTTCTGACAAAATAATGGAAAATAATCTGTAAAGCCGGTGTCCTGATGCTTTTAACTCATATCAGAGGAGGATAAAAATATGCCAGAAAAACAAACATATTATTTCTCCAGCTTGTTTATAAAAGCTGTTATATGGGGATTGCTGTTCTATGGCATAGGTTTTACTCTATGGACAATTTTTTTTACGGAAACAGGAAATGGGGATAATGTAGAACACATCCATTCAACATGGCTTATTGCTCAGGGTAAGATACCATATAAAGATTTTTTTCAGCACCATAACCCCTTATTATGGTACTTATTTGCTCCGTTAATCAAAATAAGTATTAATCCGCAAGTGTTGCTTGATATTACCCATGCCATAGCCGTAGTGACAGGAATTTTGACTTTTGCGGTAGTATATAAAATAAGTGTCAGATTTTTTGCTCCTCGTTATGCGACGCTGTTAAGTTTGCTGATATTATGCCCTCCGTATTTCTATGTTTATTGCTTTAATTATAATCCGGATACTTTTATGGCTTTATTTTTTGCTATAGGGCTGTATTTTTTATTTTCTTATTGGCAAAAACCGCATTTATATTCTTTAGTTATTGCCTTTTTAGCCTTTTTTGTTGCTACTATGTTTACACAAAAAATTTTAACGGTGTTATTGCCACTGGGGATTATCACATTGATAATATTCTATAAGAAAAAAAAGCCTTTTTCCGATATCGGATATGCAATGTTACTGCCTTTGAGCGGATTAACAGCTTTTGTCGCTTGGTTATATAGTAATGGAATATTATACCGATATTGGCAGTCAAATTTTATTTTTAATGTGGGGATGCAGGATTATTATGGTGAAAGACAAATAAATGTAATTGACTGGCAGGTATTTATTTTTTCTGCAATCTTGGCTTTTTCTAGTATTATCATTTTCTTTAAAAAGGCCGATATATACTATAAAACAATAGCTGTTCTTTTTGTTTTAGAAGTTATTCAACGCTGTTTCTATTTTGCAATAGCCCCTTATTATATGTTACCTTTTATGATTTTTGTTGTGTGTCTGAACAGTGTTCTTTTAAATAAAATGGCTCAAAAAGGGAAGGCTCTGATATTTGCTATATTGGTTATTGCGGTGGTTTATGCCGGAGTATCCGAGCGGAGATATTTGTTGACCAGAACGACAGATCGCACGTTTACACGGTATCTTGTCGCAAATGTGACACCATGTGATTATATTATCAACAGCTTTCTCGGTAATCAGTCCATTATTAGCAAAGATCCGCATTATTATTGGTCAATGTTAGGACATGTTGATGTTGCTGGCGAAGCAATGAACATATCATCCGTGCCGGATTTAAATAAACTGGTATTACAATATAAGCCAAAACTAATAAATGGTGAGATATACTGGAACAATTATTATCTAAATAGAGGAGTATATGTACCAGTGCAACAAATTTCACCTGAAATAATAGAAAAATATTATCTGCCTACGCCATTCCCAAATTGGTACTTGTTAAAATATGAATATCAAGGTAAAAATTGTCACTATGATACACTGAAAAAGGAATGGATTTATGAAAACTAATATTTTTCAAAAAGTATTATGGATATACATAACCATAGTCGTTTTGTGGAGTTGCTATGTCTACGGCATTATTGTTAAAGCAAATGGCGATAATGTAGAACATTTACATAGCGCCTGGCTTATTTGGCAGGGATATTTACCTTATAAGGATTTTTTTCAACATCATAACCCTTTACTATGGTATTTGTCGGCACCTTTTGTCGCTTTGATGATTAACCATATTGAGATTTTTTTTATGTGCAACATTATAAGTGTATTGGCTGTTTTGGGAATGGCTTGCTTTCAATATAAATTAATGCAGCTTAACAAAAACAGCAGGATCGCATCACTATTGATGATAGCGTGCATAGTTTCTTCTTTCTCTATACTATGGGCTTTGACTTATCGTCCGGATACATTTATGTATGTGTGTTTTTTTGCCGGTCTGTGGCTGTTTTTCTATTATTTGGAAAAACAGAAAATATGGATGCTTGTAACATCGTATTTAAATTTTTTCTGTGCATTTATGTTTACCCAAAAAGTTTTGCTTAGTTTAATTATTCCGGCAATTTTTACGATTTATTACCTGATTATAAAAAAAATAAAATGGAAAGATTTTTTGTGGTCATGCTTATTGCCAGTTTTCTTGATGGCCTTTTATGCAGCGTATCTTTACTACAAAGATACACTGTTATTGTATTGGCAGGCAAACTTTCCATTTAATACGCATATTCCTGAAATATTTGCAAAAAACCGTATAACTTTTCCTCCACGTGAATATTTCGAGTTTTATTTATTTATTCCGCTAGGAGGAATTGCATCAATATATTTTCTGACAAAGGGAAATATGTTGGAAAAAATGTTAAGCCTGCTTTTTATTGAAGAAACCTTGCTGCGAATGTTTTATTTTTCGGCATTTCTTCATTACAGCATCTTTTGGCTTATACTGGGTATAATGTTAACAGCAATGTTTCTAGATAAATATCCGAAAATAAATAAGTTATGGTTTGTTCTGGCGTGCGCATATTTGGTGTTTGCCATTGCATACAATTACCGTGAAACTTATTTAAAAGAGCTACCAAAATTCCATTCACAAAGTGGTCATGAATATGCATTTAATAATTTAACACCTTGCGATGAAGCAATTAACGGATATTACGCCGTGTATAATTTAAAGGGAAAAGATGCCGGCTACTATTGGGTTTTATTGGGGCAAATAGATGTTATGGGAGAAAAAAGCGGATTGTCCAGGAGGGATAATTTGAATGAACTGATCATAAAAAAAAGACCTAAAATCATCTCCGGAGGAATATATTGGGATACCTATTGGGAACAACGCGGGAGAAAAATACCGGCGCATCGTATTGATCCGTATTTGCTAAGTACCTATTATGAATACAGTGGATTGGGAGACATTTTTATTTTGAAAGCACATTATCAAAAACATGATTGCCGCTACAACGGGCATAAATGGGAGTATGTTGATTAATGTTTGATATAAAACAGG
Source organism: uncultured Acetobacter sp. (assembly GCA_964416205.1). Classification (GTDB taxonomy): domain Bacteria; phylum Pseudomonadota; class Alphaproteobacteria; order RF32; family CAG-239; genus CAG-267. The sequence continues at coordinate 48,250 of CAYQDC010000004.1, read as the reverse complement.
GGCTGAAAGTACTTCGTCAAAATGTCAAAATTGCACCTGAAACCCCAGGTGTATACAGGATGATAAATGAAAATGACGAGGTTTTGTACGTCGGTAAGGCAAAAAATATCAAAAAAAGAATAGTAGCATACACTCGCATAGATCAGCTGACCACCAGATTGCAAAGAATGGTTGCTGAAGTCAGAAGAATGGAATTTATAATTGTTGAAAATGAAAATCGGGCGCTAATTGTAGAAAATGAGTTGATTAAAAAACTGCATCCGAAATACAACATACTATTAAAGGATGATAAATCCTATCCGCATCTGATGTTAAATATTCATGAAGATTTTCCGGCATTGCGAAAATTCAGAGGGGTGCGTAAAAATGGCTGTCGCTATTTTGGTCCTTATGCAAGTGCAACCGCTGTAAAAGAGGTTTTAGATATTATTCAAAAGGTATTTATGCTGCGCAGTTGCCGAGACAGTGCTTTTCATAGCCGGGAAAGACCGTGCCTGTTGTACCAGATAAAAAGGTGCAGTGGACCATGTGTCGGCAAAATCAGTAAAGAAGATTATGCGCAGTTGGTAAAAGATGTAGTGCTTTTTTTAGAAGGAAAAAACACGTCTATCCAGGAGAAATTATCTCAACAAATGCAAAAAGCCAGTAATGAACAAAACTATGAACAGGCTATTATTTTGCGTGACAGAATAAGAGCTTTGACGGGTATACAGACACATGCCAACCTTGAATACTCTGGCTTAAAGTCCGTTGATGTTATCGGCATTGCATTAAAGGATGAAATCTATTGTATTGAAATATTTTTTATTCGCGGCGGGCAAAATTGTGGCAATGCACCATATTTTATAAAAAGAAAGGAGGACGCCTCGGCAGCAGAAGTTCTGGAAGCTTTTCTGAGTATGTTTTACACCAATCATACGGCTCCTAAAGAAATTTTTATATCCGAAGATCTTGAAAATACGGATTTATTGGAAGAAGCGTTAGGGGTTAAAATAAAAACTTTCAGCAAAGGGGATAAATATAAGCTAATAGAAAATGCAAAAAAGAATGCTGCAGCAGCCTTAGACAGACGCTTATCTGAAAGCCAAAGTATAAAAGCTAATTTAGAAGAAATGAAAAAATATTTCGGCTTATCGGACATTCCTAAACGTATAGAAGTTTATGATAATTCCCATAATCAAGGTTCTTATGCCGTTGGTGCCATGATTGTGGCAACACCGGAAGGATTTGATAAAAAATCATACCGGAAGTTTAATATAAAAAATCCGGAAATAACTAATGATGATTTTGCTATGATGAAGGAGGTTTTGAAAAGGCGATTTGAACGGATGGCGCCAGATAATAAACCAGACGTAATCCTCTTGGACGGTGGTTTGGGACAGTTGCATGCCGTATATGAAAGTTTACACGGATATGATCTAAGTGATATTGCTGTTATTGCCATTTCCAAAGGTGTAGACCGCAATGCCGGAAAAGAATTTTATCACCAGATTGATAAAGATAGCTTTGCATTGCCATATCGTTCGGCCATAGCATTTTATCTGCAAACTTTAAGAGATGAAGCTCACCGTTTTGCAATTGGTACGCATCGCAAACGCCGGGCTAAGTCCATGACTAAATCAAGTTTGGATGAAATAGACGGTGTGGGAGTCAAGAGAAAACGCGATTTGTTAAATCATTTCGGGTCGGTTAATGCCATCAGAGATGCTTCGGCTGATGATATATCCAGGGTTACGGGAATAAATAAAAAAACAGCTGAAAACATATATAATTACTTCCATAAATAAAAAAAAAGTCTATAATACAAATAAAAGCTTTTTAAACGTAAAATTATTGGAAAGGATAAAATCGTGTATAATTTGCCAAATTTGCTTACGATTTCAAGAATAGCAGTCATTCCACTGATTTTCTTGTCTGTATTTTTTAAAGGCCTCTATTTCAATTATTTCGCTGGAATTTTATTTATAGCAGCATCTGTAACAGATTACTATGATGGCAAGCTGGCACGTGCACGCGGGCAGGTGTCTTCTTTAGGGCGACTGTTGGATCCGATTGCCGATAAATTACTGGTTGCCACGGCTTTGGTGGTAATATTAGCTAAGCCTGGCATGATATATGAAATAAGTATCATACCTGTATTCATTATTTTATGCCGGGAACTGCTTGTATCAGGATTGCGTGAGTTCTTGCGGGAAGTAAATGTCGGATTACCAGTAACGCAGCTGGCAAAATGGAAAACAGGGTTTCAGATGACGGCTCTGTCTATGCTGTTTTTCAGAGGCTGGTGGATATGGGGTGGCATTGGTGAAATCCTGCTGTGGATTGCCGGCGGCCTTACTTTTTGGACCGGATATCAGTATTTTGAAAAGAGCCTTGCCTATATAAAAAACGAACAAAATGCAATAAAAAAGGAACAGAACGATAATAAAGCATCAAAGAAAGAAATTGTTGCAAAAGAGAAAAAGCCGATAAAATCGATTGCTGAAATTACAAAAAAAAACAATAAGATAAAATCAAAGAAAAAATAAGGAACAAAATGCCGGACGTCAAAAAACATATCTTGGCGGTTGATGATGATACGCGTCTGCGCAGCCTTTTGCAAAGATATTTAAGAGAACGGGGATTTTTGGTTTCTGCAGCAAAAGATGCTGCAGAAGCTGAAAGTTTTTTAAATATCTACCAATTTGATATCATTGTTGCGGATATTATGATGCCCGGAATAACCGGAATAGAGTTTTTACAAAAAATCAGATTAGCCGGAAATAATACACCGGTGATACTGTTAACGGCTATGGGTGAAACGGCAGACAGGATTGCCGGTTTAGAAACAGGAGCCGATGATTATATTGCCAAACCATTTGAACCTAAAGAACTGGTATTGCGTATAAGCAACATATTAAAAAGAACTACGGCAATAAATGAAATGCAGTCCAGGTTGATATTTCATCATATAACTTATGACATGGAAACCGGAGAGTTAAAGGATGGAGAGAACAAAATTATCCATATGACTCCGGTTGAAAGAACTTTGTTAAATGTATTGGGTAAAAAAAACGGAGAGGTGCATACCCGGGAGGAATTGGCTGAAATATTAGGTGTCGGAGGTAATTTAAGAACTGTTGATGTTCAAATTACCAGATTAAGAAAAAAAATAGAAATAGATACGAAAAATCCGCGTTATCTGCAAACAGTACGTGGTAAAGGATATATGTTAATTTCAGAATAAAAGGAGAACATGATGCATATAAAATTCCCAGAAAAGATAGACAGGGTGCTGCAGTACATAAAGCTTAAAATATTTCCGAATACTTTGTTTTTTAGAACAATGCTGATGATTTTTATCCCCTTGATATTGGTACAGATCATATCAGTTATGGCATTTTTTAACGGAAACTGGGAAAAAGTCGGACGCAGATTATCAAATAATCTGTCAAACAATGTTGCAACAGCAATAGAAATAACAATGGAAAACCCAGATAGATTGGCAGAAATTCAAAAAATATATAACAAAAATTATGGTATAAAAGTGGAATTGATTGCCGAAGACGAGCAATTAGCCGTTAAGGCAAATACGCATTATGGCAAAGACTACAAGATAGTAACAGGATTTTTGGAAAAATCTCTGCACGAACGTTTCCAAAATGCTATTACTTCGGTATATTTGGCAAATGGCAGGGATGATGTCATTATTTTAGTAGAAACATCTAACGGATTATATCGGTTTACAGCTTCAACAAAAAATATTTTCAGTACGTCTATTTTTGGTTTTGTTGCCTGGATGGTTGGAACTTCATTGCTGTTATTTCTTGTTGCAACGCTGTTTTTGCGTGTTCAGGTTCGCTCTATTGCCACGTTGGCTCAGGTTGCCGAGGATTTCGGAAAAGGCATCAATACGCCGTTTAAGCCCTACGGGTCTTTGGAGGTTCGCAAAGCTGGTTTAGCCTTTATCAAAATGAAGGAACGCATTCAAAAGCAGATTTCAGAACGGACGCAAATGCTAGCAGGCGTTTCACATGATCTGAGAACCCCCCTGACCAGGATGAAGCTTCAATTAGCCATGCTACCAGATAATCCGGAAAACAAAGAATTTATTGATGACATCAGTGAAATGGAAAAAATGTTGGATGGATATTTGGCATTTATTTCGGGAGAAGATGGAGAAAAGAATACATTTATTGATATGAATGAACTGATTCTGAGTATTATTAATAAATTTCGGAATACAAAAGCCATGATAAGATATTCCACCAATGATCAGGTCAGTGCGATTCAGGGGCGTGAACAAGCCTTAAAGCGAGCCATTACGAACATTGTTGCCAATGCCTTTAACTATGGAAAGAACATAGCCGTTGCCCTTGAAAGCAATAACAAAAAAATGGAAATTACTGTAGATGACGACGGGCCAGGAATTCCACCGGATAAAAGGGAAGATGTCTTTAAGGCTTTTTACCGGTTAGATGAATCCCGCAACAAGGAAACCGGCGGAGTCGGATTAGGGTTATCCATTGCTCGTGATATTATTACATCTCATGGTGGTAAAATAGAATTAACCGATAGCGAATTAGGAGGCTTGAGGGTACTCATTTCTATTCCCTTATAACTCGCACATACGAAAATATGTGTTCCGCTGTGGTTACTAAAAAGCACGGAAAAAATAAAAGGAGGCAAATTAGCTTCCTTTTATTTTATATTCTATCTGGCAAAGTATTAGACCGAAAACATAAAAAAGAGAGGGAACCCTCACCTTTATACTTTTACAGAAAACCTTATAAATATGTATTAAGCCAGCCTTCTAAGGATGCCTGAGAATTAAAACCAACCTTAGTATCAATTTTTACCCCGTCTCTAAATAAAAATAAAGTTGGAATACTTCTGACTTCATAGTTAGCGGCAATGGCAGGAGACTCGTCAACATTAATTTTACAAATTTTCACTTTATCGCCAAACACCTTAGAAACTTCTTCTAAAACAGGACCAAGCTGACGACAAGGACCACACCATTCAGCCCAAAAATCTACCAAAACAAGTCCTTTGGCATTCAAAACTTCATTTTCAAATTGACTGTCGTTAATAGCTAGCATTGTCTTCCCTTTCTTTTCTAAATTATATTTAGTGAATATAAGCTAATTTTTTCTAACATCGAAGATTGACCCATAATAAGCTAAAATTTTTAAACTTTCATCATATTACAAGTATTAGTCCACAGCAAGTAAGTTTCTATTTCTTTTTCTGGATAAATATATTGCATAAGTTTTTTATAGTCGCTCATTTGTTTAAGATAAATAGCAGGAACATCAGCCATTGTTTGAGCCGCAGGTCTGTTTGTTTTGTAGTCAACAATAATAACTTTCTTTTGCAAAACAATTAGTCGGTCAATTTTTGCCGACATGATTTTCCCATCAACTTTTCCGATGACAGAAACTTCTGCCCGTGATTCATGAGAAAAAACCTCTGGATAACGCAGACATAGGCTTACAACTTCAGCAACAATATCGGCTATGTCATTTGCGGAAAAATCGGGGAGATACTTCTTTAGAAAAGTATAAGCAGCCGATTCGCGCAACTCAGTATCCATAGTCCCCACATATTGGAGTAGGCGGTGAATAACAGTGCCACGCCGATAAAAATGACCATGCTCTGTCAGAGGGGAAGCAATTATATCAACCTCATCCGTTTCGTCTTTTGATGGAGCATAGGGTTTAGCTAGAGGCATTTCTGCAGGTGCAGGTGTCATCAAAAATGAGTAATCTTCCGCTTTACCGACAAAAATATCAGTATTATTTATAACTTTAATATCTGTAGTCTGTGGAATATCATAAATAATACGCTTATCACTGTCTGGAAGTATAACATTAGAGGATATATTGTTGGATAATAATTTGTACCATGATTGTTCATCTGCATCCTTTGTTTTGGAAAACCCGGCAATATAAAGCCTGTCTTCGGCTCTGGTAAGCGCTACATACAATAACCGGCGATATTCGTCAAAATCAGCTTCCAAACATTTTTCCTTGAGACAGGTGCAAACGTCATCATAGCTAGAGGCATCTGGAGGAAAATAAAATAAATTATCATTATCCCATAAAAAGTCACTTGTTTTTGCTTTATTTTTAATTTTAACCGTATCTGCCAAAATAACAATCGGTGCCTGTAGCCCCTTAGAACCGTGAACAGTCATTATTTTAACCGTGTCATTGCTACCTTGTTCCATTTCTTTTTGAATAATTATTTCATCTTGCAAAATCCAATTGATAAAAGCTTCAAGAGAAGGCGTATGATCTTGTTCAAAAATCAAGGTCAAATTAAGAAATTCATCTAAAACGTCTTCCACCTCATTTCCCATCCGGGCAATAAATTTCTTTCTGCCATCTAATTTAACAAAAATGGTATTAAAAAGCTCAAATGGCCGGTAAAAACCTGAAAGATTTAGCAAATTTTTCAATTGTTCAGCCGTTTCAGCATAGTGATCATGCACCAAAACACTATTAAAAAGGGAAGTTGAACGATGATGACATAAAACAAATAAATCATCATCATTAAGACCAAAAATTGGTGACTTTAAAACCTCAGCTAACGACAGATCATCAGTCGGCAAAAGAAGAAACTTACCAAGTGAAATAAGATCCTGCACAGCGATTTGATCCAACAGTTTCAATTTGTCAACCCCAGCCACTTTAACGCCGATATCTTTGCAAGCACGTACAAACTCTTCAACAAAGGTTTTACGTTGTTGCACCAGAAACATAAAATCACCGTATTGGACAGGTCTGTTTTTAGATACAAGCATATCTTTGTTTTCAACCATTTTTTTTATATTTAATGCAATTTGTCTGGCAAGCGTGTTAGAAACGGAAGACCTTTGTTCACGCTCAATAGGAATACGCCAGTTGTAAGAATCATTTTGCGGAGCATCTTCTGGCACCAATAACGGCCATATTTCAACTTTTCCACCATCGCCAACCCGAAAAGGGCGGTGATTCATACATTCTCCATCAGGAACAACACCTTTTTTAGCCGTATCAATATTAAAAAGCGTGTTAACACAATCCATAACAGCCTTTGTGGAACGAAACGAAACATCAAGATGAACTTTGCAAAAATCTTGGCTCTTTTGTGCAAAATAACGATACATTCTGTCAAATTCATTGGGATCAGCACCTTGAAAGCTGTAAATGGATTGTTTTCTGTCACCAACAACAAATATCGTCCTCTTAAGAGTACTGTCTTCTTGACTGCCACTGCCGGCAAAAAATTCTTGTGTTATGGCTTTAACGATAGCCCATTGATTGGGCGATGTATCTTGTGCTTCATCTATTAAAATATGATCAATACCACCATCTAGTTTAAACAAAACCCAATCGGCTACGGATGTATTCTCTAACAATTGTCTGGTAATAATAATCAAATCATCATAATCTAAAGCTGCAAATGTTTCTTTATAATCACAATATCTGGTTATAATACTTTGAGCAATATAAAGTATGGCTTGTGTTGTTTGCAAAACTCTTAAAGAAGACAATAATTTTTCAGTTTTCTGTACTCGAATGGCTTCATTATTCATAAAATCAAGAATTTCCGGCATGGCCTTGATAACTTTTTTCCCGGCCAATCTTTTCCTTATCATCCCAGAGTCGGTGAGAAAAATATCTTTATAAAGAGAATAATCCACAGGTGCAAAACAATTGGCAGAAATACGGGCAAAAATATCAGCTCGGCTTATATCTTCTTTACCACCGCCGGCAAAAGCTGCTGTGGCTCGTTTAAATAAGGCTTGATCAATATGTTCAAAAAAATTGGCTTTAATGCTTTCTTCCGTATCTCCCTCTTTGAGGCCGAGATTATTTTGCAATATGCTCACAATATTCGGAATATTATTATTGTGCTTTTTCAGCAGGAGATCGATTCGGTTACGATTTATCGTAATCATATTCAGAATTTCCGGAAATTTGTACTCACTGACGATTCGCGTGAGATAAGATAAAGACTTGGTTAAAGCCGGATTGCTACCGATGTCGACCGATTTTAGCAGATCAACTTTAATGTTTTGCAAGATTTCTTTGGAATTTCGATCATCCATAACGTTAAAATACGGAGAAACACCAGCCTCAAGAGGAAAACGTTTTAAAATATCTTGGCAAAAACTATGGATAGTCTGGATTTTCATACCGCCTGGTGTATCAAGTAAACTTGCAAATAAAGTACGTGCAAAACTTAACAGTTTTTCAGTATCGCAATCGGCAAATTTTTTGCCGAGCAGCATACTCAGTTCCTTTTTAAGATTATCTTCATCTTCCACAGCCCAAGAACTCAGCCTTTCGGCGATTCGCTCATTCATTTGCACAGCTGCTGCTTTTGTATAAGTAAGACACAAAATTTTAGACGGATTAACTTTTGCCAGCAACAGGCGAAGAACTCGGTCAGACAAAACTTTGGTTTTTCCAGTTCCCGCCGAAGCTTCTACCCATACGGAATTTTCAGGATTCGCAGCCTCAGACTGTTGGAAAGTAGCTAAATTTGATAACTTATTTCTTAAAGTTTCCATTTTATTCGTCATCGCCGTTTTCTCCGTCTTCTTGAATAGACCATTCTTTAATACGAGCCAGATGTTCGTAATCTTTATTCTTGGGTACAAATTTGGGAACAGGACGCGAATGGTAAGGTGTTGTTTCAAAATCAAATGTTGTTATCAGTTCGAGGAGATAATTTTCACTTTTTTCTAAGATATCTGCTTCTTTTGGGGAAAAAGACAAAGCTGAGACTCCCAATTGCCAGTATATCATATTTTGAACAGCAGTGTTGTTCAAACCGGTAAATTTCCCTTTGGTAGCAATAAGACCTTCAAGAGGAAGTTGCAAGGCATGTCCGCTCATAATCTGTTTTTTACTGGGAATTTTTCCTGTCTTATAATCTAAAATATTAAAGTTTCCATTTTTAAGCTCATCTAATCTGTCTGCTTTTGCCGTAAATTTAAATTCACCGCCAGGCAATAGATAAACAATTTCGCCACTTATTTCATTATGTATCTTCGCAACATTTAAACGATAAGCAGTTTCTTGTTCAATAATCCATGCTGCTGTATCGGTAAATTTAGGCCACCAAAAAGCCTCCAGATCTTTTGACAGTCCAGCATCAGCAAAATGTTTTTGCCCAATGGCAATAAGCTTTTCCAGAGCATTTTCAGGCAGAGCTTGAGGATAAATGGTGTTAAAATCTTCAATAATGCCATGTATCAAAGTTCCATAATCTCTCTGGTCAGGTTCTTTATCCAAATCATCAAGCGGATATAATTTCAAAATATATTTGGCATACACCGAGTATGGATCTTGCACCAATAAATCAACACCACTGGCTGACAGTTTGCGGGGACGGGATGAAACAGGTGGGCATGGCGCCGGCGCTTTGATTGGAGCAGGATGGTCAGGTATATCCAGTGAGTGGATAAACTGATAAATACTGTTATCGCTAAGAGTCGTAATATCCATACCAGAAGCTTTCAAAACAGTTTCCATGCGAAGAAGCCAGCGCGATTTTTTCATTGGTGTTCCGTCAACACGTTTGGCACGGGTAAGAATGACGCTGGGAGCAGCCAGAAAACAACATAGATCTGAAGCCAAAATGCCGATATTTTTTTCAGGCAAATTGAATCCGAAATCTTTTTTCATTGGGCGAGACATCCACATATCTGCATCAACCGCCTTAGGCCAGATTCCTTCGTTAAATTCGCCGAGTATAACAACATCAAAATGGCAAAGCCGCGCCTCAATCGGTCCCAAAATGCTAAGCCGGGGATGTGTTCCGTAATTTGAACGGATACTTTCCGCCCCCATCATTTCCGTAAGCAATGGCAGATAATCTTTTCCGTCGATAGAGCCGAGAGTGGCAGCTCTGGTTAAAATTTTAGTTACAAAATTGGCAGCTGTTCTTCCGGCATTACCTTTCCACAACAATCTACTGCCGGCTTCCGTGTTCGATGAAGCAAAGTTTTCAGCCAGGCAAATATGTTTTTCCAAGATATTTTCAAATTGATAAGAAGAAGAAATTAAAAATTGCCGAAAAGCATCAAGTTGTGTCTTTATTCGGGAGACAAGTGATAAAATATTTTCTGATAAGGATGAAATTGTCTGGGTCCGTAGAGCTGTTTCATAAGTATAAACAGCTTTCCTGAAAGAAGCAGCATCATGTTGGCATAGCATAAAAGGATGTTTTAATAATGTAACAAATTTTATTTCAGATTCAATGTCTTCCGCAGCTTCCGCAATCAACCTGAAAAAAATACCGACTTGAGAGAGGCTAAGAGGCATACCAGCAGAATCATCAATTTCGATATCAAAACGCATCAATTCGGCAGCAACCCGTCGTGCCAGATTTCTGTCATAAGTAATAAGAGCCGCAGTTTTTTCCGGAATCTCCAGAACGGCACGCATTTTTAAAGCTATGGCCAAAGCCTCATCGCGTTGAGAATCACAATTGATAAAAGTTATTCCGTTAATAGCTTCTGCAACAGATATTTTTTCTGATATAGAGCGCCACATATAAGAAACGGAAGCCGGGCGCATCAATTCTGAAACAAGCTGTTCACGTAAAGGATAAACAGGAGTTGAAATATCTTGTATGGCAGCAGGAGAAAGTCCTAACAATTCAAGTAAAATCTTATTTTCATAAAGAGGGTGTGTCTCATCTACACCTGTCCAATAGTCATCATCAGCATAACGGTCAATGCAGGCAAAATAAATAGAGCCGTTTGGAAGTTTCAAAATGCTTTTCAATAAAGATACAATTGCAGGAAAACTTGCAGTAATACCAGCTGCAACTACGTCTTGCATGGTCGGTTTTTCCTGCCAGAGATCAGCCTGCAGATATAAAATTTTATTTTTAAGCATACATCTGTCAATAGCATTCCGTTCTTGTAAAATTTGCGGCCAGTATTCCGTAATAATTTTAAGCAGTTTTAAAGTCTCCTGCCAATGGGTAGCATATTTGTCTGGAACTAAATCTTGCAAACGGTCAAAAGAAAGTCCCTGATTACAGGCATCGTCAATCAATGTGGCCAGGTCATTTGCCAAGGCATAAGCTTGCGCCAGATTCAAACGCTTTAAGCCGAAATCATTAGGCTTTGACATAATCAAACGCATAAATAAAAACAAACGTTCTTCTTTACTGATAGGATGGCTCTCTTCATCAAAGATTTTAGTATAACTAAAGCCGTTAAAAAAAACTTCATCATCATCTAATTCACTAATAGGGGTCATTTGCGGAAGAATAGTAGGTTTGAGACCTTGTTTTCGAACAAAAGCTGCTGTCAACATTTGGCATGAACGCCGGTTTGGAAGAAGAAAAAGGACATTTGCCAAAGCTAACAGGTTGTCGTGATACTTGTGAAGATAAAGCTCTGCCAGCGTATCCCAAAAAGGAATGCTGCTCCTGATATTAAAAACATTAGTAACCGTATGATTGCAGGAAAAACTCGTCCCCATCGAAAATTAGCCCTTTTCATCTTCCGTTATATAATCAATAAATTTCTGCAAAGCCCTGCCACGGTGGGATATTTTATTTTTTTCTTCGCTGTCGAACTCAGCAAAAGAGCGCGAATAGCCAGTCGGAATAAAAATAGGATCATAGCCGAAACCAGCATGTCCGGTCTTTTGGGTAGCAATATTTCCATCCACGCGTCCTTCAAAAGATTTATAAGAACCATTCGGATAGGCAACTACAAGCACACAGGAAAAATGAGCTGCCCTGTTTTGCGGATTCGTTTCGTTCAATTCTTTTAACAATTTATCCATGCCGAGATTAAAATCACGGTTAGGGGCATATCTTGCCGTATAGACACCGGGTTTACCTCCGATTGCGTCAACGCATAAACCGGAATCATCAGCAATACATGGAAGATTGTGGATTCGCGCTGCAGCCAAAGCCTTAATACAGGCATTTTCCTCAAATGTTTTTCCCGTTTCTTCAACATCAGGAATATTAACATCAGCTGCCGATAAAACTTCAATTCCGTAAGGAGTAAGAAGCTTCCTGATTTCAGCAACCTTTCCCTGATTGTGACTGGCAAATATAAGTTGTTTAAATTTGAGCATTTATATACCTCTTTTTTATATATTTTCATGAGCTTGCTGATACGTTTGAATGGCATCTAGCACACGGCTAACAGTATATTCAACCGCTTCATTTTTTGTCTCCACTATAATATCAGCTTCAGAATAATAAGGATATTCCTCATTTATATAAGTTTGCAGTTTACTTTTGATTTTAGAATCGCTGCATTGCAAAAAAGGACGCCGTTTTCGACCAGCAGTACGGTTATATAAGACATCAATATCCGCTTTAAGCCAGATAGTAAGAGCCGTCTTTTGGGCTAGTTTTCTAGTTTGTTCTGCAACAAAAGAACCGCCGCCGGAGGCCAAAACACAAGGAGGCCCAGAAAGTAGTCTCTTCATAATACGTTCTTCTCCGGCACGATATTCTTCCATGCCAAAATATTTAAAAACATCAATAACGGACAATCCGGAAGCTTTTTCAATTTCCTGGTCGCCATCAACAAAAGGTAGATTAAGCTTTTTTGCCAGACGCCTCCCGACACTAGTCTTGCCACTACCGATAAGACCGACAAGCAAAATTATTTTATTTATATCTGCCATATAGACCACACATTCAATAAAAGTTACGTTTAGTACTTTACACTTTGTAATAAAAGATATAATACCAACAATAATAATCAACATTTATTTAAACAGAATATTTTTTGGAGATACATAATGAAAAACAATAACCAGAAAATCTGGGTTTATGCAGTTGCCAGCATAATTGTTTTGGGGATAGTGTATACGGCGTGTAAGGATATTACGCCGGAGCCGAAGCGCATTGAAACAGATATTGAATTAAAGTTGAGTAAATAATTATGTTAGAAAAAACGGATGACTATATAGATTATTTCTTGGATGTAAAAGCGGTAGAGGAGGGAGCGGCATTAAATACGTTGCAAGCTTACAGAAATGATATAAAACAATTTATAGCGTTTATATCACCAACAGATATTCGTGAAGTTAAAACAGATGATATAGAAAAATATCTTAAGAAATTAAAAGACGCAGGTAATTTGCCGAAAACTATTTCACGCAAAATTTCAAGCATTAGAGAGTTTTTTAAATTTTTGCAAAGTGAAAAAATTGTCAAAGAAAGCCCTGCAACCAAATTAAGAATACCTAAAGTCGGTAAAAATCTGCCATTATTTTTAACGGCAGAGGAGATAAAAAAAATGTGTATGGTTGCTAAAAAGGGAAAAAAATTTGCATTAAAAAGAATGAATGTAATGGTCAGACTAATGTATGCATCAGGTTTGCGGGTATCGGAGCTTGTCTCTCTGCCTGAAAATGCTATAAATTATGACAAGCACCAGATACTAATATATGGCAAAGGAAGTAAAGAGAGAATTGTTCCAGTTACAAAAGGTACTATTGCAGAAGTTTTTGAATATCTAGAATATCGGGACAAATTTATAAAAGAAAAAAAAAACAACTGGCTTTTCCCATCCACGCGTTCAGAGTGCGGACATATTACCCGGGATGGATTTTTTAAAGGATTGAAGAAATTAGCAATTAAAGCGGGGATTCCGCCAGAAAAAGTACATCCGCATGTGTTAAGACATTCATTTGCAACAAAATTGGTAAATAATAAGGCTGATTTGCGTTCAATTCAAAAAATGCTTGGTCATGAAAATATTGTAACAACGGAAATTTATACGCATATAACAACGAAAAAATTAATAGATGAGATTAAAAGACATCATCCGTTGACGCAACAACAGGAAGAAGAAAACGATGAAAAAGAAAAAGGTAAAACTGAACATATCCAAAGAACATCATGGTAATGATTTGGAAAGTCTGGGAAACATATTTAGACCGATTGTCAAGGATGTGATATCTGCCGAGGATATGGTGGAGATAGACATCTTGCTGAATTGGAAATATATAATAGGAGAGCAAATTGCCGCTTTTTGTTTTCCAGTTAAAGCAAAGTTCAATTCGCGTGAAAATATAAGAACATTGTTCGTGGAAGTACCGGCTGGAGGATATGCGCTTGAATTGCAGCACTGTGAAGAGATCGTTTTGGACAAGCTTAATTCCTATTTTGGCTATAAGGCCGTTCATAAACTGAATATCTCACAGAATATAAAACGTAAGCCAGTTACTTCTTTTGTGCAGAAGAACGCAAAAAAGGAAAAAAAAATAAAAGAAAGTGAAAAACAATGGCTGGAAATAATTGTGAAGGATATAAAAGACGAAAGATTAAAGGAAATTTTAATAAAATTGGGCGAAAGTATAATCCTGTCTAATCAAAAGGAGGGTGGCTGTGAAAATCATTAAGAGAATAAGCAGAATATTGGCATTGATTGTTGTATATATCATGGCAGCCTATGGCTATTTGACGGCAAAAGGCTTCATCTTTGTGGACGGTACTCCTGTATTGTCAAACACAGCTCAGGCTAAGGACGAATTTGCCATACATGTTGAAGGTGATGTTTTGCTTGGTGAAAAGCAAAAGCGTGTTTGGGGAGATGAAAAAGCTCCGCTAACCATATATGCTTTTTCTTCAATGGCATGTTCTCATTGCAATGATTTTCATCAGTTTATTTATCCAAAATTAGAACGTGATTTTGTTAAAACGGGAAAAGTACGTTTCATTTTTATTCACTTTCCCATAGATGCCGTATCAATGCGTGCTGCCAAATTGTCATATTGCCTGCCTCCGGAAAAATACGAAGATTTCATCTCTGCCTTATATAAAAAGAGAGATTGGTTTCTCTCCGGAAAAGACAAAACACTGAATAAATATGCACAGGATTTCGGAATGAATGAAACGGATATAAAAATATGCGATGATGATAAAAAACTGACAAGCGATATATTATTAACCTTTAATAATGCCATTAAAACATTTGGAATTAGCGGAACCCCATCCTTTATAGTGGAAGGTAAAAGCGGAAAAGACTTGATAAGAGGTTCCCGCAACTATGATGATTTGAAAGAATACCTGAATAATCGGATAAACAAAGGTTAGATTTAGATATGCAGCAAATTCCCGAAGATATTAAAACGTTGGAAAAAAAGATTGCCAAGATAAAAAACAAAACGTCAGAAAAGGAAAACAATGAAAATAAACATACGAATTTTTCCCAAATTGCTATTGGATTGCGTTTGGGTGTGGAGCTGGCTTCAGGGACAGTTATCGGCGCAGCATTGGGGTATATGTTAAATGAAATATTTGACTTTAAGTTTGTATTATTGGTAATATTTACCATATTCGGAGGATGTGCAGGAATGTTAAATGCATACCGCTATATTAAGAGTTTAGATAAAGACGGAGAAAAATAGGGGAGTTAGCTGTGTCAAGTCCGATGGAACAATTTGAAATAAAGAAGATTATTCCGCTTGAACTGAATGGATATGATATTAGTTTTACGAATTCTTCGTTATGCATGGTCTTATCAGCCATTACCGTTATCCTTATCTTCGCGTTATGTCTTCGCAAAAGGACTTTAATTCCAGGGATGGCTCAGAGCATACCTGAGAGTTTGTATGAGTTTGAACGTAAACTAATTTTAGATAATGTAGGTAAAGACGGATTAAAATATTTTTCGTTTATTTTTACGCTATCCCTTTTTATCGCATCTGGAAATCTGATGGGACTGTTACCTTACAGTTTTACGTTTACATCACATCTGGCTGCGGTGGGGACGTTGTCTTTATTTGCTCTGGCAGTAAATATATTTGTCGGAATAAAAAAGAAAAAATGGGGTTATCTCAGAACATTTATGCCCAAAGGAATCCCATGGCCACTCGCTCCGCTGATCATTCCGATAGAAACAATATCTTTTCTTTCAAAACCATTTAGCTTAACTGTCAGACTTGTTGCGAATATGACGGTAGGACATATTATGCTAAAAATCATTGCTGGATTTATCATAAGCCTTGGTATTTTTGGGGCGATTCCATTGATTTTTGACAGCTGTATTATAGCGTTTGAAATGTTTATTGCCGTACTGCAGGCTTATATTTATACAATATTGTCTTGTATATATTTAGGCGATGCTTTACATTATCATTAATTAACCAGATAGGAAAGGAAATACCATGGATACAACAATTGCTTCAGAAGCTACTATTTATATCGGAGCTGCTCTGTGTACTCTACCGATGGCCGCATCAGCATGGGGCGTTGCAAAACTTTGGATTGCTATGATTGAAACTGTAGGACGCAATCCTCAGGTAAAAAAAGATGTTGATACATACGGCTGGGCAGGCTTTGCTGCGGTTGAGGCCATCGCATTGTATTGCTTAGTTGTTGCTCTGATAATGTTGAATAAATAAAATCTGGAAGTAAAATGCCGCAGCTTGAAATATCAACATATGTAACACAAATTTTTTGGGTGGTGCTGACTTTTATTGTTTTTTGGCTGATTATGGATAGGTTTATCGTTCCTCGTATTGCTGATATGGTTGAAGCCAGAAAGCGCAAATATGATGATTATATCCTGAAAGCTGAACAAATGAATAAAAAAGCATTAGCTTCATTACAACACTATGAAGATGCCATTGCTGCGGCCAAAACCAACGCCACCGAGCAAATAAAGCAAAGCGAAAATGAGTTAAAGGTAATGATTGCTGAAAAAGAAAAAGCTATTAATCTAGAATTAAAAAAAACAATTACCGCTAACGAGGCAAAACTTGATCGCGACAAAGCTGAGAGTATTGCTAAAATTGAAGAAATATCTAAGATTGTGGCTCAATCCTTAGCGTTGCGTTTAGGACTTGATATATCTGCTGCAGATATTGATAAAGTTTCATCAGAAGAGGACAAATAAATGAATAATGCGATGCAAAGTGCTGTGGCAGAAGCAGAAATACATGAGGAATTATTTTATCAAAGTGCAGAATTTTGGGTTGCAATTGCATTTGTATTGATTGTCATTATGTTAATTAAACCTATAGTCAGAGTCTTCTCAGGTTTAATAACAAAACGGATATCCCGCATAAAAACGGAATTGGAAGAAGCTGAAAATTTAAAGTTAGAAGCTCAAAAATTATATGCTGATTATGAAAGAAAACTTGCTGAAACAGATAAGGAAATCGCCCAGATTATTTCAGAACGGGAAAACATTATAAATGAAACCAGAGAGAAAAAAATAGCCGAGTTGAATATTTTTCTTCAAAGAAAACAAAATGAAGCCAACTCCAAGATAGAACAGGAATTTGAGCAAGCCAGCAAAGAATTAAACGCTCTTATCAGTAAGAGGACAATTGAAATATTAAAACAAACCATTAGCTTAAAATTAACCAAAACCGATTATAGTCATCTTATAGACAGTTCTATAAATAACATAAAAAATATCTAGCAATAAGACGACGTAATGTGTTTGGAGAAGTAGATGGAACTCTTGCAATATAATTTTTCGGATTTATACATTAATTCAAATAAAGATTTTTATATTTCGGATGAAAAATATCAAAACAGTTTAAAAAAAGTTACACCGGATGATAAAGAAAATTTCTATAATCAATTAATGGCTATCAAGCACGATACAAGTTCCTACTCCATGAATTACAAGGGAACATTCTTTCGTATTGAAAATATATTAAGCATAAATGGTGAGATGTATTGTCTGCGCCGCATACCTTTGACAGTTCCAAGTATACATAATTTAAATTTTGACCGTCGTTTTATTCAATATATCCTGTCTCTCTCAGCGCAAAGCGGGTTGATTATTTGGGGTGGGGCAACAGGCTCTGGAAAAACAACGGCCATATCAAGTTTACTGGCAGAATATCTCAATTTAGAGGGCGGTTTTGCCTATACAATTGAAGATCCGGCTGAAATGCCTTTAGAAGGAGAATATCAATCATTTAATGGCTCTATTGGCTTCTGTAAACAAACAGAGATCAGCAATGATAATTGGCGAGATCCTTTAAAATCTGCATTGCGCTCAAAACCACGGTACATATTTATCGGTGAGATACGAACACCTGATGCGGCCTGTGAATGTTTACGTGCATCAATATCTGGGCATTTGGTCTTAACAACCATACATGCCAGCTCCATTACGGATTGTTTAAGCTCCTTGATCAAATACGCAAGTTTTAGCATGAGTGAAAGCTCAGCTTATGACATATTATCACGTGGTATTTTAGCTATAATTAAGCAGGATTTGATCGGAATAAAAAACCATCGGCATCCGAAAATTGAAACTTTATTTGCCAATCCAGATCTGAATAAAGGTTGCTCTGTACGCTCTATAATCCGCAGTGGAAAACTTAATCTAGCAACATCAATAGAAATGCAGGCAGCAAAAATGGCACAATCACAGCCAATATTCTAACTTTTATTTTAATGTCCAGATAATTGTATTTCTACCGTCATCACATAAATCTTTACTGGCATATTTTTGTACAGGTAGGGGATTTTCTCCGCCCCAACTGAATATATGATAACCACTATTGTTATTTATCGTGATTTGCTCAAGAGCAACAAGTTGTTCATCTTTTAACGATGTTTCAACATAGGCAATACATTGAGCTTTGGTCAAATCAGAAGCTATAATATCAAAAGTAAGCATACGTGGCATAATTGTTTCAGCCTTAATTCCGCTTCCAACGAGAATATTTAAACCGCCAGAAAGAATGAGGCGATCCCTTTTGTTAAAATGTTTAGAAACAATATTACCTTTTATTATAGTATCAGTGGAAAGTCCCCAATAATCTGGCTTATCCGCATAAGACAAACGAATTTCATCTGCAACAACAAACAAATCAGCAATATTATTCTTAATATCGTTTTGAGAAGAACAGCAAGCATAAAACCCAAAAAACATAATAAAAATAGGAATTGAAAGTTTAAAAAACAATTCCTTATGTGCAACAAAATAAAGAGCAATAAATCTACTAATCCTACTCCTGTCGTTATAAAAACGCAGCGACTTTTTTTTTAGGGAAAGCAACTCGGACAGAAATTTTGCAATATATTCCGAAAAAAACATAACAATTACCCCATCGCACTGGTAATTTGATCTTGCATTTCAAAAACACCAAATACCGCCCATGCAATAATACCAGAAATAGCAAACATCGCCACCATATTTAAAATTGACGCTTTTTGTTCAACAGCTTCAGCTGATTCATCTAGCCAATCATTTGCCAACCGGTCAAGAGCCTCTTCAAAGTTATCCAATTCAGCATAAATTCGTAAATCAGCAACGATATCCTTATCTGGAAAATTTAATTTTGTTTTAGAGAGAGCTTGTCCGAGGTTATCACCGTTTTTAATAAAATCCATGGTACGATCGATTCTTTCTCGTAAATAGCGATTTGAATCGCCTCTCAGCGACTGCAAAGCCACAGAAATAGGAACCCCGCTTTTAATCAGAGCCGATAATGACAAAAGCCAGGTAATACCCATAAACATTTTATATAACGACCACGGCGGGCAATCATCAATAGCTTTGCGTGTCGGACCTGTCCAAACACCGATAGTTGCATAAATCAAAAGAAAAAGAGCAGGAAAAAATGAGAAAGCAATAAGCCAGTTTTTTTGTATCCAGAGAGAAACAGCAACCAGATCTTTTGCAGTACCACTCCAACGTGCACTAGGAGCCGCATCCATCATTGGTGGAACCATGTACACACCAATAGCATAAATAACCAATACCGACATTAAGAGCAAAAAGGACGGATACGCAATAGCACCGATAATCGGTTTCAACATTTTCTCCGTACCTTCAACCACTTTTATCAAATTAAGCAATGCACTTTCCAAATCAGACATATCACCAACAGAAAGCATAAGCCGCTCACGGCTGGGCGCCCATCCTTTCAAGGCATCAGAAAAAGCATTACCGTTTTGCAATGATTTTCCCCAAGATGCAATAGCAATAGCCATTGGTTCGCCAGAATGTTTGCCGTTATCGGTAATACTATCGTACATAACATCCAAAGCATTCATCAACGAAAATCTATTACGCAAAAGCGACGCCAGTTTTTTATAAATTTTAAGACGAGCTTTACCTGCCATGCCAACTCTGAACCGAGCAAACGAAACCTCCAGCGAATTAAGAGATTTCATTGCTTTACCAAAAGAGCTATTGTTGGATTCGTCTTTTTTCATGTTCTATCACACCTTTTTAATATACTGGACGCTGATCAATTAAGCCACACCAGCGTTCAACTTCATCCATATCAATTTGTCCTTTAATCATTCGCTCTATAGCTGCGTCTTTTAATGGACGACCATTCAATTCACTAACCCAGTAGTCAATAGCCTTTGCTGTTTCATTATCAATCATCAGGCGCAAGAAATATGAATCAGGCAAAATAATCTCATCAACGGCCATCCTTCCCTTAAACCCTTTATATCCGCAAGCCTTACATCCAGGACCACTGACATAAACATTTTCAATACCATAATCTCCCAGTGCATTGCGCAAACGTTCAAATTCCGGAGAGCCTTCTTTTGTTTTAATAGATTGCCTGCAATTCGGACAAAGTTTTCGAAACAGACGTTGCGAAACCAAACCTTTAACCAATTCCGGATCATTCAGCAAATATGGCTGTATACCCATATCTCGCAAACGGGTAACAATAGCCGGTGCCGAGTTGGCGTGCAAAGTAGTCCACACACCATGACCAGACAAAGCACCTTTAAAAGTTAACTCTGCAGTAGAAAGAGAACGCGTTTCACCAACCAGGATAACATCCGGATCAGAACGAAGAGCAGCAGACAACGCTTTTGTAAATTGTTCGTTCTTCTCCTCCTCGGTATTTGCATTCGTAACAGGCATTTGTCGTGCACCAGGAATAGGATATTCAGGTGGATCCTCCACTGTCAAAAGATTTATTTGATAATTTTTTTCTTGCAACAATTTAATCATATTACGTTGCAACGTTGTGGACTTTCCAGAACCGGTCGGACCTGCAACAACATTTAATCCAACAGCCATGCTGCGCATTTTGTAGAACAAAT
Organism: uncultured Acetobacter sp.; assembly: GCA_964416205.1. GTDB lineage: Bacteria > Pseudomonadota > Alphaproteobacteria > RF32 > CAG-239 > CAG-267. The sequence goes on along the minus strand of CAYQDC010000004.1, from coordinate 27,235 downwards.
CTTCCTCATATTTTCCCAAACCGAGGGAACGCAAGTCAGAACTCCCTTCAGGGTTATCATCTGCATACAGTAGACGCATAACCAAGTATTGTGAGCCGAACGCAATCGGATTAAATTGCAAACGAATAGCCAAAACGTTATGTGGCAGCATCAATTTACCCTTAGATCCACGCAATGGCGTAGAACCTAGCTTTTGAGCACCTTGAAATTCGTTTTGTGAATAGTTGGAATCCGAAATATCTGCCGAAGCAAATACAGAACGTACAAAGGCCTCACCCCATTCACCTCCGTATTCGCTTTGCTTAATCATAATACCATTTTCACGAAACAGAACCGTTGAAGATGAGCCGACAATAATATGCACGTCGGATACCTTTTTTTGCGAAGCGCGTTGAACGATGTTAATAAAATCAATCTGCATCTGCATATCTTCAGCTTCTTCTGCAGATACATCAACCGTACCAGAACCACGTTCAGCATAAGCATAAATAGCAGCTATTTCATTAAGAGTAACAAAACGAGGTGGTTTAATCGGAATTTTCCGACGTTTTACATTTGCTTCAAAGTTATAAACAGCACCATCAAAACGATTATCCTTTGAAACCAAAAATGTTCCATCAGAAAACAGTGCCAGCAATCGCCGTGTTTCATTACTTATAGCAAAATCAGAGCCATTTACCGTCAACAACTTGTTGTTGTTGGCAAATAACTGATCAAACAAATTGACCTTTTCAACTTGAGCAACCTCTTCTTCTTCAAAATTAGATTCTGGCATCTGTTGCTGTGTTGTATCTTTCTGTTCTTCTGCCATATTTCCAGCCTAAAAAACTTCCTATTTTTTCGTCTCTTCTTCAAGTGTGGGGATATATCCGTCAAAACTTCGTCCAATGTACAGATATTCATCTGTTCCATCCCGGTTAAATTTCGCATAATCAGCCCCAATCTCACTCAGAATATGTCCAGACGGCAACGGTGATCCAATTTTCAGTGAAAGAGGTTGTCCATTTAAATCCATAACTTCAACATTCATATCTCCACCACGTCCGCTGATTCCCAATAGGGCAAATTGAGAACTGAGCACCACTGGAATCTCTTTTTCCTCAGCATTTATTCCCTTATCCTCAGCTTCATCATCAGAATCTCTCGCTTCTTGGGCGTTGATCATAGCAGCAACAGCTGCATTTTTATCTTTTATTTCTTCAATAGACTGTGACTTTAAATACAAACTATTTTTCGCATTTTTAATAATCTGAGCATCTGCTGCCACACGTTTACGAAGTTGTTCGTTTCTGGCTTTTAAATTTTTAACAATACGCTCAAAATTAGCTTTTGCGGCTTCCGCAACCTGAATATTTTTAGCAGATGCTTCCAATACCTTATTGATACGTTCCTTAAAAAGCTCAATTAATGCTCTCTTTTCCTGTTCAACAGCTACAATTTGTGCATACAGGTTTTCCTTCTCCTTGAGCCACTCTTGTTGATTAACTAACATTTGGTTCATATAAGCATTCAATAACTTTCTTTGCTTCAGAATTTCAAACAGTTGCTCTTTATCCAACAGAGTCTGTTTTTCTTTCAACACTTGAGCTTCAATTTGTTTTTCTTTTTCCAGAGCTTGAAGGCGACGTTCTTCTTTTTCTCTAGCCATGTCGTCAATATTTTTTTGTCGGATGGCTTTTTGAGCCTCAATCTCATTACGAATTTTTTCTCTACGTAATTCAAGCGTAAGTAACGTTGTACTCTTCTCAATTTCAGACATTTGAGAAAACAAATCACTATCCATCTGCGTTAAGACACTATTACCCAATGCTTCTACCGGATTCGCCGTATACTGTATATCTTTCGGCAAATCATCGTCAGTAATAGCTGACTTCGCATATCCTTCTGCCTGTGTTGCTGTTTTCGGCTGCCCAGTCGTGGTTGGTGCATTAATGGATTTCATTTTCAAATCAAAATTAAAATCATCAGGTTTAGCAGAAGCCGTAGCTGATGCCTGAGGCGCTGTCCCGGATACAGTTTCTGTGGCCGAAGCTTTCGATGCTGCCACTAACGATGTGTCGTTGGTTACTGGAGCAGATGCTTCCTGATTTGAAGAATTTACAGCTTGTGGAGCCGTTACAGTTACTGCTGTTTCTTTAGCAGTTGCATCATTTACCGGTACAGAACTTTTTGCCCTTGAGGGGGAAACCAAAGCTGTATTGGCATCGGAATTGGCACCATGCGAAGAATTGATCGTTTTTTCAGAAACATTAATCGGCAAATTGGCTTCATTGACCGTGGCGATTGCATCTGCAGCATAAATATGCGAAGCCTCTGTGCAAAGGGCAAGAACAAACACCGCTATATATACTTTCTGTTTCTTATTGAACATAAATTGTCCCCTCATAATTCCATACGCCATTATTATAACGTATACTATTAACCTTAAGTCCTGAAAATTTTGTTAACATCGGCTTCCAAATATTAGGATCATATGTGGAATTTAATCTAAAGTTTAAAGACGTATAAACCTTATTACCGGCCTTCACCTGTCCTTGTGACAAGGAAATACTCATATTAATCGTCTGAAAAAGGTCATTAATCATATTGCGCAATTGAGTAATAGTCTTGTTCGGAATAGAATTAACTTTTTTTACAGACTGAAAAGGAACAGATACGGTAACTGAAGCTCCGCGATCATCAATAGTTTTATTGGTAAAGGTTAAACCTGAATAAGATAATGCCATTTCAATCCAAGATAAGCGCCCGAATTCACGTCGCCAAGAAGTAACAACACCAGAGGCTGTACATGTGACCCCGGTATTTATCCATCCCGGGGTTGAGATGGAAACAAGAGTTTGAATTTTCTCTCTGCAATTATCAAGTATCCAGTTCGTATCCACCATCGATTCCCATGGCGCTGGCACAATTTTCTCAACTTCTTTAACGACTTTTTTTTGTGCGCGTCGCGTTACAACCTTGTTTTCCTGCGTTTTTGTAGCGAAAAAAGTATTGGAAATAAACATAACTAGCCACGCTCCAGCGGCAATTGATAAAACGACGACAATAGCCAACTCTGTTCCACGCAGAGCATTTATTTTTTCAAGTTGTACATCCAGACCTTGGGCAAAAATCTCCGAAATATTTTTCTGTTCAGTTTCATCTATTCCCCACTCTTCGGGAGCTATTTTCTTAGACCAGTCCGGAACTGACAACATAGACATAAATTGTTCTCTTGCATCTTCCTCTTTTACGAAAAGAACATCACCATCAGATAAAATAACGTCGTTTCTTACACATAAATACCAATAACCAGCATCAACTTTAAAAACAGCCAATAATGATGAAGCATCACTCATAGCCGTTACAGCTGCCACAGCGGCTACTTTCATTCCTTTTTTAAAGCCCTGAGATGAAACGGCTAAGCCCAATTGCGGAGATTTACCATGTTTAACACAAAACAAATCTGCACCAATCAAAACATTTTCGGCAGCTTCTTTTGCATCTAGAAACGGAGCTTCAATATTTTGTAAGCTTTCCCAGAAAATGCTCGCAGCGTATTGAACACCATTAACCATAAAGCTGGAAGCCCATTCCTTGCTTTCGGTTGCAGGAGTATCTCCTTCTATTTCAATTCCGCTATCAACTTCTTCTGTCACGGTATGCTCCTCTAATATTTCATACGAGACTCAGGCATCAAAGGCGATTCAAGAACAACCGGCGTCAAAAGAATAACAACAATGCTACGAGTCTTTTCAACCGTTTGATGACCACCTAACAAATAATTATTTACTTCTCCCAAACCTGCTTTATCGCTGGTTGTCTCCACACGCTCATAACCTGATAACACCAATGTTTCACCGGATTTTAAGGCAACTTCTTGCGAAAAACCACGTTCTTCAATAATTGGGTTTTGAATATAACCAGATTCATCTGTGCTGTCTAAATTAACATTTTCCAAACTAAGCAAATCGGAAAGATTTAGACTGAATAACATCATCAATCGTCCGTGATCCATAATGCGCGGCAAAACATCAAGCGTAAAACCCGTTTCTATTTCTTCTGTTTCCACAGTAACATCATAACTGGCCTCTCCACCAACCGTACCATTATTAGTTTTAGTATATTCAGATATATAATTTTGCGTCTTAACCACTTGAATAGGTGCAGGTTTATTATTCATTGTTGTTACGGTACCAGAAGTAACCAATGTCGTCACACCCTGCGTGGATAAAGCCTGAATAGCTGCGTTAACAGTAATATCACCACTCAAAATTTTCATGGACATACCACTATTACCAGTGTCTCCCAACCCTGTCGGCCCAAAGTTATCATCGCCTAGCGTAATATTTCCGCCGGATGCCGTCCGGTCTTTAAACGCTGCATCAAGATCAAAACCAAAACCTCTGGATTCATCCACTTCAACCTGCAAGACCTTAACACTTATGGCCACTTGTCTAGACAATCTGATATTTTGCTCATTAACGAACTTTGCTACTTTCTTTATTTCTGTCGGAGTAGCTGTAATAGTAAGCGTTCCGTTCATTGGATCCGTTATCAGGCTTGATCCCTGGCCTAACATGGATTTGACTGCTGTAACAATATTGGCCCACAAATCAATACTTGAAACACCACTTGTAATACTGCCACCACCAGATGAGCTACTAACACTCGAAGTCATTGATGGTTTAGTCGGCAACGTATAAAGAGTAAATGTTTTGGTGGTATATTTATAAATATATATTTCTCCGTGTTCATATTTCCACCATACACCGAAATACGAACAAACCTCATCAAGTAAGCCACTCAACGAACCTTTATAAGATACCAACATCCTCGATGTATCAGACCACTTTGAACCAACTTTTTTAACCGTTGGTGCATTCTTATCGGCAGCTGCTTTAGCAGGGCCTTCCAATTGCGGAGCAAATCTGATTTTAATAGAACTAATCTGGCTAATCATACTACCTATTTCGTAAAGCGTAATAGGGCGGTTGCTAATCAAAGTAACACCATCTGCCGTTTCTAGATACGCTGGCAACGGCTTATCCCCCTCATATTCAATTTCACTAGCATCTCCTAGCCAAATATCATCTTTAATACGGATAACATCCGTATCTGCAACGGTTTGCGGAGCCTTAGCATCTTCTTTATACTTTATTGTAGCATCCACATCCCGTTCAATCGAAGCATCATAATCCGTAGGTAATGAGCACGAAGCAACACCCATTAACAAAATGCCGGCAAATCCGATTAAAATCTTTTTATTAGTAAGCATTCTCGTTCTCCATCGTTTCTACAACAATAACACGGTTGCCTTTATAATAAGTGGCAACAGGGGCCGGTCTGGCTCTTGCAAAAGCTCTGATGAGAGCCGCACTGACATCTGCAAATTTCCCCTTAAACATTACGCCAGCATTTAAGATATAATTGCGATTCGTATTCCATAAAAGTTTCCATCCAGACATAGCACTCCATTTTGTTAAAAGCTCTCTTAAATTTTCACCTTCCTGAGCTTCCCATGTGAGAATTGTATTATCACCAACCAGAACTTCATCAATGGCAACATCGATAGTCTGTTTTTCTTTACCAACATCAATAAAGCGTACGTCCGCATCACCAGATTCTTCAATATAATCTGCAATATCAAAAGATTCTTCTGTAAATTCGGATGTAATAATGTCATCATTGATAATATCGTCACATTCTTCTTCACAGACAATTTCATAAGTACTTCCTGAGCCCTCACTTTTTAAAACTTCTTTAACATTGAGCTTGCGACCGAGGCGGTTTTTACCGATTGTTGTCATCGTTTCAACATTATTAGCATACATTGCTTCATTCTCTTTAGCATCAGCTATTTTATGTACAATAACCTGTCCCTGGCTATTATTTCTAATTTGAGATTCATTACCAGAATCTGAATTTTCTGTCATAGATAAAGAATATTTTTGAGCATGCGGATCAAATGCCCCCCCACTTGTTTGGCTATTATTTTTAATTTGAGATTCATTGCCAGAATTTGAATTTTCTGTCACAGCTAAAGAATATTTTTGAACCTGCGGATCAAATACATCCCCATCTGTTTGACTGTTATTTTTAATTTGAGATTTGCTTCCAGAATTTGAATTTAAAGGATATTTATGAACTCGCGGTTCAAGCTCAAGAGCCCCTGTTTGGCTGAAAACACCGTTGTCAATAACATATTTGCGGGTACTGGTCGGAGATACAGTATTGCTCACGACAATATTAGAAACGACAACATCCTCTTCCAGTCCCGGCTGTACAGTGGCAGCAAGATTGTTTCCTACAGCTGACTGGGTGTATAAATGATCCCGTTTAGTCCTCTCCCCATAAGCACGATAATCTGTTTCAGTTTCTGTGTAATTAACAAGTGCCGTATCATTACAGCTGATACCGTTAACGCCACATCTACCATAAGGATCGACTGTTGTGTCTATAATTGGTGCTTCGTTTTCAGAAATGTAAACATCTATTGATTTGCTGTCATTTTTTAAACTGTTGCAAGCCGAAACGCCACAAACACATAAAACACAAAAAGACAATAAAAAATTCTTTTTCATAACATAAACCTACCGCCAAAATTCAATCCTAATTCATTTTAATAATAAATTTTAACCTATCAAGCCTAATATGTTACTTATCACACGATTATTTGACAGAGGAATCAGAAATTTTGTTATCTGATCTGAGTTGTAATGTTCTTATAACAAAAGTATTAAGCTCTGTTAAAGAAAATACAGTGTCAATCTTCTTAAGATCAACGCCATTATTCATAAAAATAGTGTAAAGAAGACCTAATCTTTTTCTTTGTAAATCAATCGGAGCTGTAGCGTCCAATCTGATTTGCAGGTACATCGTATCTTCTTTTGCTTTTTCGGAAAAAGCTTTTAGCCACCGTAAGGTTTGTCCTGAAATTTCAGCCCTCCCGTCTTGAAAAGATAATTTCAGCTCAGAGGGGACGACCTTTTGCCGAGATTGCTCCTCTCGTGTTTCCTGGAGTGTTTCATAAAAGCTAACCAAGGCATCATTGCTGATGTGCGAATGGGTATCACCCCGATTTGATTCAGTTCCCGCTCCTTGGCTGCTATAAGAAAAAGTCTTCTGAGGCTTTATTTTTTCTTTAGGTGTGGTTTCTTCTTTATTGGAAAACCATGAAGAAATACTGTTAAGAAAACTTGAATCTTTCTTGTCTGTAGTAGCAATTTGCAGCTTTGGTATAATTTTCAATTGTTTTTCTTTGGGCGCTGGCGAAGTTACTTTTGAGGTATTATTGTTTTCAGTAGAGCTGGTTTTGTTCTGACTTGCTGCCGTTTTCTGACGAGGTACACCCGTAATAAATGTTGGTGTCAGATTTTCATCGTTTAATATTTCGTCAGGAATAGGAAAAATAATACTTTGCTTGATGCGTTCTGCTACTTTGTAAGAAATATTATCATCTGCTACGGCAAGCTCTTTGCTATTGTCTGTAAATAAACCTTGGGGATTTTGGTCTTGAAATTTTTCAAGCAGTTTTTTGTTCTTTATATATTTGCTACCTTTAGCGACAACCCATGGACTATCCTCTTCAAAATTGCTAGTAGTGTTTTTCGTCGGTTCAGTCGGAAGCATGGCGATCTTACTGTCGTCTTCACTATGTGATATTTCTACATCAGATGCTGGGAAAGATGTAGCTTCAAAATCAATAGGGATAATGCCAGAATCAATATTAACTGTTAATATTTCGGCATCTTCAGCGCCGTTAATATCCTGATCAGGAGCGTAGGCAATTTCCAGGTTACGCAATTCATCAAAAGGTTGCACGTCTTTAGTGGAGGAATTAGAAAAGGGTGATTCTTGAGATAGTAAAAACGTAAACTCTTCTTCAGAAGCCTGTAACAGTGTCGTCTGTGCTGTAAATAAAGTCTCTTTTTGCACTGCGGGCAATTGAATGGTAGTTTGAATCATGTTTGTTTCGGCCGCTGGTCTGAATAAATCTATTTTTATACTTCCCGGAATGATATCGATATGACCGTTCTCGAACGAAGAAAGGCGCAGTTGCCCGGCAAGCGACATACTGAATAAGGAAAAAACAAAGCCTAAAGCAAAATCCTTAATACCTTTCATAGGTAACACATTCCCTAACGCACAAATAATCTACTATATTTATTTAAATATTAACCATATTTTAAACATTGTTTAGAAACTTTAGCAAACACATTTATACAATTAATAACAACAAAAATCACTGTGTCGTGTAATAACAAAGTTTACCTAAGAAAAAGATTTTGAAGTGTGAAACTTTTGTTACAAAACATAAAAACAATATAAAACAAATAGATGGTTAATTATGAGTGGAGTGTAAAAAGCTTGAATTTTTTTTGTTTTTGAAGTAAAATAACAACGTATAATGAATTTAGGAGAACTGATATGAAAAAGTTACAGAAAATATTGGTGCTGTGTTCATGGGTGCTGATGTTTACAGCCGTATGGGCCGCATCATCGTTTGCAACGGAAAGCGTTATGCAACTCGGTATGACAAAAGCTTTGGTTTTGTTCCAAAATGTTAAGGTTTTAATCTTCGTCGTTGGTGCTTTCGGTTTGGTCGGTATCGCATTCCAGGCTATTTTCGGTAAAGTGAAGTGGACTTGGTTTGCGGGGTTAGCCGTTGGGTTGGCTATTCTGGCTGCGGCTGGTGCTATCGTTAACTACGCTACTGGTGGTAACATTGACTCAACGCAAACGGGTGATACATTTGACCAGTCCGGTGAAGGTATCTAATAATAAGCAACAAAAAAAGAGGGCGTCGCATTGCGGCGCTCTTTTTTATACATTTTTAAAGCAACTGGTTTATTAAAACTACATCTATTTTATATCGTTAAAAAAAAGGTAGCTATAGAGCAGCTTATTGGCTGTTCGGAATATTTGAAAGATGGTTAAAACGACATCAGTTTGAGGAAGTATGAAATTTTTGTTACAAAACAAAAAAATATATAAAAACAAAGTATTACGTAAAACAAGAGAAGAGTTTTTTTTCTGGAATATTTTTTATGTTTATGCTACAATATCTCATATAATCGGGAGGGAGATTCCGTTATGAAAAATCTAAAATATAAATGGATATGGATAGTGCTGTTTGCGATATGCTTGCTACAGCCTTCCAAGGTTTGGGCCGATTTTGGAACATTAAAAAGTGCAGGGCAGGATATTTTCAGCGGCTTGCGGGAAATTATATACCCTGCTTCGGCGGTAGGGATTATTGCCGTATGCATAGGTGGCTTTTTTGGTAATATAAACTGGAAATGGTTAACGGCCATAATCATTGGTTTAGTAGTAATCAGCTTGTGCGCAGGATTTGTTGCCTTGTTTGCACCATCTGGCGCTGAAAATATTCCAGCCAATGTAATGACAGGAGCTTAGGGGGAGGAATAATGAAAAAAAACAAAAAAATAGTCCTGTTTTGTGTGCTTTGCGCAATATGTTTGGTAACTTTTTGCGATGTTTCCATTGCAGATGAAAATGTATTTAGTGCACTAAAGGATAAAACGTCTGAGTTTGTCCGGCAACTGCGTGTTTTAGCGTATGTTATTTCCTGCTTTGGTATAGTTATGTTTACGTTTTTAGCCATCAGCGGAAAAATTAATTTTAAACATTTGGGTTATATATTCATCAGTTTGTGCATGTTATCGGTCACGGGAGGCATTATTGATTATTTTTCAGGCGGCCACGCCGACTTAGCTACAGAATTTAATGATGACAACATGGGAAGTAGATCAAACAGCAGTTTGGGACATTAATAAACGATCAGCCGTTTTAATCTTATAGTCATAATAAAAATTAATAATTTTGTAAGATTTGCTAGCATAAAATCTTAAAGACATGATAAGGAGCAGGCCAGATGAGAGACATTATCCTAAAAGCGGTAGCAAATCCCCCAAAATTATTTTGGGGACCAGTTTTACCGACAGCGTTGAATGCTGGATTACAAATTCCTTTCATGTTCATGGCAATCGGGATAGGTGACGTTAACCCATTAATTTTCATTGTCAGTATAGTCATTGGCCATTTGATTGTTATTGCTTTGGGTGCTAAAGACCCACATTTGTCAGGAATGATACAGGCTTTTGGTCAAACTAATGTTATTCCGCATAATTTATATAAGGTGAAAGGGCATAAATTTGAACCTTGATTTTGATTTTTATACATTATTTATGGCCGGCCTGCAGAGCACGGACGCGTTTGTTGCAGTATTAGGTATTATCACAGCAGCGGCCATTGCTATATCTTTGGTGTCAAAAATCGGAACATGGGTTCTGCCACAGCCAAGTGAATCACGTGTTTCTGACTTCTTGCCGTTTGACAGCCTGTTATCAGACGGTTCAACGCTGAGATGTACAAACGGAACATATGTGCGTGTTTTCAAAGTAGAAGGTATAGATTTAACATCTGCCCGGGAAGAAACGATATTATCCATGTTCGAGGCACGCAAAGCCTGGTTGGACAATATGGCGGATTTACAGATAACTTGCCGGGTCATTACTTTACGCGAGCGTGTTTCCATGAAACAGAATAAAGCAGATTTTGGTAATAAATGGTTGAAAATAGTAGATGACAGGTGGCGTGAAAGTTTAAGTCGTGTATATAAAAATGACCACTACATTGTTCTTTCCATAGAAGATAAAAAAGACGCCGTCAAAGATTTAAACTATGCCTCACAGTCAGTCGTAGCAAACTTAAATGACTATGGCATAAAAGTAATGTATGAAGATGAAGAAAGTCCAGCGGAACTCAGCCCTATTCATCCTTTTGTCCGTATCTTAAATCCGATAAGTCATCCGTTGCCGAAAGCCAGAAAAGCCCAGGGATTTCAACTTAAAGAACTGATGACTGCCGATGGCATACATTTCACCGGAGAAGAAGGAATAATCAAATTTTTTTCCGGCGGAAAAGAAAAATATGCTCTAACCATCGGCATACGTAATTCCGGAGATAACATGGATGCAAGCATGCTTTCATCTCTGTTGGCCATTGACTGCGAGATGACTGTTTTGCATAATATCCATCCGCTTTTTAAACCGAAAGCGCGAATGATTCTGGTTCAGCAGCAAAAAATGTCCGAAGTTACCAGTTTTTCATCTGATGTTGTGGCACAATACAGCGAGGCTCTGGCCGCAATAGAAGACAGCGATGCCGATCATCAGTCTCTGGTAGAATATTCTATGAGCTTTATTCTCAAAGGCGACACAATCAAAGAAATAGAATTCGGCGAAAGTGAAGTACAGCGTATATGCCGATTATTTAGCGTTACTCCTGTTCGCGAAAACTGGATAGCACAGGCCACTTTCTTTAACCAGTTTCCAGGATACGATACCTGTGGCCGGACATATTTCTATTTATCACGTGTTGTTTCATTGGCTGTATCTTTTGAACAATTGTCTACCGGATTGCCGCGAAGCGACTGGGGAGAAGGCCCTATTACTATTTTCCGTACAATGAGCGGATCACCGTACCGTTTTCAATTTCATATTTCACCAGCTGAATCAGCAGTGGCGCATTGTTGTATTGTTGGTCCGACCGGTCAAGGTAAAACAACCTTGCTTACTTTTTTGGCAGGACAGGCAATGCGACACGGTGATTTGCGTGTATACTTTTTTGACCGCCATCGTGGTGCTGAAATTTTCACACACATGGTAAAGGGTGCTTATGTCGGATTTAGTGGTGATCGCAAAAATGTATCGCTTAATCCGTTTGACACAAGAGATAGCATGAGCAATCGCGCCTTTTTACGCAACTGGTTGAAATCAATCACAATGGCAACGGATGCCTTATCAGAACGTGAGGCTGCACGAGCGGTTACAACAGCTTTTGATTATTTACGTCCTGAAGAACGCGTATTAAAGAATCTATACAAAAGCTGTTTTTCGCCGACGGGGACAATGCGGCGTGAATTGTATCGTTGGATTAATCCAGATCAATACGGCAATATTTTTAATGCAGAACATGATAGCTTAGATTTAAGTTCAAACCGTTTTGTTGCTTTTGATTTTACGGAGATTTTTGATGATGACACATTAGCCGCGGCATCCATCAGTTACATTATGCACCGTATTCAGACAGAAAGCACAGAAACCGGTTCGCCAGCATTGATTATGATAGATGAAACGGCGCCAATGTTAAAACATGAAATGTTTAGGGATAATTTTATCAAAGGCCTGCAGGAAGGGCGTAAAAAACGCCAGGCCTACTTATGCGCTTTCCAACAGCCAAATATTGTTGATGAATTAGGTGTAGGTGATGCCGTACGCGGACAATGCAAAACTATGATATTTTTCCGTAATACGCAGGCAACGACTGAATCGTATGCTAAATGGAAGTTAACCGATAGTGAGTATGATTTTGTCAGCGGGAAATCATATCGTGATTGTCCTTACGCAATATTATTAAAGCGACCGGATGCGGGGGAAAACGGAGAAGGGGAATCAGTTATATTGGATGTGAATTTAAGTGGTTTGGGCCCATATTTAAAATTGTACAATTCCGGTATCAAGAATGTATTGTTGGTAGACAGCCTTGTTAAAGAATATGGGGAAGATGGTTTTGTAACAAAGTATTTGGATGGTATGGGTACATAATTTTATTGACAAAAAATGAAAAATATGGTAAAATCCCGAAAAATATTATTTGACAGGGAGGGATATTATGTGTGAATGTAAGCGACATATTGCAATTTTGTTTTGTTGCACATCGCTTTTTCCGGTTAAACAGGTTCAAGCCTTTTGGCCGGTATTGGACTTTGGTGAGATAGTTCCGATAGTATCCAACGTTACAACGTCATTAAACAGTTTATCGCAGGCCAAAGAACAGTTAGCACAACTGGAAGATTCTATCAAGGCGATAGGCGAAAGCATTGATACCATAAACCAATTCAGCCAGGATTTACGCGAAAATATCCAGGATATGACTGGAAGTGTTAATGATATACAGGATACGATAAGTGAAAATTCCAGTGTAGATGCAGATTTTGATAACATAACCGGTGCATTGAAAGAGGCAAATGAGGCACAAAGCGGATTGGCCGACGGATTAACCAGTCAAATCAAAGATGTTTTGGATGACAGCATCTCCATAGAAGAGGAAGAGGAAGAAGAAATTTCGGAATATTCAACAGAAAATGCCCCGGAAGAGGATGCTGCAGAAGAAGTGCGTATAGGCTTTGAAACGGTAAAAGAGGAGAGTCGGAAAGTTGCCGAACGTGTCAATGATAGTTTCGATGCTTCAATCAGTGCCTTGAACCAGGCAATGCAAAAAAGTCAGAATGTATTTATTCGTCTTGAAAAAGTCTTGACAGAAATAGAGAATATCTCTGCAGACGAAAGAACCAAATTGCAAGAACGGTTGGCAAGATTGAAGAAAGAAAAGCAGGCCGTTTCTGATAGGGCAATTGCGGTAATGGAGGCAGTAAAAGAGGATTACAATCTTGAATATCAAGACAAAGTGGCTGATGGAATAAGCAACTACGAAAAACTGGTAAATGAATTCCTGCGCGGTAAAGCAAACAAAGAAGCGGTTTTTGCAGCTGGAGATCGGCTGAAAAAAGAAATTTCAGGCATTAACGTAATGCCTGATAAGGAAGTTCTTGACGAAATCAATCGCCGTGAAACAAAAGTCAAAGAAGAATTGATAATATTAACAGAAGATATAAAAAAACAAATCAGGAATAAAAATTAAAACTATATCAAGAGGTTATGGATTATATAATAAAGCAAGGCCGTAGACGACAAAAGGAGACAGAAGATGAAAAAGAGAAGCAAAAGTGTAAAAATTATGGCATTTGCCGTAATCTGCGGCAGTCTTTTAATTTGGCGTTCGGCTCAAGCATTTATTTGGCCAGTAATTGATGCGTCAGAGATCGCCTCTTTTGCACAAACTATAGCAAGTGGCATCAACCAGGTAAGCAACGCAACCAGCCAGCTACAGCAAATAAGTAAAACTATTACTATTGTGGGTGATCAGGTTGCTTCCGTTAAAAAATACGCCACAGATTTAAAAAATACCATTACCAATATAAAAGATAGCGTAACCACAGTTTTAAACAATGCAAAAGATACCATATCAACTGTGAAAAGTCAGGTTAATGAAATAAATAATATATTAAACGGAGCACAGGAAACCGAAGAGGAAAGTTCAGAAAATCTGACTGAAACTGTAGAAAGCCAAATAGATTCAGGAGCCGAGGAAGAAGATGTTCTGGAAACAGTTGATACAGCCAGAGAAGAAGCCGAAGCCAGAAAAGAAGAAATAAATAATCAGCTGGATGAAATCGGCAAGGAAATAAATGATACGTTGGACCAGGAAAGTAGCCAAATAGATGCGGTTATTGAAGAAATAAAAAGTTATTCAAAATTAGATGAAGATGTCAAAAATGAATTAACTCAGCAGGCCGAGGAAATTAAAAATGAAATAACATTATTAAAAGAAAATGCCTCAGCAATTATCTCTGATGCTAAAGAAAGCTATAATGAGCAATACAGTGAAAAAATAGCAGCCGCATTTGATGATTACAGTTTAGCCATAAGTGATTATTACAGCGGAAAAATAACGCGTGAAGAGTTAACAAGCGCCGGAGAAAAGTTTAAGGAAACTATTGCATCAATGGAGGCCGCCATTGATCAGGAAACAATTGACGGATTGATAACAGCAGTTCAGGAAATAGCGGACAAGTTGGATACTCTTAAGGAAAATATTCTTGATGCTGTAAGCGACACGGGGGATTATTCAGATGGAAGCGAAAATTTTTCTGCCCTCAAAAAAAAAGCAAACAAATTTTATGCTTTCAACTTCTACTCAGAGAATCATCCAGTCTGGCTGACAGGGATCTATGCCGTGTCATCGGATAAAAGTTTTTTGTTGTCAGCAGAATTGGGCTGTAACGGTTTAGAGGCCGAAGATATAGAGGATAGTCCGGAGAAATTCAGAACCTGCGTCGTCAAAGCAAAGGCCGAGCAAGAATTGTATCCAAATATCTACGAAGAAACTTTGTATGAACCATATAAACAAAACGGTGTGTATAAACACATTTTGGAGGATTACAGCTCTGCTAATATTGTTAATTTGAGTAAAGCCAAGCAAACTGCCGCGACATGGAGCGCCATGGAACCAGATGATGACAGTAACGAAGGAACTTTGTATATATTGCGCAAAACTTTAGAAGATGTGGATAATACTCGTAGCGCTTTTTCTTTGATGAGTATGACGGATATTGAAGCCCCAAAAATATGGAGTGATATTCGTCGGGTTGATGCCCTGAATAGAGCCAAAAGTATGATAAGAGATTTAAGTGAAGATACAAATTTATATTTGGACGGCAGAGATTCTGAATTTGTAACAGCGACAAATGAAAACCGCGGCACAATGCAAAGCAGTGACCTTGAAAGCGAGGAAGAAAATAAAAATGTAGAGGATAAAGTCATTTTTCCAAATGTGATTTTATCAATTTGCCAGTTAGATGCCAAGGATATTTCCATATCGGCAAAAGATAAAAATAACGCTACATCAATTTTAGAAAAAGAACAAAATATAGCTGATTGCCTGTATAAATATGCAAAAGGGGTAAGTTTGGGCGAGGATGAGAGTAGTAGTGGTGTTGGCGACCAAATAAAAAAGGAATGGCGCTTAAAGCAAAAGAAAGCATATAACGATGCAGCTTTTTTCAATTTGTTTTTAGCGGCAGTAAATACTTACAAGTCTAGTTTGGATTATATGGATCCAGAAGATTTGCCTACCGGTTATGAACGGAACATTGTCAGTATGCAGGATGGGATAAAAGAAAGCACGACAGCTCGTGATGATTACTCTGCCGGTGCCCAGATGAATTACTACACAACTATGCAGATTTTAAGTCTTATAGATGCCGATGCACAAAATCAACAAACAGAAATACTAAAAGACTTAATGACATTTGATTACACATACTTTGGCCAGTCAGAGGAAGGGGAAGGCTAATGAAAAAGAAGTTTTTCATAATTTTAATACTGTCTTTGTTCGTTTATTCGCGTGAAGCCTATGCGATCTTTGATATAATGGCGCAAGTTCAGGCTGTGCTCGAAAAATACAAAGATGTAGAGAATAAAGTACAGGAATATCAAAAAAAATTGAGAGATATAGAAAAAAGGGCACGACAGGGATTTGAAATGGCTAAAAGTTGCTATAAAAACCCAAAAAGTTGCGATACAAAAGCTCTGGCAACATGGGAAAAGGATTCAAAGATGTTTTATATTCAAACCATGGATGAGATTCGCGTAATGCCGGGAGCGGAAGAACTTTCGTCCGGAAATCTGAAAAAGAAAACAGATGCATCATTAGTTGAGGTAGTAAAAGACACTTATATTTATAAACGCGGCCAAGGTGATGACCTTGAAAGAATAAACGAAAACCGCCGACAGATAAATGCAATTGTTTTAGACGATACCGCACTTTTGTTTGCCAAGGCTGTTGCCACACGTCAGAGCATATTGCTTGAGGATGGCTCTCTGTACCAGTCCAGTTTTAACAACGAAAATATAGATGAGATTTTGAATGCGCAAAATATTGTGGATATCGCTACACAACAGCGCCTTAACCGGATTCTGGAGTTGCGAGCCTATATGAACAGCGGGGTTGCTGCGGCTGAATTGACGGAACAAACCAACAGATCAGAGATGGAGGAGTAACTGAAAATGAAAAAGATAACGGTTAGTTTGGTTTGTTTTCTAATGTTGAATACGGCAGTTCCTGCTCAGGCGTTGATTATTGACGCGTCGACATTGGCAGCCAAAATCAGTGAATGGGTTAATAAGGTAAGCGACGCTTCCACCAAATTGTCGCAACAAGTTTCTCAGATCAAACAGTTGACCACCCAGGGTATAAACAAAGAAACGCTGTTCGGCATCGGTACAGATTATTTTAATGAATACGCCACCCTTGAAATAAAGAAAAATATAAAAGAAATCGTCAAAGGAACAAAACAGAAAAACTTGGAAGCGATGGAAAACGAGAAAGAAGCTTATGTTACGGCCAGAACGGAGTATTTTGATAGTAAAATAGAACTAGCCGAAAAAAGCATTGATGAAGCCGCCGCCACCAGAAAGGAAAAAGAGAGTGATCTGGATAAGGTCAAATCAAAAATGGAAAGTGCCCAGCAAAAATATGAAGAAGTAAAATTTGTTCCCGGCGAGTCCGAAGCTGCCTACGACGAATACATAACACTTAAAATGGAGTATGATGCTCTGGTTACAGCTTGCGAGGAGTTAGAGGAATTAGAAGAGGAATTATCGGCGCAACTGTCAATCCTTGAAGTGGAGAAAAACAAAATAGGAACAGATGCTGATCCACAATTTGTAACTTATGAAAAACGTATTGAAGCGTTGCAGGAAGAAGACGAAGAAGATGAATCGACGCTTGTAGACAAGACTGAAGGCAATGAAGAGCTGGAATGGAGCATGGAAAATCAGGATGGTATTATAGACAGGTTCAGCCCGACGGAAAAAGACTATACCGACTTCATTGAGCGTTATTTCTATGATTCTGCAAGTTTAGGCTCGTCCGGAGGAGATGAGGGGCGACTTCAGCATCAGACCAAAGTTGACGCGGCAACACGTCAACGCAGATATCTGCTGACCAATACGGCGGCACACCTCTTGCAGGTAACAGCCAGCTTGCGGCGGGAAATTCCCATCCGGACATATATGGCAGATGAGCTCTTCCAAAATACGCCGAAATCAGCTAACGAACTGGAGGCCATCTCATCGTATTCCGCCACTAGAATAGAAAATATGCGGGCTCTTTTGATGTATGCTAAGCTGCAAAGCGCCCGCCTGCAATACATGGCGGCGCGTGCCCTGTTAAACGCAGAAGGGGCAAAGACACCCAACGGGACGTACAAGGAATTTGATTTGGAAAAATATATTCTCACCGAAGAATATGTAAATCAGATAATCGAAGAAGCCGAAACAGTTAACGAAGCCGTTACTGTTGCGGAAGAAAAGGATTATAAAGAAGAAAACTGGGAGGGATACCAATGGTTAGAAAAATAAGATTGCTGCAATGCCTGTTCTTAAGTGCCGTTATCTTAGGTGCAGGTGCCACAAAAGCAGAAGCATTCTTTCTTTTGCCGCCGATGCCATGGGATATAGAAGTAGATATTCCTGGCAACGCCAACAAAGTCATTTCTAACGTAAAAGCAGCCTACCGCCAGGCACAGACGATTAAGTCTGAATTGAACACGCAAAAGCTAGAAGTGCTTAAAAAGGCCCAACAGTTTGCCGAAACCAAGTTTACGAGCAAAGACGAAAAGAACGAAAACAAAACACCTGGTAAAGGAAAGTTAAACGCCAGTTCCCTGTTAGGCATAACCACCGACAGTCTGGATGAAGAAGAGTATTTCAATGCCTTCAATACGCTGTTTCTTGTATATCCTCCCCGGAGCAGCTTTCCAGATAACTATACGGCGATGAAAGCGGCCTATGCCAAAAAAACCAAAGAATATCAGCAGGATATGATAATAGAAACCTATCTGACCGGCCGCGTGACTGAAGATTACTTGGGATTAGTAGAAAAAACGATAGACCGTCTGGATCATTGCCAAAAAGGCTTCTACGGCGAACAGACAGAGGATAATTGTGTATTCTTCGGTTTGAAAATGGCTTATGTAAATCCAGAATTAACCGAAGATGAGCTGGAGGGCGCGGATGACAGTTCCAACCCAGGCCAATACGGCGAAATGCTGAATGCTTATATTGTAACGGTAGTTTATGACCGCTTGATGCGCATCGTGGAAGATTTAACGGCCATGGAAGCGCAGTTTATATCATCGCAGCAGATAAATCTGGTTGACCCGATTGTACCAGTAGAAGAAAGTTCCGCCGCTGATTACATAGATTCAGGCTATCATTTTGCCTATAATGACAGTCATGAATATGCCTATGCCGCTGGAACCATGTTGGGAGGAGATTACAAACGCAGTACCGCCTGCACCGACGGCAGTAGCAGCAAAGACTGCGCTAGCATGAATTCGGATAAGACGGAATTGTTAAACACGGATGATACGAAGATTCTGGGGCAGTTGCAGCCGATAGACGAACAGATTTCGCTGGCCATCAGTCTGCACAACTTAAAAGCTAAGTTGGGTGATTACAAAATGCAATACCGTAAGTATCTGAAAGCAAAAGAAATTCATGAACGTTTATTGGATGTCTTGACCCAGAGCGACCAATGTGTCGTCGGCTTTTTGGATAAATACAGCAACGGTCAGGGTTCACAAATCTGGTATGATGGGAAAATTCCTGATGTCGCCAACGAACATGACAGTCGCGGCGGTTTGTCATATCAGGTTATAGCTGAATATCAGGAATATACGACCGATACTATTTTAGGCACTTCTACCAGCGAGTGCAACGGCTATTATGCCACTTGTCCGCAGGGGTATAAGATAGATGATGTGGAAGAGAATCAAAGCAGTTGCACAACCAGCAGTGGGGAAACTCTCTATGCCTGCGTTTTGGACACGGTAACTGCGGATACCGAGCCGGAGAGCCCAACCGCAGACTATGATCAGACGACATTGCCTGATGGAGGATATGAGGCTATAGCAGAAGAAAGCAATTTGGATTATAATGACACGGATTTTCTGATGGACGGCACTGTAGCTGATGATATAGAAACCGAAAACCGCATCAAGGCGGAAAAAAACTGGCTCATCGGTTATAATCATATTATGGAAATGACAGAAGATGGCACTTTGCAGTTTGAGCCGTGGAATGATCAGAAAAACCTGCAGGAAGAATATTTACGCAACAAATACCGCAATATGCGCATGATAGTAAAAATGGTAGATGAGGGCATGATGTCATATCGCATTGCTGCCGTCCAGGCTAGGAAATACAGCGATTCTAGTGCCATTGAAGACATCCTTCCCGCCATTACCGCTTGTAAATTGACAACTGATGCCACTCAGGACGCCTGGGACCAAGAATGTAGCGATTACAGTGGTGGTTGCAGCGTAAGCGGCGATACAGCAACTTGCTACGGTACCAAAACAATCGCTTGCACATGTTATGACAGCGATGGGGCTTATTCCTGTTATAAAACATTAGAGTGTAATATTTCCGGCAGCAATGATACAGGATTCATTGAGGGGAGCAAAGAGATCGGATGTTCAAAAACAACACAAAGTATCTATTATGACCAGCGCATAACCAGTTTATCAGGTGGCTGTGCCTTTACAAAAACGTCGACGCCATATTCGGCAATTGAAGAAAAAGGCAGTGACTGCCCTGGTATTTGGGATTTCAGCACCAAATTCCTGGTACAAAGATATATGCCAGCAGTTGTCGGAAGCTGGATAAACGGCGGTTCCTATGCAGAAACATGTCCCGGCGGCCTCGATGGTTTGGATGCACAGACCGAGCATTTATATCAAAATGCCAATGCTGCTGGTCGAAAAGTTGCTTCCGATTACCTGAAGCCAGTTATGGAAGTCCGCAAACAGGCTGAAGAAACCTTACAGGCAATGGTGGAGCAGTATGAAACAGATATACAGAATCTAAAACAGGAGCTCAGAAATGCTATTGAAGGTCGTAAATCATACAGTGAAAATCTGGATACAGCAACCGCTACCAAAAATGACCTAATTGAAGACCGCCAGCGCACGGTAGAACACGTCAGCGGCCTAATTAAAAATTTGGATGAGCTGAACAATGTCAGAGTTCCAGCTTTGCAAGACAGATTGAATGAGCGCACACCAAAGCCAAAAGGCCTGCAAAAAGATCTGGAGGCTCTGTTGACCGGTGCCGGCGAAGATTTGGAAGAGATAGCAAATCCGACTTTAGCAGATGAAATCGGACAAATACCTGCCATAGAAGAAGAGTTAAAGTTTTTATGCTACAATGCACCGGTCGAAATTGAAGAATGCGATGATTACCGAAACTCTGAAAACGAAGAAGATCCGTATAAAAATGTAGCGGAAGAAAACGTCTTTACCAATATTGCCGAGTTGGATACACAGATTGCGACAGCTCAGGCAAATATGGATCGCGCTCAGGATATGCTCGACATCCAACAGGAGAAGATAGATTCTCTGAGTGAAAAAATTCGCCAAACAGCAGAAGACTTTGCCGATAATTATTTGGAAACAGCGAAAGAGCTACAAGAAAAAATAGATGAACAAAACGAAAGTTTTGAAAAGAAACTTGAAGCGCAGAACGACGGCTCCGAGCCAGCGCGTATGGAAAGTCGCGAATGGTGTTCGGAAAAGAGAGCCTTCGGCGTATTCTGCAAAAATCATTCTAACGACTACATGTATGACAACTTGTCTTGGACAATGGCGCGTGTATTATACAGCACAGTAGAGTCCTCTGACCATGACGGTGTTAATGACGATTCCCAGGTTCAGGATGATTTGTATGAAATTATAGATAATTCCATTCGCGAACGTTGGTTTGAAGGCGAAAAATGGTCTCAATATCCATCAAAACTAGAAGACTACGGTGTCGTTAGCAAATTTGTTGTTGCTTGTAGCGACTTGAATGCTTTAGGAATACCCGACGGTGTCCAGACGCCAGCAACAGTAGCAGAAGAGATTCGCGAACAGGCAATAAAAGAAGCGACACAACTTTTGCAGCAGACCTATATTCCTGAAGCAGATAAAACCATTAAGGAAGAGATAGATTCGGCTGTCGAAAAAATCACTAATGTCATGAAAAAATGGGGTATCAGCGGTGAAGATGAAGAAGAGGCGAATGAAGCGATTTATGAGCATACAAACTACGCTGATGGAGGAGATATTGTCGGTGAAACGACAATGTCCGAAAAATCTCCGATTATAACCGAAGAACATTATGCTTTGATAGAAAATCTAAAACAGGCTCTTAAATCGGACTTATTGGAAGAGGCGGGTATTAAATTGTCTGAGAGTTTCGGTATTCCTGAGAATATCACCACCGATGACGATTACTTTGTCGGGCTTCCTGCTCGCGGCCTCTATACCAACACGATTCCGTCTTTCGGTAAGCCAGTTGATGAGTTGACGCCATCAGCCGATGAAAACACGAATAGCAACAATGGGCGTGATTACATGGCGCCACACCGGCCACTATTAAACCTAGCGCCATTAAGAGAAGTCTTCTACTTCAGCGCGCTGGATTATGACGACGTGCCAAAGAACAACAACAAGCCGTCGCGCTCTACGCTGGTAGATAAAAAATATAAGCAGACCACGACGGAAAGCGCAGAAACGGTTGAATATCTACCCGAAACTTGGCGTTATCTGCTGGCTACGCCAAACTTCAGAGATAACGGCCTATACCAGCAGACATTTGTGGAGCGTTCGTATGGTGAAGATAAGCTAAAAGACTATATTAACAACGCGGATATTTCTGATGCTAAGGAAGAGCATTACCGCGCCATTATCGGACGCGCAGGCGTATATCCTTGCAAATTGGGTAAGAGAGACAACAACGGCACAATAGTAAGTTCAGCTTCAAATAAAATCATAGATGTTGGCGGAGGCGATAGTGTCAGCGACATGAGTTTCAAACAACGTAGCGCCATACCGTCCGGCGCAACAGAACAAACTTGTCAGGAAGTTGCCGCCTATGGTAACGGCCTGCGCCACTTGCTGGCCGATCACGCTGACGAGGATGATAATTCAAAAGCCTTACAGAGCAGTTTGAACAGCACCAATGAGCCGATGTATACCAATTACAGTGAGCTTGGACAATTCTTGAATGGTAATCTGGAATACCGTCCGATATTGAGAAACATCTATGATTATTTATTAGATGATGAAAATCAGGAGAACAACATAGAACGCCAGCGTGCGGATTTGGCAACATTTAAACGCAATGTGATTGGCTCGTTTCTGGAGGCTGTCAATGCTGAACATAACGCCGAAAAAACCATGGACAACAACAAGGAAGATGTTGTTACAGCTCTTGAAAACCTCTGTACGCAAATACATGCACTGGGTGAGAGTATAGCAGGCGAAGAACTGTGCGAAGACACAAGTGACAGTGAATGTGCCGAAACCAGCGCATCTGAATGTGCACAGTTGATTATGGACACCGGCGGTTTGGCCAAAGATGCGTCAGATGACGTGTATGATGTGGATTGTAGCAGCGTAAGTGAAGGCTCATACTATGAAGAGATATACTGCAAATTGGATGAGCTGAAAGATGAGGCTATTCAAAAGGCCAAATACGGTTACACCGATGAGACCACAGGAACCGAATATAAAGGTCGTAACACTCTTGAGTTTAACGACGGAGACGAAGAACGAGTCAAAGAACGTCTGGACAAAATGGATAACTATTTTGACGCTCTAGCCGTTGACGAAGCAGAGGTAGCTACAATCCAATCTGATGAAACCGGAGCATCCATGGAAGAAGCCGTTAAAGAAGCCGAAAGCAACCGTGAAGCCCTGCTTGTGGCTGAAGAAGAAGGTCTGACTTCTATGGATAATCAAAGCCAAGCAGTAGCCTATTGCCCAGTATATTAAAAAAGGAGCATAAAGCAAACAATGCCAAATATAGTTAACCAGAAAGTCTTACAGATTAGCGATAAGACAAAGACGCGAGAAGCCCCGGAATTCATTACCGAAGATGTAGTGGAAGAGCGTCGAGCCAAAATGGTTTACTATAAGTGGATAGCTCGCCTGACAGCAATGTTGGCAATCTGCTCATTGTTATATGGTGTCTGTACCACCTTAGCCATAATGAAATTGGCTCCAGAAATTATGATAGATCCTCTGATGTTTGTGGAATTTTCCGATTCTCAATCACTTGTCAAAAGAGAATATATCAATTTTCAAATGGAATCACGCGAGCAAGTGATGGTAAATTTCATGAAACAATATGTCGAGCTCCGCAATACTTACATAAAAGATGCAAGGGAAATGCAAAATCGCTGGTTATGGGGAGGATTAGTGTCTTATCTTTCCACATACGAGGTATATAAGGAATTCGAGAAAGTCTACCCACTGTTAACCGCAGAAATGATTGAAAATAATTCCAGTCGCTCGGTTGAAATTTTATCGGTTGAACGTACCGGTGGGGAAAACAGCAATACCTGGAAAATAGAATTCAAAACTTATGATTACACTTTTAAAAGCCAGAACCGTTACGCCCGCATGGATAGTGTAGAGCCAATTATAACCGAAAGATTTTGGACAGCCAATATTCGCGGATACGTCAATCCCAGGCGTCGGACAGCATATCGCCGGTTGCTTAATCCTCTCGGTTTTGTCGTATACAGTTATTTTCAAAGTGAAATTGACGTTTAGTTTTTTCTTAAAGTTTATCTTGTTATACTACCCATAGATGATTTAGCCTGTTGATAAGTGGCTGCATTTTGTTTTCTCGTTAGACTTTTAAAATTAAAAGTTTTAATTATAAAAGAAAGTTAACAAAGAAAGGGGAAGCCATGTACAAAGCATTGATTTTATTTTTCGCCATGTTTGTATTGGCAGCATGTAATCTGATTGGAGACTATTATGAGCCGGAACCTGTCGGAATTGGTAAAGATATTTACGAGCTGAAACTTTCTCCGTGTGCATGTATTGAGGTTGAATTGCCCAAAACGCTTCCGGATTGGTTTAAAGCACTAAGTTGAGTATAAAGGGTATACGGATGGCTGAACAAATATCTTCTGACGGAACAAAAAAGCTTCTTATTGAAGGGAAGGGGAGAAAGGCGACACCTCGTCCCGGAACTATACGTCAGTCGAGAGCCAGAAAAGCAGATATTATTGTTGAAAACGCCACGGAAAAGAGATATTTGTGGACGGCGCGTGCTTTTGCGATTATTTTTGCCGTAAGTGTTTGTTGCAACATAATACTGACGTATGTTATCTTTGCTATCACGCCTTTATATCGTATAGAGCCGTATTTATTCAGTTTTTCTGATAAGAAAGACCAAATTTACACAATTCATCCGGTTGAAGATATTTATAAGCATAAATATTTGACGGAGATTTTTATAAGAGAATATGTATTGCTACGTAACACCTTTGTTAACGATATTGATGAAATGGAAAGGCGATGGGGAGCAGGTAGCACAATACAGGAAATGTCTTCAACGGGAATGTATGATAAATTCCGTAAAGATTTTGCAGACGCAGCATTGGAGCTTATCAGAAAGCATAATATAACAAGAAATATTAAAATAGTTTCGGTAACAGAAGTTGGTGGCAGTAAAGGCGAAACGTGGTGGCAAGTTGAGTTCAAGGTGGAAGATATGATGCCTGAGTATGAAATGCCACGTGTTAGCGTCTGGGTGGCATCCATAAAGATAAGGTACAGAGCTAAAAGGGTTAGATTTGGCAAGAGATTAAAAAATCCGCTCGGCTTTACGGTGTTGGATTATCGGCAAATTGAACGCAAAACAAATTGATGCTTTGGGAATAGCAGTATGATTAAGATGAATAATGTCTTTTTAATAATGGTTTTTTCGCTGGGAGCATTGGCTTATTCGGCGCAGGCGCAAGTAACCAAAGATAATTTGGATCAAAATGCTGACCAAAGCCAGGGCAATTATGCCGCTACCAATTTAAATTATTTGGGAGGTATTGGCTCTCTCGGAATGATGCAAAGCGCCTGGAAAGATCCTCTACAGCACATGGGTGAAGGACAGACGCGTCCGGGATATACAAAATATTATTGGACACCGGAATTAGTGCTACCAGTTAGGGTGCGCGAAGGGATGTATACGCTCATCAATTTTCCAAATTGGGAAGTAATTGAGAATGTATACATAGGTGATGGTTTGTCGTTTAATGCAGAAATACAAGGACCGTCAAGCTTGTTGGTTTACCCAGATTCTTCACAGTTTGTGGGGGTTGATACGAATATGATTGTTTTTGGACGCTCAGGCAATAAGTATGTCTTTTATGTTCAAAGTGAGACAGTTAATACGGATAGAATTACAAACGCAATTATAGATATAGAGGTCGTCAAAAAGAAAAATAGCGGTAGTACAAGTATCAGCTCCGGCAATGGCTACGCAGGATCTAATGATTCCAGTCCGGATAGTAACAGTGCAGATTCTACCTATACCCGGAATTTACAAAAAGAAGACTGGATAGAGAAAATCCCGGTAGATCCAACAAAGTTTCGTTTTGATATAGAAGTGTACGTTCCAAATCCGGATGATATTATTATCGCACCGGAACGTGTATGGCGTGATAATATTTTTACTTATATTGACCTGGGCGAAAAAGCTCTGACGGCAATACAACGGCCAATTGTTACTTTAATTGTTGAACGTTCGGAGACGCCTGTTGGCTTTCGTGCTGCGGGACCAAACAATCGTTTGATAATTGTTGAAGGTATGGGGGATATGGTTTTACGCAGCGGTAAAAGGATTGTTTGCCTGAAACTGCGTCGTTCCGATTCGGATGGTTTAGAAAATACGGTTTACGCCAAGACAAATGAGTGGGATTTGCAAAATGCATATGCATCGCAGCCCGATGATATGGATACAATAAGTTATGATAATGTATACGGCGGGAACGACAATGGGGCAGATGGAGGAGCAGTTGGTGCTACTGCTGATAAAAATTCGGCAAATACTGGATTCTTTAGTAATAATACATTCTCTAATGCACAAAATAATAGTTTTTCAGAAGAAAACAATGGTATGAGTTATGAAGATATTTTGAGCGGTAAACAAGTTCCGACTTCAAATTATCAGAGAAACAACAATATCGGAAATAATAGTATCGGAAATGGTGGCGCTGGAAATAGAAGTAATAATCTTCATACAGGCAACGGCAATGCTACACAATCAGGGCAGGCTGGTATGCAGAACGGTGAGAGTATATTAGACTTCATTCCGAAAGTTCAACCAGTTGTTGCACCTACAAGTCAGGTGCCGGTTTCGACAGAGCAGCCGATGGGGCAATATAATGTCAAGGCTAACGATGCTGAATTGTTTGTACCACAGTATAATAATGCGATAGAAATGTCCGGAACCAGGCAAACCGATAAGGTCCAGTCGCTAGACAGCACTTTTGCAAATAAAAGTGTTTCTGCCAATTCTCCGGTTTTAGGAAATTCCACAAACAACTCTAGTCCGGTTCTGATTACACCAAGAGAAGACATAAAAGATACAAATATGGTTATATCTGCAGAAATGGAAGCTCTACTGAAAGAGTTTCGTGACGGCAGAATATTTGAGCAAGCAAATGAAAGCAATATATCCATTGAGTTGGGGACAGATGAAGATGT
>CAYQDC010000003.1:1166-60374 GCA_964416205.1 uncultured Acetobacter sp. | reverse complement strand
ATTGCTGTAATAATTTCTTTTCCTCTTTCACAGTCCGTCAACCTCTCCATAAATGTCCGTTTATGGAGAGGCCTTTTTCAGGGCTTATTAAAGAGGTGTATGAAACTGCTAGAATTCACACAATTGCTCGTTTTTCAAGAAATTATTGACTCCGGAAATACCCAGTTATATATTTCCACCAGATATTTAATCTAATGGGACATTTATTTTATATAAATCTTTTGATAAATAAAAATGTAATATCAAAGGATTAGTAATGACGACTTATTTTTATATCAGGGTCAGCACAGACCTGCAAAATTGTGCCAATCAGCGTTTTGAGTTAGAAACATTTGCCCATAAAAACAATATCAAAGTTGATGAAATTATTGAGGAAACGATCTCTTACCGAAAACCATTGGATAAAAGAAAACTTGGAAAACTGTTAAGGAAACTCGCTAAGGGTGATAAAATTATCACCACCGAAATTTCAAGGTTAGGTAGAAATATGTTTGAAGTTATGGGGGAGGTATTATCTGGGCGATATCGCCAGGATAACCAGGCAAAAGAAAAGCCCCCGCGTGGAGAGCTTTTGGGCATGTTAAATTGAAGAACATGTATGAAATATTAGTTCTGAATGCAAATGCTTTTTATCAGACGGAGAGTTTTATTCTTTGTATCAGCAGAAACATTGTTGAGATTAATATGGTGTTTCGATGTATGGAGTATTTTTCGTCTTAATCTGGAAACAAAATATATTGAAAAAGCAATTAAAAATGCATATCATCAATATCCGTTTTCAAGACGGTTTGTTGTATACTAAAATAAGGCTACCATTTGTAAAAAAAAAGAAAAAGCCTCTGATTACAGAGTTTTTTCTTTTTTTGCGAATAGTTACTTTAAGCTATTGAGCTTATTTTGTAAGTCTTCATAGCTTCGTCCGTAAAAAGGCTCGCCGTTAATCAATAGCATCGGTACACCGTTAATACCAAGAACCTGTGATAAGGAATCTATTTCCTGAAGACCTCTGCGGATTTTCTTTTCTTCGGACATTTTTTTGATTTCATCAGCATTGAGTCCTTCATCTACCAAAATCTGATTAACAGCCTCTTCATTAAGTTCCGGTAAAGTCATCATACCGTCAAAAACTTCTGCAAACTTGCCTTTTTCAAAAGCAACCAGCGAAACTTTTGCTGCATACGGAGAGTGTTCACTCATAAAATAAAGCGGATGAAAGACAAACTTGACATCAGGATTATCCTTCCTTAGGCGACTCATAATCGGTGCCAGAGCCTTACAATGCCCGCAGGCAAAATCAAAAAACTCCACCACAGACACCTTTGCATCTTGGGGACCGACATACGGTGCTATATTTCCGTTACTCATTTCCTCCCAATGGTCAATAAATTTTTGGTTGGGATTATCCTGTGCCGCGGTCTCTTCCTTAGCAGGAGATGCTTCCTTGATGCTTTCCACTGTCAATGCCGCAGTTGCTACAGCCTGTTTGAAATCATCGGTATCAGCCAACATTTTAATAACTGTTGAAGCATTATTACTGATAAAGCTTTCTAAAAGATAAGAATTATTTTCCAGAAAGTATTTGAGTTTTTCATTCATCTCTCCATCGCCGGTGGCAGAAAAACTGCGTACGACTGTACCAAAATTATCGCTTTTTGATATAGCCTCCAAAATAACATGCGGATGATTATTTATATATAAGGCAATAGATTTTTCAAGCTGAGCTTGCTTTGCCAACTGTTTTTCCGGACAATGTTCGTCCACATACAATACAACACCAGCACCCAGAGCCGCTAACACCAGCACGGATAGATATTTAAGAACTGTTTTCATCATTAAAAAACTCCTCAAAACAATACTAAAAATAACTTAAGGCATTAAAGTAATTATGCAAGATTTTTTTAGGGATACACAATTTAAAAATAAATCTTCGTGAAATTAAATAAAAAAAGCCTGCCTTTTCAAAGGCAGGCCAAAACAAAACCAACAATCAAATTACTTTAATTTGTCAATTGCATTTTGAATAGAAGCAGAATCAATCGCTGGCAGAGCCTCACCATTAATAATCAGGGTAGGAACTCCACGTATTTCAACTTTTTGTGACAAACTGGCAATCGTGGAAATCTCTTTAGCAATTTCATCACTTTCAGCCAACTTCTTTGTTTTTTCAACATCTAAGCCAGCATCTTTAACGGCTTTTTCAACAACAGCC
Source organism: uncultured Acetobacter sp. (assembly GCA_964416205.1). GTDB lineage: Bacteria > Pseudomonadota > Alphaproteobacteria > RF32 > CAG-239 > CAG-267. The sequence goes on along the minus strand of CAYQDC010000003.1, from coordinate 58,165 downwards.
GTTGTAATCTGCCCATTATGAGTAAGCAGAGCTTCATAAACTTCAATGAATTTGCCTTGCTTATTTGCTGCCAGAGCCATCTTTGCTGTCGGCATGGAACCCAAGAACGTAACCGGTTTAAAGACAACCTTGATTTCCGGATTGTTTTTAATGACTTTCATCAATTCCGGAGCCAGACGTTTGCAATAACCGCAGTTAAAATCAAAGAATTCAACAATGGTAATATCGGCATCTTTCGGTCCGATAAACGGCGAACCCTCATAGCTACTCAACTCTTTCCAATTAGCTTTATAAAGCTCAGCAATACGCTTCTGAGCAGCTTCCTGCTCTTTTTGTTCGGCCAATACTAAAGCTTCGCGAACCTTTGTCGGATTTTCAACAAGATAGTTCTCAATAGCTTTGTTAATATTCGCAGAGCCGGTCGTTGCCACAGTATCTGGGGCGGAATTTGTACCGCCACAAACCTTGGTACATAGAGCAACCGAAACAACAACGCTACAAATAACCGATACTAAAATGGTAATGATATTATCTTTTTGCATATTTCCCATCCTTAAAAATGTTATATAACACTTCGAAGCTAATAAATTAAAAAAATAATTGCAAGCACAAAATAAATTATGTTGACAGGCAATTTAACAAAAAAGGGAAAAAGATTGACGTACGGTAAAAACCGGATAATAATCTGCCAAGAATAGCATTTGGAAAGGAAAATAAGAAATGTTCAATGTCAAGATTTCGCTGTTTGCCCGCACCCGCGATTTGGAACACAATATTGACAATCTACACGATAAAATAATAGAAATGACAATGGTTTTCAAAGAGGCTGTAGACATTTATTTGAAAGAGCACTGCAGTGAAACCTACTGCCATGTCAGTAAAAAAATAAAGACAATTGAACACGATTCAGATAAGCTGCGCCGTGAGATAGAAAGCAAATTGTATGAAGAAAACCTGATACCGGATTTACGTGGCAATATTTTGAAGTTAGTGGAAAATTTGGATCGAGTCATTAACCTGTTTGACGAAGTGGCGCATAAATTTTACATTGAACAGCCGGAAATTCCTGAAATATATCATGGTTTGTTGCGTGAACTGATCGTTCAGGTAACAGATTGCGCCGAAAACATGGCTATTGCCTCACGAGCTTTTTTCCGCGATTTGGTAACCTTACGCGATTATTCGCAAAAAGTTTATCTTTTGGAACATCAAAGCGACAAAACGTCAGCCAAATTACGCCGGCAGGTATTTGAGGCAGATATGGATTTGGCCCACAAAATGCAAATCAATAATTTTGTGGAAGAAGTGGCTGATATTGCCGATCTTGCTGAAGACTGCATTGACGCATTGTTGATTTTTGCAATTAAAAGGGAAATTTGATAATGTTTGAATATCTTTTTTTCCTTTCCAGTGGCTTATTTTTGGGATGGTCACTGGGCGCCAACGATGCTTCTAATATATTCGGGACAGCCGTCGGAACCAAAATGTTGCGTTTTCGTAATGCAGCTACCATTGCTTGTATTTTTTTAATTTTAGGCGCGGTAGCCAGCGGGCAGAACACCGCAGAGACATTGAATAATTTAGGCGGTGTTAATACTCTAGCTGCAGCTTTTACGGTATCATTGTCTTCAGCGTTGGCCGTACTAATGATGTTGAAATCGGGTATTAGTGTTTCCATTTCACAAGCTATTGTCGGCGGTATTATCGGCTGGAACGTATATAACAATAAACCGACGAATATAGATACTCTGGCTTCTATATGTGCATCATGGATTTGCTGTCCGATAATTTCAGGAGCTCTGGCTGTCTTATTGTACTTGTGCATCAAAAGCATTCTCCACCACAGTAAAGTACATGTTTTATGGCAGGATATGGCAGTGCGTGTAGGAATGATTTTAACAACAGCTTTGGGAGGATTTGCCCTCGGCGCCAACAACATGGCTAACGTCGTTGGCGTTTTTATTGATTCAAATATCTTCGGTCCGTTAAAATTAGGCAATGTATATACGTTAAACGGTACACAAGTTTTGTTTTTGCTGGGTGCCGTAGCGGCATGTATCGGTATTTTCACTTATTCACAAAAGGCTATTAAAACCATAGGCAAAAATGTTTTATCTTGTTCGCCGATGGTTGCGTGGATAGTCATATTGTCGGAGTCTTTGGTATTGCTTCTCTTTTCATCGGAAAAATTGGAACATTTTCTGCTGTCAATAAATCTACCGCCACTACCGGCAGTACCAGTGTCTAGTACTCAGGCGGTCGTCGGAGCGATTATAGGTATCGGACTGGTTAAAGGCGGCAAAGGTATAAAATGGAGCATTGTATTAAAGGTCGTTTCCGGTTGGATTGCTACTCCTGTTATCGCATTTGTTTTAAGTTTTATTTCACTGTTTTTTATGGAAAACGTGTTTAAACAGACCGTATTTATGCCATAGGAGGGACAATGCCGTATCTGAAAGCCTTATATCATAAATTTCCGATATGGTTTTTTTGTGCCCATCTAGTAGTCGGGTTGACATTTTGTCTTTATGTCGTCTGGTGTACGGACACGCTTGGCGGCGATACGCTGGAGCATATTCATTCATCATGGCTGGTTTTTGCCGATTTTATCCCATATAAAGATTTTTTTCAACATCATAATCCGTTGTTGTGGTATATATTTGCGCCGATTGTCGGATGGCACGCCCGCGGGCTTGATGATAACATTATCACTTCATTAACAGAAACGGCATCGGTTTTAATATCGTTTGTGAACTATTTTTATCTCTACCTCATAGCCTCAAAGTTTTGTACCGGAAAACGAGGCGGGCTGATTGCAACATCATTGGCCTTGACACCGTATATTGTCGTGTCGTTGTCGTCTTTTCGTCCGGATAACTTTATGATGACGGCATTTTTTGCCGGATTATACTATTATTTTTGTTATTTAAAGCAAAAGAAGCTTTGGCAGTTGTGCTTAGCACTGCTGCTGTTTTGGGCATCTTTTATGTTTCTGCAGAAAATCATTTTTACATTGGCTCTGATGGGTATAATTTCCCTGTATTTATTATATCATCGCCAAATTCGCTGGTTGGATATGGGATATGCTCTGCTTCTGCCAGTATGTCTGAGTCTGCTGTTTACTGTATATCTGTGGCAAAACGGCATCTTAGGTGTTTGGTATCATTCAAATTTTACGTTTAATTTGCATATCCCAGAATTATTTGCCGACCGGAGGGTCGGAATATTATGGCCGGAATTGAAACTCTTAATTTTGGGTAGTTTGCTAGCGGCAATATGTTGCTGGCGTAATTCGGAAATTTATTTTAAAATTTTTGTTATATTATTTTTTGTCGAACTATTGCAGCGGTTGCTATATTTTTCGGCATTTGCCTATTATTTTTATTTACTGGTTTATGTTGCGGCAATTCTGAGTGCGGTTTTTCTGGAAGAAAAAATATTCAGAAAAAAATTTATTTTTACTTATCTTTTGGTGGCAGCATTGGGAGTTTGCATGTACAAACCGGCTATTTATAATGGCAATATTGGTAATAGGGTAGGGCGTTTTTATGAGCCACTGAATAAGAAGATTTTGCACTATGTTACACCATGCGATTATGTTTTAAACGGCGACGGAACGATTTACAATTTATATAATCGCGATCCGCATTATTACTGGAATTTATTAGGTCAGCTGGACGTAATTGGTGCCAAGGTCGGTATCCGCCAGTTGATGGACATTAATAATGTCATTATGACTTATAGACCGAAAATTATTTCTGCAGCCCCGTATCGAGATAAATACGCTTCCGAACGCGGAGTTGATATATATGTCCACCGGCCGAATATGGAATTGATAAATAAATATTATAAGCGCTTTGACAATTCAGATGTGCTTTATATCTTAAAGCCAGAATATAGCAAATTAAAATGCGAATATGATTATAAGAAGCGTTTTTACCGTGCTTATGACTAGGGATAAAAAATAAATTTGCAAATATAATAACAAATTAAAAAAAGATATTCTAGTCATATTTGTCTAAAATAGTAATAAATGCCTCTTTAGGCAGATAGCAGACAAAAATAAAAGAGCGACAGGGTAAAAGTACGGCCAGTTAAATATCCAAATCTTCGGCAAATTTGGCTCGTTCAATAATAAATTTAAATCTCTGCTCTGGATCCTTACCCATTAGACGTTCAACCTGACGCCGCGTTTCAAAAGCCTCGTCGCGTCCTTCTTCAGTGTTGGGGGAGGGCACTACCACACGCAACAAGACACGATTATTTTTATCCATTGTTGTTTCTTTCAACTGTTGTGCGCTCATCTCGCCCAAACCTTTGAAACGGCTGATGTCTGGTTTTTGGTTAGATTTGGCTTTACTGAGAATTTTATCTTTTTCTTCATCGTCAAGCGCATAATAGTTTTTTCCACCGAAAACGATTTTATACAGTGGCGGAGTCGCGATAAACAAATGCCCATTTTCTATTAATTTCGGCATATATTGGTAAAAGAAAGTCATCAACAGTGATGTGATATGTGCACCATCCACATCAGCATCAGTCATGATGATGATTTTTTCATAGCGTAGATTTTCGTCTTTATAATTGTCTTTAGTGCCACAGCCAAGCGCTTCAATCATATCTTTAATTTCCTGATTTTGCGTAATCTTATCCAGGCTTGCGCTCGCTACATTAAGAATTTTTCCGCGCAAAGGCAGGATCGCTTGCGTCATCCGGTCGCGTCCCTGTTTAGCCGAACCGCCTGCGGAGTCGCCTTCAACAATAAAGATTTCAGTATCTTCTGCTGCTGCTTTGGAACAATCGGCCAGTTTACCGGGCAGGCGCAACTTTTTTGTCGGCGATTTACGGTTTTGCACCTTTTCTTCTTTTCTTTTTTTACGCAGCTCTGCCCGTTCAACTACATAGTCAATCAACGCTCCTGCATTTTCCTTATCCGACGAAAGCCAGTGATCAAAAGAATCTTTGATCGCTTTCTCCACCAGATTCACCGCTTTGCTGGAAGTCAGCTTATCTTTGGTTTGCCCTTGAAATTGTGGATCGCGAATAAAAACAGAAAGCATAACCGCCGCATCACTCAAAAAATCATCGGCCGTCACATTGGCTGCCTTTTTGATATTAGCCATATCAGCATATTCTTTAAGCCCTTTAATAAGAGCCGTGCGGAAACCCTGTTCGTGAGTGCCGCCCTGTGGGGTGATAACTGTGTTACAATATGAATTGCAAAACCCTTTCTCATCTTCGGGCCATGTAACAGCCCATTCGACTTTACCTTCATCGCCGGCCAATTCAGCTTCACCAGAAAAAGGCGTACGATTAATGGTCGTTCTTGCGCCGATTTGATAATTTAAAAAATCCAGCAATCCATGGGGAAAATTAAATTCCGTTTCTGTCGGAATACCATCAGCTTCGTTCAAAAGCTCGGGGGCACACGTCCAGAAAATTCGGATTCCTTTAAACAAAAAAGCCTTGGAACGAGCCATTCGGTATATTTTTGCGGGAACAAATTTGTTATCACTGCCAAAAATTTCCTCATCAGGCAAAAAAGTAATGCTTGTGCCACGACGGTTCGGAGCATTACCGACCAGAACCAAAGGGGTAAGCGGCCGTCCGCAGGAATATTCCTGCCGATATAGCTTTTTATCACGTGCAACTTCAACTATCAGCTTTTGGGACAAGGCATTGACCACTGAAGAGCCAACCCCATGTAAACCGCCGGAAACCTTATAGGCATGCCCCCCGAACTTTCCGCCTGAGTGCAATGTTGTAAAAATAACCTCAAGAGCCGACTTGCCCGGATATTTAGGATGTTCGTCGACAGGAATTCCACGCCCGTTGTCGGTGATAGTAACCGATAAATCAGAATTAACCGAAATGTCTATTTTTGTAGCATAACCAGCCACAGCTTCATCCATGGAGTTATCCAAGATTTCCGCTACTAGATGATGCAAAGCCTGTTCGTCCGTGCCACCGATATACATGCCCGGACGATGCCTGACCGGATCCAGGCCTTCCAACACTTCAATATCCTGCGCCGAATATTCACCCTTGACTGCAGTTGCTGAATTTTCAAACAAATCGCTCATATTTTACCCTGATATTCAGGTCGTTTACTGACCATTATTTTTTATAAATTTTCCTCAAAATATACAAAGTTAAAAGGATAAACACAAGAAATTTTTCTGAATATTAAACAGAAAAACTTTTCCGATGACAGAAATCTTGCGTGGTTAAACAAAAGACTTGCGTTCTGTCAAAAAACATGTTAGAAACGAACCGTACTTTAATTTTTAAGATATTATGTCAAAAGGACCATTGACTGCCCGCATCAATAAGATTGGTGCCGCAGAAAATTTCCGCGTTTTTGATGTGGAGTTGTTAAATGACCATTGCTATGGCAGGGTGGAAGTATTCAAATTACCGCAAACGGAGATGACGAGTCGCTTACAAAAAGGCGATACAGTAACCTATTACTACGCTGAAGACATTGTTGGAGGTAAAGTAAGTGATGAAATCAAGATTTTTGGGCAACACAAGAGCCGAGATGAAGAAAGAGTTGTCCTTTTGTTTAAATGTATGGCTGACGGAGAAAAACTCCCTTTGCCAGAAGAGAGAGTTCTTTGGTTAGACAAAGGGGAAAAACTTTTGATTTTAGACCATTTGCCACGCTTGGTAGAAATTTTATTGGAAGTTTCTCCTTATTACGGTCGGCGCCGTTTATCGGTTGAAAAATCCTTGGATGTACTGAAAATGTCGCAGGATCCGGAAACGATTGATGCGTTGTTTTCTATCCGTCCAGAAAAGCTGGATGCTTTGCTTGGCTGTAAAGACATGCTGTTTGCTGTGCAAATTGCCGATGCACTGCTGTACCTTGCATCATCAGGCGCCGATTTAGAACACCCGCGCCACCGCGAATTGAGGCAAATATTGTCATTGGCAATGTTGCACGGGCTACCAGAAAAAACGGTGAGGGAATATATCGATTCCTATCATTGAAGGTTGCAAGGAAAAATCTTTTCGTCTTTTAGAAGATGAAAAGATTTTTCCTTTTTTCGTACAGCCAGATACTGCATCTAAAAAATTTTTTCATCAAAAACATAAAAAAAACTTGAAAAATAAATATTTTAACATTATAAAATCTACAGAAACGGCAATCACGCCGTTTTTTAATTCACACGCAGGAAAGCGTCGGTATGTTTGAACCTTTAGGTAATAAGATACTTCACGCTCCGGTGCTTAAGCGATTAAGCCGAAGTCCTGCGGAGGTTTAACCGGAAAATAAGGAAAAATAAAATATGACACTTCCTACTTTTACATTGCGCCAGCTTGTTGAGGCCGGCGTGCATTTCGGACACCACGCTCGTCGTTGGAATCCGCAAATGGCTCCGTATATATACGGAAAAAAAGATAATGTTCACATCATTGATTTGCAGAAAACCTATCCGATGCTCTATACGGCGTTGGCCGTGGCTCGTGACGTAGCGGCCAAGGGCGGCAAAGTTTTGTTTGTTGCCACCAAACGTCAAGCGCAAGATATTGTTAAGGAAAGCGCAGAGAGATGTGGACAGTATTATGTTAACTATCGCTGGCTGGGTGGCATGCTGACCAACTGGAAAACTGTTAACAAATCAATCAACCGTCTCGTCAAATTAAACGAAATGGAAGAAAAGAATGCCTATGACGGCTATACCAAAAAAGAAATGCAGAACATTAAGAAAGAACAGCACAAACTAGCTCTTTCTCTGGACGGTATTAAAAACATGGGTGGTCAGCCGGACTTACTGTTTGTGATTGATACTCCAAAAGAGGCTTTGGCGATTAAAGAAGCCAAAAAGCTTGGTATTCCCGTAATCGGTATTACGGATACAAATGCCAATCCAAATGATGTAGATTATCCCGTTCCGGGCAATGATGATGCGATTCGTGCCATCCAGCTGTATTGTGAGTTAATATCATCAGCTATTCTGGATGGTATGCAGGCAGAAGTTGCTGCTCAGGGTGTCAAGGTTGACGAAGCGGTTAATGTTGTGGCAAACGAAGCATTTGCCGAAAATAAAGAAGTGGAAAACGCTTAAGTAAAAAGAGCGTTTCAGCAAAAAGGGAGGCAGCCTGGCGCTGCCACGCCGGTTTTTTTGTTATTTAGAATATCAGACAAGGGGAATAGTAATGGCTGAAATTACCGCAAATATGGTAAAAAGTTTAAGGGAAACCTCCGGCGCCGGTATGTTGGACTGTAAAAAGGCTCTGGTTGAAACAAATGGCAATATGGAAGAAGCGATAGATTGGCTTCGCAAAAAAGGTTTGGCTTCTGCCGCCAAAAAGGCCGGTCGTATTGCGGCAGAGGGGCTGGTTTCTGTTTATGTTGAAGGCAATGCCGGTGCTGTTGTGGAGGTTAATTCAGAAACAGACTTCGTTGCAAAGAATGAAATCTTCCAAAATTATGTTGAAAATGCCGCCAAAGCCGCTTTGGCTGTTAAGGGTGATATAGAAGCATTGAAATCTTTTGTATGCCTGGAAACAGGTAAAGACATGGGAACGATTTTAACCGATATGATTGCTAAAATCTGCGAAAACATGAATTTGCGTCGTTCAGCTTATTTGAATGCGAATAATGGTATCATCTGTTCCTATGTTCATAACAGTGTACGTAGCACTCTGGGAAAAATAGGCGTTTTGGTAGCCGTGGAAGGCAATACCGATAAAGCCAAAATGCAGGAATTTGGTAAACACATTGCCATGCACATTGCGGCAGCTAACCCAATTGCCATGACGATTGCTGATGTTCCGGCTTCATCCGTTGAGCATGAAAAGTCTATCTTTAGCGAACAGGCTCTGGCATCTGGAAAGCCTGCCAATATTGTTGAAAAGATGGTAGAAGGTCGCATCCGTAAGTACTATGAAGAAGTTGTTTTGGAAGAACAGGCTTATATTATGGATCCAGATAAGAAGGTTAAAGATATTATGGCTGAATTTGCTAAAGAAAACAACGCCGAAGTTAAATTAGGCGGTTTCGTCTGCTTCAAGCTGGGCGAAGGGCTGCAGAAAAAAGAAGAGGATTTTGCTGCTGAGGTTGCTGCTCAACTGGGTAAATCAGCCTAAAATAATCAACAAAAATTTAGATTTTGAAAAGCAGGCTTCTGATGAAGTCTGCTTTTTTATCAGGCTGTATGCGCATGATTTCAGATAATTCCATGGAACTGCGGAAAAAGACCGTACATCAGCATTTACCGCTGAATCGAGCCCAATGCTCCATTATGAACTTTGGTAGAGTTTTGCTTACTTTACCTAAAATCACCGTGTCAAAATAACGGTAATTTAAGGGGAGGGTCAGATTAAGAGCAACGGTTTTAGCACCGCCGGATTTAGTTTCTTTGGCAAAAATAGATGCCGGAGGAATTTCATCGGATGTACCAGCGGCAACAAACAAATCAGCTTGCTTTATGAGTTGTTCAATTTGTCGCACATAAAAGATTGGTTCGTTAAATAAAACGATATTAGGACGAATAAAGCCTTTTTTGCCACATATCGGACATTTCGTAAAAGCTTCTTTGGAGGCAATGTTTTCGACTCTGTAACCATTCCACAGGCCAACGTTGCCGCGAAATGTGCAAAGTCCCGATTCTGCAGAAAAACCAGCGCCGGTCAAAAAAAACAACATGATGATAAATTTTACCCATAAAATAAAAAATTTTTTAACGAGGTTCGATCCTTAAACCTAATCATTCGACAAAATGATAACAATACTAATTCAACAAATGAGTAATCGAACAATAAAAGGATACAAAATTATACAGCTATGTCAACCGGCAAAATATTCAGATAAAAGTATTTCTGGGTTATTTGCCGGTAAAATTTGACATCTTTTTTTTACGGTTTAGACTTTTCGCCGGCAGAAGTAAAAAAAAGAGGGCAGAAGAAATGTTATTTGCAAAAGCGGCAATTTTGGGCATCGGGCTGATAGGATCATCCCTTGCCAGAAATTTAAAACAAAACGGAGATGTGGATGAGTTGGCGATATACGATCTTGATGAAGAACATCTTGCCGAAGCGCAACGTCTCGGATTGGCAGATATTTACGAGACAAAACCAGAGGCAGTGGTAAAGAATGCAGACATCGTTATTTTTGCCACACCGGTTTGTGCTTTTGGTGCATTGGCACGACAAATTGCCCCATATACTAAAAAAGGTGTCATAATTACAGACGTCGGTTCAGTTAAACAATATAGTCTACTGGAGATGGAAAAATACCTAAACAAATCACAGGGACAAATTGTAGTTGGCGGACATCCGGTTGCAGGAACTGAAAAATCAGGTCCCCAAAATGGATTTTCTTCATTGTTTAAAGGGCGTTGGTGTATATTGACACCGACTGAAAATTCTACCCCTGAAGCAGAAGAGCTGTTAACGAAAATGTGGGAGCATTGTGGCATGAAAGTAGATATCATGGAGGCAGCTCATCATGATAAAGTTATGGCTGCCGTATCGCATTTGCCGCAGCTGATTGCCTATTCCATTGTAGGAACGGTTGCCGATTTGGAGGGATACGAGCATAAAGAGATCATTAAATATTCAGCTGGTGGCTTTCGTGATTTTACCCGTATTGCCGGTTCAGATCCGACCATGTGGCGTGATATATTCTTGACCAATAAGCAGACTGTTCTGGAGTTGATACAACGTTTTATTGAAGATTTAATTGCCTTGGAGCGCAATATCCGTTGGGATGAAGGTGATAAACTTTTTCAACTGTTTAGGCGCACACAAAAAATCCGCAAAGATGTTATAGAAGCCCGACAAGATCAGCCTGAGCATGAAAAACGTATCCTGGAAGAATTGAAAAATAAAATTTAGTCTAAAAAGGCCTGTGACTGTGAAAAATATTGACAATCGGAAATAATACATTAAATTAAAAACAACGGTAAAATCAACGAGGAGATTAATTATGTCTAAAAAATTTTTAGGGATAACATTAGGGGCTTTGCTTTTGTCTGGATGTGCGGATAATATCAATTCGGATTATTATTCCGTCAATCAGACTGGCAAGGTATCAACTGTCACACAATGCACGGTTTTGAGCGTCCGCGCCGTTAATGTTAACTCGAATTCCGGTGCTGGCACTCTGATTGGCAGTGTCGCTGGTGGTGTTGCTGGATCAACAATTGGCAGTGGCGGCACAGCGCACGCCTTAGGTGCGGTTGGTGGTGCTTTATTGGGTGGCATGGCTGGCAATGCGATAGAAAAAGGGGTTAATTCACAAATCGGTTTAGAATATATTGTCAAATTGGATAACGGTCAGGTTATCAGTATAACCCAGGGAACGGGACAGGCACTTGGAGTCGGGCAACGTTGTTTTGTTTTGTTTGGCAGTACCGCTCGTATTATAGCACAATAAGGAAATGAAAAGATGTACTGCCGCCACCGTCGTGACATTGCTGGTTTTGATTTGCGGCATAATATATATAAAGTGTTTTCGGCAGCATGAGCCAGTAGTATCCGTCGTAATGCTGACATATCAGCGAGCAGGTCTGTTGCCAAGAACAATAGATGGGATATTGGGGCAGGATTTTGATAACTTTGAGCTTATCATTGTCAATGACGGTTCAACGGATGGGACAGATGAGGTTATCAAAAAATACAGTGCGGTAGATTCGCGGATAAGTTATTATAAGAACAAGAAAAACCGCGGTATAGCATATTCTCGCAACCGAGCCGCTTCTTTGGCACGTGGAAAATATATCATGATAATGGATGACGATGATGAAATTTTGCCACAGCGCATGGTCAAGCAGGTTGAATTTTTGGAGAAAAACCCCGATATTGCGGCGGTAGCAGGCCAGTTAAAGGGCTTTCGGCGTATCCCATTGCATCACGATGAAATAGCTGCCGGTTTAATCCAATATAACAATTTCGGCAATGCCAACGTAATGTATCGTCGCTATTTTGCGCAAAAAAAACATATTCGTTATGATGAAAATCTGTTGGTTTCTGAAGATTGGGATTTTTGGCTGCAAATATTGTTTTCCGGCGGCAAATTGGCAGCCTTGCCCGATGATGTATTGCAAAGGAATATAGAAAGCAAGAGATATCATAAAATCAGCTATGAAGAGGCAAACGTAATCGTGCGACGGAAAATAGGAAAATATTTTTCTCCGCAAAATGCCGAAGCTTTTTATGCGGCGGATGGCTGCAGCAAATTAAAAATGATAGCCGGAAAAAACATTTTTTCACCTGCTTTTTTGCAGCAGATGTTTGCAGCTAATTGTCATGGACAGTAGCCAGCAATCTGTTGACAAACGGAGGAAGCGTATCGCCTGCTTTCCCCATGATATGTTTATCAAAATAAAAGTTGTTTGATGTCGGTTCCAGATTAAACTCTATGGTGTCGGCACCATAATATTTTGCCGTCCGAACAAAACCAGCTGCTGGATAAACCACTCCTGAAGTACCGATGGAAACAAAAAGATCCGATGAATGTAACAGTTTTTCAACGGTATCCATATACAGCAGATTTTCGCCAAAAAAGACAATATTCGGTTTCATCATGCCAGTTACTTGGCAATTCTCGCAAATCGTTTCAGAAGTGACATCGCCCCATGATTCCAGAATATGGCCACAGTTCAGGCATATGGCCTGGTTGATTTGCCCGTGGATATGGATAACGTTTTTGCTTTCGGACTTTTCATGCAGTGTGTCAACATTCTGCGTCACGATATAAACTTCACCTGGGTATTCCTGTTGCAGGCGTGCAATAGCCAGATGAGCGGCATTGGGTTTGGCATTCCATAATTCCGGTTTCATGTTGTTATAAAAATCATGAACATAGTCGGGATTGCGGTAATAGGCTTCAATCGTAGCAACATCATCAACCCGGTGGTTATTCCACAAACCGTTTTCGCTGCGAAACGTGGCTAATCCGGATTCAGCAGAGATTCCTGCGCCAGTCAAAAATAAAATACGCCGGTATTGTTTGTTCATAAGTTTCTCCCTTGAAATTTTTTGAGATATATAACTCCTTAAACATAATCTTAAACAATTTAAGATAAATAAAACAGAGAAGCAACTTTTTTATGCAAAGGAGAATAAATAATGTGTTGCAATGGAATTCTCATCTTGCTGGCGTTAGTTATCGGTTTTTTTGCCATTGTTTATCTGTTATACCAGACATATTCCTATATCCGTTGTGGCTGTGGCAAATACGGGCCGTTTGTGTCTTCTTACGGCAAAATAAAGCAAGATATCTTGGCAGAAGCACGCCTCATTTTGCAAAAATCATCAAAATCTTTGAAGGTAACGGATTTAGGATGTGGTAGCGGTGCCTTGTTGTTGCCACTGGCCAGGGAATTTCCGCAACATGAATTTATAGGCTATGAATGGGATATAGTGCCCTTGACCATGGGTAAAATAAAGGCAGCTGGTCTGCCAAACATAAAATTTATCAAGGGCGATTATATGAAACAGAATTACGCCACTATGGATTTGATTTTGTGCTATGTCTTAAAAGTAACCGGCGAACCACTGGGTAAAAAGTTGGCTCAGGAAATCAAGCCAAACTGCACAGTTATTTCGGAAATGTTCCCTTTAGAACATCTGGAAGAAGTAAAACAGATAGCGTCTTCAATTTATGGCGTGCCGGAAAAAATTTTTATTTATAAAAAGCCGAGGCTGGGAAAAAAGCTGCCCTCTGCCACGAAAAAGAAAGTATCAGCCAAAACAGTCGCCGAAACCAAAGCTTCTCACACGGCGAAAACTGTACAGAAAGTAAAGCAAACACCGAAAAAGACTGTTTTCAAACCGAAAAAACAGCAGGCGAAACGTTCTAAAAAAATCTAATTTTTATTTCACTAGAGAAAGTATAACATATTTTTTTGACAAATACAAGTGTCATTTTCTTTTTGAGTATATGAGAAACCAACCTTTTCAACTGGTTGGATCAATGTTATAGTCAATGACGATAAAGCATTTCCGCAATGCTTGCAAATAATCCTATATTATGATACACTATCATAATAGTCGCATCTGAGAAGGAAATTAGGAAATGACTGATTTGACAAAAAAAGAGAAAAAACAGCTTGACAGCATGTCTTTTTCTAAGGCTCTGAAGATCAATCCAAAAGTTTTAAATCCTAAAATCGTCCGCAGAGGAAGAAAAATACGCAAGGCCAGACAAGAAACATCTATTTTAAAGCTTGTTATAGAGCAATACAAAAACGCTTCCAGTAATGAAAAAAAAACAATAAAACAAGGAATATTTTGGTCAGTGACCAATGGGGTATTAAGCGGAAGTTTGCCAATACTTATGGGAAATACGGTGACTGCGTTACAAAGTACGGCAGCGCAGGCCAAACTATGGATTTGTAGCACCGAATATATTGGCGGCATGGTTATATCTGCCATTTCCAGAAATAAGATGATGCTTATAATGAATAAAATTGGTCAACAAATTAAGGCAAATACGGTAGTCCGCAAATTTAAAGAAACCCTTAACCGGCCACTTCAGTTCTTCCGTCTAAAAGACAACAATACTAGAAATCTGCAATCCAGAATAAACAACATAGCAAATGCACAGACTGTGATAATGAATGAAAATATGAAAATATTAAACGGTATCTCCGGTATTACTGTTTCTGGCGCCATATTACTAACACAGTCTCCTGTTATGTTCGGAGTTATATGTGGTGGCACAGCCATGATGGTAGGGCTCAGCAATTTTTTTGCTTCACGTCACAGGCAACAGGAAAAAATCATTCGCGAAAAATCCGAACAAACAAACAGCACTATATATGATTTGCAAAGTAAAGCCGATGTCTTAAAGAGATACAAACAGAAAGACAAATCTATAAACATCGTTGACCACAGCCTCAGAAAGTTTAATTTATTTTCTGAAAAGTTCTTTGAGTTGAGCAGCAAATTAGATATCACCATGAATACCATTATTAGTATCGGTATTTTTAGTTCCGCCTGTTATATCGGCGCCAAAACATCTTTAGATAGCGGTCAACTAGGCGCATTCGCAACTATAACCGGTGCCAGCATGGGTTTTTTGACTAGGAGTCTCGCTGTAGTTCAATCATTGAGGCGAATGAAAGAATCTGTCTATCGATATATTGATGAAAATAAAAAATTGCAGATACCACATTGGATGAACATTAAATCTGGTGAAAAACAGCTGAATGCTGACAATTCCAAGATAGAAATAAAAAATGTGTCGTTTGAATATCCTGATTACAGCAGAAAAAAAACTGATAAAGATTATTCAGAAAAGAAAAACTCCTTCCAGATAGAAAATATGAATACTACCTTTGAAAAAGGTCTGCTCCAGGTGATTATAGGCAAATCCGGAAACGGCAAAAGCACGCTAATCGACTTGATGACACACATTTATGATATTGATGAAGGAGAAATAACCATCGGCGGAGTCAATATAGCAGAAACAACGGAACAAGAGCTCATGAATTATGTTGGCATTATGACGCAAAAAGACATCTTTTTCGATTCGATGAGTATTAGTAAAAATCTCGAAATGCTGATACCCAGCGATGAAGATTTGGATGAGGCGCGGATTAAAAAAGAAAGGGGAGAAATAAGCGCAGAAAGATATAACTATATGTGCGAATTACATGACCATCCCAAGGAAAAAATAGACGAAGCGTTAAAAAAAGCAAAAATATATGATACATATTATCAAGAACAGCCGAACGGCGATCCAAATTACGAAAAAGGATTTACCGAGTTTTCCGGCGGAGAGCAACAGCGCCTGACATTTGCCCGCGCCATTTTAGCCCAAAAAGAAATCATCATACTTGATGAACCTACCTCGGCACTGGATGCGGGGTTAAGTATGGAACTTGTTACAGAACTGAAAGAAATCGCCAAAGATAAAAATGTCATCGTTGTCACCCATGCAGCCGATGTTGTTGCCAACGCCGATAAAGTAACCGTTATAGAGAAAGGAAAAATAACCGGTGACGACAATGTGTTTGAACTTTTACGTTCCAACGATTATTTTAAGAAAAACTACAGCATTCCATCTATTCTGGAGGCCAGAAAAAAATATCTGAAATGTGCAGGAAAAGAAACTTATGATATAAAACAGAAAATCCTCTTCCAGCAAAAAGTCGATGCCGCGTATTCCGAATTAAAAACAGAACTTGAGCATAATCCAAAAGAATTTATAAATAAGATAAAAAACAAAGTAAAATCGTTTCATGAATGTAAAAAAGCCGATGATGAAGAGCTTATGGTTATGAAAAAAGTATTAGATACACCGGAAATGCAGAAAGCTTATGTTTCCGCATCTAAAGAAGCGTTGAAAAAAAGAATATATACAAATAAGGTGCAACGGAATTAATTTTTTTCCGGAAACATTAGCGGAAATTTAAGATTATTTCATTATACTATTCCAATAAATACAGCTGAGGGAGAGCTTATGTCTAAAAAAACTTGTTTTATGATTTTTATTGTTGCTGTTACCGTAATTATGGCGTCTTTCGTGTTGCATTTTTCACCGGTTACCATGCCGGTATCAAAAATATTTTATGCCATGCAAAATCTCTATATCGCCCTGTCGGCAGTTATTGCGGCACTGCTGCTGTTAAAGCAGAAATATTATTGGTTGATAATGTTAGGCTGCGGGCTGTTTATTGTGGCGTTGATACAGATGTTTCTCATTGGTGGCGCCATAATAAGTGTTGCAGCGCTATATCGGGTGTTGGCATTTTTAGTATATGCGTATCTGGTTATCCTGGCACGTCATATGCTGTAAAATGATTGCCCCGATGAAAAAAAGCCCTTAATCTCTGTTTTTTTTGTATCTGTTATCGGATAAATTTCCGCAATGTAAAAAACATTTTCTGTTTACATTTAAAACAAAATACCCTAAACTTCGTTTTGCTTTAAAAAAACATTTAATGTATGGGGAATAAATCAAAATGTTAAAAAGAACTAAGATTGTAGATTTGTTGCAGTCGGAAACAACGCAACCGCAGGTATTGGCCAAAGGTTGGGTAAAAACCAGAAGAGATGCCAAAGATTTTTCGTTTATTGAATTAAATGATGGATCATGCCTGAAAAATTTACAAATTATAGCTCAGAATAATCTCCCCAATTATAATGAGATAAAGAATTTGTCTACCGGATCCTCTGTTGCTGTTACTGGATCTTTGATTGAATCGCAGGGCAGTAACCAAAAATATGAAATTGTTGCCGATAAGATTGAAATTTACAGCCTGGCGCTGGATGATTTTCCGCTACAAAAGAAAAAGCATTCTGACGAATATTTGCGCACGATAGCCCATCTACGCCCGCGCACCAACAAATACGGTGCGACTTTTCGAGTCCGTTCCGCTTTGTCGTATGCTATCCATAAATTTTTTCAGGAGCGCGGTTTCCAATATGTCCATACACCGATTATTACCGGTTCGGATTGCGAAGGAGCCGGTGAGATGTTTCAGGTAACAACGTTGGATATTAAAAATCCGCCACGTCTGCCAAACGGCGATATTGATTACGGGCAGGATTTTTTCGGCAAGCCAGCACATCTGACGGTATCAGGGCAATTAAATGGCGAGATGTATGCTTGTGCGCTAGGTGATATCTATACTTTCGGTCCGACTTTCCGCGCCGAAAATTCTAATACGCCACGCCATGCTGCCGAGTTTTGGATGATAGAGCCGGAAATGGCATTTGCTGATATTTATGATGATATGGATGTAGCCGAAGATATGGTTCGTTATTGTGTAATGGATGTGATGGAAAAATGTGCCGATGACATAGAACTGTTTGCCAAGTTTGTGGATACATCGCTACTGGATACATTAAACAATATTAAAAACAACAGTTTTGCCCGTATAACCTACACTGAGGCCATTGAAATTATGCAAAAGTCCGGTAAAGATTTTGAATACAAGCCGGAATACGGTATTGATTTGCAAACTGAGCATGAACGCTTTTTAGCGGAACAGTATTTCAAAAAACCAGTTATCGTTCGTGATTATCCGAAAGAAATTAAAGCTTTTTATATGCGGATGAACGATGATAACAAAACGGTTGCCGCAATGGATGTTTTAGTACCGCGGATAGGTGAACTGATAGGCGGTTCGCAACGTGAAGAGCGCTATGAACTTCTGAAAAGGCGCATTGAGGAGTTGGGAATGCATGAAGAAGACTATTCCTGGTACTTGGATTCCCGTAAATACGGCTCTATTCCCCACGCCGGATTTGGATTGGGATTTGAGCGAATGATGATGTTGCTGACCGGTATTGCCAATATTCGCGACGTCATACCATTTCCGCGTACGCCTAAGTCATTGAACTTTTAATACGGATACAGAGGAGGTTGTATGTACAAATTTTTGATGGCCACTGTGCTTGCTCTTGTGGCAATTCAGGCCGGGGCGGAGGAATTTTCCGTATCATCAGGGCAAGATAATGTATATCCAGAAGCAGTAGAGGTCATAACACATAAAGTAGAAAACCGGAAGATTTCTCTGCCGGCATGCGATGACAAAGATTTGCTGTCAGCTGTCAAAAAATTTGTAGAAGGTTATTATGCAGATAATTTAGACCAGAATGTCCGCTTTCGTCGGCATCGCTATTTTACCATGCACAATTTGGAAAAATTCTCAGAAGAAAATATCAACAATTACAAGACAGAGAAAACCCGTCCAGTTTCTGATGTTATTGCCGACGTAAAAATCAACCAGGGAGTTGCCGAATCAAATATCCGCATATGTAAAAATCAAAATCCGTATACCGCACCGAAAAATATATATCTGATAATTTATCCCGAACAGGAAGCATATAGGTGTCTTCTGATTAATCTGGGAGATGAAAAGAGTAATTTTCCGTCATTTACGTACAAAAAAGCACAATAAAAAACTTGATTTTGTCAAAAGGACAATATAAATATAAACATTGGTGCAATAAATGTTGCTCGGATATGTCGGAAGAGTCTGAAAGGGAAACATGAGCGAACATAAAGAGTTAGTCATCATCAATAAAAAAACGCAGCTACCCATGGTGGTAGAAGAAAGCGGTTTGCACAGCTATTTGGAACAAATAAAAAAGTTTCCGATTTTAACAGAAGAAGAAGAAAAGAGATTGATTAACGACTTTCAAATCAAGGGAGACTTGTTAGCAGCACAAAAATTAATAACTTCCCATCTCCGTCTGGCTGCCAAAATAGCTTTAACCTATCGTCGGTACGGATTACCGATGTCAGATGTCATTTCTGAAGCAAATATCGGCTTGATGCAGGCTGTAAAAAAGTTTGACCGCGAAAAGAAAGTTCGTCTGGCTACCTATGCAATATGGTGGATAAAAGCAGCAATAAACGATTATATTTTGCGTTCATGGTCATTGGTAAAAATAGGCACTGTTGCTGCGCAAAAGAAATTGTTTTACAATCTAAGCCGGATAAAGGCACGATTGGGAATTTACGAAAATAAAGAATTAGAGCCGAAAGTTGTCAAGGCCATTGCTAATGAACTGCTGGTGGATGAGAAGGATGTCAAAGAAATGAACCGGCGTATCGGTGGTGACAGCTCGTTAAACGTTAGTATTGGTGATGATGAAAACGGCCGCGAAAAAATTGATATGGTTATAGACGGTCGAGAAAATATAGAAGGAAAACTGGCCGCCCGCCAGGAACATGCATATAAAGCCAGGATTTTGGCACAATGTCTGCAAAAACTGGACGAACGCGAGCAATACATCATTAAGAACCGTATGCTGACCGAGAGGCCGAGCACTCTGGATGATATCGGTGCCCGCTTTAACATAAGTCGTGAGCGTGTACGCCAGATAGAAAAGAAAGCCTTTAACAAACTTTCTGATGAAGTCAAAAAATCTATGGCGGCATAATGGAAAAAATGTTTCAAAGCCAATTTTCGGAAAAAGGTACGGACGTACGGGAAGACTTAATAAAACAATTGTCTGCTGCCCAAATTGCCTCACCGCGTTTGGAAGCTAGTATTATTTTAAAGAACACTGCACCATCATATCCGAACCTGACAGCTGGAGAAAAAGCCGCGGCATATGCCATGTTATTCCGGCGTTCGCATCATGAGCCACTGGATAAAATTATCGGTTATCGTGAATTTTACAAATCTGTGTTCAAAGTAAATCATAATGTCCTATCGCCTCGTCCAGATACGGAAATATTGGTAGAAAAAGCTTTATCGCTACTACCGGAAAATAAAGAAAGCCGTATTTTGGATTTAGGAACAGGCAGTGGCTGCATATTATTGTCGTTGTTGGCGGAAAGAAAGCAAGCCAACGGCGTCGGTCTGGATATATCACCAGCAGCACTGGCTGTTGCTGCAGAAAATGCTGAAGCTCTTGATATTGCCGGACGGTGTCATTTGGTAGTTGGCAGTTGGAACGATATGTCATTTCCACCCGACAGTTTTGATATGATTGTTTCCAATCCACCATATATAGCACATGATGAAATAGCAGGTCTTGATAAGGAAGTAAGGGATTTTGATCCGATAGTTGCATTGGATGGCGGTGTCGACGGCTATAGTTGCTACCGTGAAATTGCCGCATTTACCCCTTTAATTTTGCAAAAAGGGGGCTACATTCTGTTGGAAAGTGGCGCTGGGCAGGCTGAGAACATTGCTGATATATTCGTCCAGTGTGGATTGGAACTAGTTGAAAAGGCCAAAGATTTAGCAGGTATTAACAGGTGTGTGATATTGAAAAAATAGGTTGCAAAATAAATTTTAGTAGGTTATATACGACATTGTATCGGGTACGCAGTTTTATTCGAGGAGCGTGCCGTTCTTTCCTTTTTTTAATTTAATGGTAGACGGGCTTTCCGAGCTCGTCGTGATTGTAGGATTATATGAAAAAACAGAACAATAGATTTCGCAGTAATGGTAACAACGGTTACACATTAAACTATAAATTTGACAGTGTGAGCATCGCCGGCAAGATCAGCGGTACAGCATTGGATTTGATACGTCGCTACAATGACTTGGCTAAAGAAGCGCAAGGGAGTGGCAACTATGTGGATATGGAAATATACCGCCAGTATGCAGAACACTATCGTAAAATCGTAACAGAGATTAACGAACGTCGTCAAGCGCGTCAGGAGCAGATGAACCATACGGAAGAAAATGCATCCGGGGGCGTAGGAGAAACGCCGGAAACGGAAGAAGCCAATACTGTCACTCCGGTAGAGCCAGTTGCTGAAGCAAATGGCTACGTAGAAACTTTGCCGGCTTCATCTGAACCTACCACGGCTAAAACTTTTCAGGTAGTAGAAATTTCTGAAGAGCAGACGCCGGAAACAGAAGCACCGAAAGTCAAAAAAATCGTACGTCGCAGAACCGCTACACCGCGTAAAAAAGTAACAGAAGCATAAGAAAAAGCGAAACACAAATGCCGAAAGGGAGGAAAGAGATGCCGGCAGATATTGCATTTTTAATCGTCGCCATTGCAGTTATTGCTATTACATACAAAACTTATGTCGGATACGGAAATTACGGTTGGGGGATAAAACTTAGTTTCCTGTTATTTTTGCTTGTCGGTTGGAGCGCACCGTTTATTGGATTTGCCGTTCGCAGACTGGAACTAAGCGGAGTGCTCATACATCTGACTGATGTCTTATATTTTTTATTTGGCTATGTTTTCTTTTTGTTTATAGTCAGTTTTATTCGCGATACCGGATGGATGATAGTAGATTTGATACGCCGCGTCCCGATAAACGAAATGAAAAACCCGCTTTTGCTGCAAAAGGTTAATTTATACACGCTGGCATTTGCTCTGCTATTTTGCTTGTACGGTGTGTTTGAGGCTACAAAAATTCCAACCGTTAAAACCTATGATATTTCTTCGCCGAAAATTAAGAAAAACACCAAACTGGTTATGCTTTCGGATTTGCATATTGACGTAGACACATCTCCAAAAACCATAGAAAAGATTGTCAACCGTGTGAAAAAACTGCAACCTGATATGGTGGTGATTGTTGGAGATACGGTAGATAATACACCGGCCAGGTTATATAATCAAATGCAGGAGTTGAAAAAACTGGAAGAAAACGGGCCGGTATATATTGTTCTGGGCAATCATGAATTTTATGCCGGTGCCAGAGAATGGGCCATGGGATTTTCTGGATTATATTTTCGCTTTTTGAATAATTATGGTGAGAAGGTAGGCGATACGGGGATTTATCTTGCCGGCATTCCAGACATCAACGCGGCACAACGGATCAATATGCCAATAAAGACAGAAAATGCCCTTTATAAAGCGGAAAAGGACGATTTTGTCATTTTGCTGTCGCATACACCGAAAATTGCAGAAGGGCTAACAGCGGAAAATGTAGATTTACAGTTGTCCGGCCATACACACGGTGGACAGATATATCCGTTTCATTATTTTGTGGAAGCTGCCAACGATGGCGTTTTGGCCGGGTTTTATAATAAAAACGGTATAAAAATGTACGTTTCCCGCGGAACCAGATATTGGGGGCCGCCGATGCGTATTTTCGCTCCGGCAGAAATTACGCTGTTCAATTTGATGGCCGCACCGCAAATAGCAAAAGAAACTGCCCAAACGGCCGTTGCTGATAAAGTAGAAGATAGTCGAACTGTACAGGGAGAGGTTGCGGATAGTGTCCCATCCGACCAGAAGAAGGAAATAATAAATAATGAGCACATTGCTGAATAGAGCATGGGTAATAGCTGAAGAAAGCCATGTTACAACTGTTCATGGTGGTGCAGTGGTATATAGTATCAGTTATATGCCAACCTCAGAAAATAAAGAAAAAGCATTGGCTTTTGTTCGCAGCCACACTGGAGCGCAAATGCTTGATGATACACCTTGTGGCAAAGAACTGATTGCTTTGGGATTGGAGGGCAGAGTTGATGAGGTAGGCGAAGAAATTACCAAAATCTGGTGCAAAGCTTCATCGCGCTACATAAGAGCTGCTTCTGGAAATATAAACGCCTTTGTAGATGGAGCCGATGAACGGAGCACATTCTGTACCACCGAACTGCCGGAGATATTGCAAAATCCGAAAATCACCAGTATTAACGGGCAGGATAAGTTTACCTTCGCCAGAGATTTTAAACCACAGCATTATTTTGAAAATAAAAGCAAAAAAAAGATAAAAGATGAATGATAGAAAGTTAAAACTGCTAAAAAAAGGGTACTTTCTTTTAAAGTATACTTTTATAGATATTCTTTAATAATAATTTAATTTTATCCACAAATTATAATTAGTTATCCCTCTTTTAGGTAAGTACTGTTTAATGCCTGTCGTGCTTAAAAAAAATGACACTTTTTTTACAGTAACTTAAGAGGAACTATGGAAGACAAAAAGATATATATTACAGAGAAATACCGGGAAAAATTTACGGAAGTACTGACTAAAAATTATTTTGATAATCAAAAAAAGCAAGTAGAGATTGTTGATGGCGGAGTTATTCTACCAGCTAAAAAACAAATAAATGATGAAAATGTTCCGATATTTACTGGTGGCGTATTAGATAAAGATGGGAATTTTGTTACAATGTCCCAAAATTGGCGCGGTGAGACCAGTGGTTCTTTAATGCAAGGATACTCAATAGTCCGGCAAGATGTTGAATATAGTGAAAAAGAAATTATATATGCGGGGTTATTAGTAAATCATTTTGGACATTTTTTGATGGAGAGTACCAACCGCCTGTGGTACTGGTTGGAACATCAGGAGTTGGAGCTCGCATTCATCTTATCCAAAAAGCAACCTGCTACAAAACAATTTTGGGAATTTATAGAGTTATTAGGCATTCCGCGGGAAAGAGTGCATCTGATTAAGAAAACGTGTCGCTTTGCCAAAGTTTATGTTCCGGCTCCGAGCCATACATTCTGTCATGCCTATAATGAAAAATTTTTAGCGCCTTTTCAATACATAAGTAGCAAAGTAGTGGGAGAACAGGCTAAAAAGATTTATCTCTCAAGGACAAAACTAACCAAAGGCGATCGATGTTTGGGGGAAGATATAATAGAAAAGCTTTTTAAAGATAACGGTTTCAAAATCATATACCCGGAAAAATTGCCGTTAAAAAAACAAATAGCATACATAAAAGGGGCGGAAACAATAGCCGGCGTCAGTGGTACGGCGATGCATTTGGAAGTTTTTGCCTCCTCTGGCATACAATCGTTTATACTGGAACGAAGCGATATGTCTGTTCAAGAACAGACTATTGTCCATCAGGCATTAAATGCAGATTGGTATAGTATCGGCGCAAACATGAACCCATTTGCTATTGACCATGCTATTGGACCGTGGCTGTTAGGTATAACAGAAGAATTTGATGATTTTTGCCGAAACAAAGGCCTGAAAGTATCAAAAGAGCTTGTTGGATATATTTCAAAAAAAAATTGTAAGATATTCATTAAAGAATACATGAAAAAATATACACAAATATCATACAACAAGTTTTTGATGAAACAGGATCCATTATTGGCTATCAGATTGTTCAGAATGGCAAAAGCCTATGTACCATGGAAAAGAAAAATAAAACAAAAGTGGAAAAACTGGAGAAATAAAACACAATGAAAATTCTAATTCATGCACATGTCTATTATCATGATTTATGGCAAGAACTGAAAAATTGCATTAACATAATTGCTAGGACAGCTGAGTGCGAAGCCTATATAACAATGCCCGCGGAAAATTACAATAAGAGAGAAAAATGGGGGGGGGAGTTGCTTTGCCCGGCAAAATTTATTGTATCCGAAAATAGAGGATATGATGTCGGCCCTTTTATATATGTTTTGAATCTGGTAAATCTGAAACAATATGATTATGTCATCAAATTGCATACGAAAAGAAATATAACAACATATCCTTGGTATATCAATGGATTTGATGTGAGCGGTTCAAAGTGGAGGGCATATTTGTTGCGTTTTTGTTCAACGACGGCAAATTGGCAAAAAAGTTTACAAACATTATCTGAAAAAGATTGTGGAATGATTGCAGATGCCAGGCTCATATTGCCGAATGAAATTCAACAATATGAGAGTCGCATGAACGAATGGGAAGAGATACTGGGAACAAAACAATTAAAGATAAAAGAATATATATCCGGGACGATGTTTGCCGCAAAAGCAAAAATATTTTACCCTATAGTGGGAAAAATAAATATAAATGATTTTTCAATAACCAACAGAAACGAAAAAGGATCACTGGCACATGTTTTCGAACACCTATTGGGTAATCTTGTTGGTTTAGCGAGGCTCGGAATAAAAAGTTTTGACGGACAGAAAGTGTCATGTTTGCATCATCTTTGGTATAAAGTCCATAAGTTTGTATGGTATCACAAACAAACCCCGGAAAAGGAATTATACAAAATTTTAGGCATTCAGGTCTACAAAAGCAAAAAGCCGAAAACCGAATAGCATGGTTTCTGGCTTTGGTATTATTTATGTAAACTCCTACAAACAAAAAAGCTCAAAACACTTGTTCGCGCGTGGCGCGGAGTTCAATTTGCGGAAAATCCTCTTTCGCTTTGTTAAGATGCCAGGCGTTACGGGCTAAAAATACCTTTTCGCCGTCATGATCATCGGCAATATTGGCTTGGTTGGCATCAATAAATTTTTCCAGGATATTTTTATTACCGCAGGAAATCCAGCGCGCTGTGTAATATTGCGTCGATTCAAACACGACTGGTATATTAAATTCGGTGCGTATACGGTCAGCCATAACTTCAAATTGCAACACGCCGACCACGCCGACAATCCATTCCGAACCGATAATCGGCTTAAAGACGCTGGCTCCGCCTTCTTCGGCAATTTGTTGCAAAGCGTTGCCGAGATGTTTTGATTTAAGCGGATCAAGCGCCCGTACCGATTTTAAGAGTTCCGGCGCAAAACTGGGAATACCCGTAAAATGTAATTTTTCACCTTCAGTCAAAGTATCGCCGATTCTGAGTTGCCCGTGGTTCGGTATACCGATAATATCTCCGGAAAAAGCATCTTCGGCCAGTTCGCGTTCTTGAGCCAAAAACATAACTGGAGTTGGAATTTTAATCGGTTTTCCGGTACGCACCTGGAGCAACGACATTCCTCTTTTAAAATGTCCGGAACAAATACGCATAAAAGCAATTCGGTCGCGATGTTTAGGATCCATATTTGCTTGGATTTTAAAGATAAAGCCAGTAACTTTTTTCTCTTCGGCATTAACGATTCGTTCTGCTGCCGGCTGCGGACGCGGGGCAGGGGCGAGTGTATGCAAGCCTTCCAGAACTTCTTTAACACCGAAGTTATTAATGGCACTGCCAAAAAATACCGGCGTCAGCGCACCTGCCAGATAGAGTTCCATATCAAAAGGTTGGCATAACTCTTTAATCATGGTAACATCTTCTCTGAGTTTCGCTACTGCATGTGCCGGTAGAAGTGTATCCAATTTCGGGTCATTTAAACCTTTGCATGTTTCAATCACGCTGTTGAGTTGTCCCTTATTGCCGGTTTTGTTCATCAGGATAAGCTGGTCGTTAAGCAGGTCATAACATCCGAGAAAATCTTTGCCACTGCCAATGGGCCAACTAGCTGGACAGACATCAAGTGCCAGCGTTTTTTCAATATCGTCAAGCAACAAAAACGGATCCAGACCTTCACGATCCATTTTGTTGATAAAAGTAATAATAGGAATGTTACGCAGACGGCACACCTCAAACAGCTTTTTCGTTTGTGCCTCAATACCCTTTGCCGAGTCTATGACCATAACTGCTGAGTCTACCGCGGTCAGAACCCGATAGGTATCTTCCGAAAAGTCCTCATGCCCCGGCGTATCAAGCAGATTAAAAGTTGTATCCTGGTATTCAAACGTCATAACAGATGAAGCAACAGAAATACCCCTCTCTTGTTCCACTTTCATCCAGTCTGAACGGGCACGTCGGTTTTCGCCGCGTGCTTTAACCGCACCGGCTTGCTGAATGGCACCACCGAATAACAAAAGTTTTTCGGTTAATGTCGTCTTACCAGCATCCGGGTGAGAAATAATAGCGAATGTTTTTCTTTTGCTGACAATATTTTCAGACATTTTAGTTTTAAATCTCCCGACTTTGGGTATTGATCAAGCTATCCGCATATTAACAAACAAAATCCAATATGCAAGCCAAAAATACGCTGCTTTCC
Source organism: uncultured Acetobacter sp. (assembly GCA_964416205.1). Lineage (GTDB taxonomy): Bacteria > Pseudomonadota > Alphaproteobacteria > RF32 > CAG-239 > CAG-267. Next base: position 31,048 of record CAYQDC010000003.1, on the reverse strand, counting down.
GAGAAGAGCCGTTCATTAAAGCAGTTTATATGAAAAAAAGCACAAAAAGCCTGCAAAAAGAACTTGACTCTCGCATTTTTTTTTCTAATATCAACTCAGTTTTTGAAACAAAAATAACACTCTGCGGAGTGCCGTCAGTCAGCGAGGGTTCGCACACTGGCGCAGTTTTTTTTATCAATAAAGGGTAAAAGAGCAAGGAAGATAGATGTTTGATGCTTTGACCAACAAATTGAGCGACGTGTTTGCCAGGCTTGGTTCGCGCGGCGTTCTGACCGAAAAAGATATAGAAGACGGACTGCACGAGATTCGTTTAGCTTTGTTGGAAGCTGACGTTTCATTGCCTGTAGTTAAAGAGTTTATGGCACATGTCAAGGAAAAGGCCGTTGGCGAAAAGATTATCAAATCTATCCGTCCAGATCAGCAGTTGGTAAAAATCGTTTATGATGAATTGGTAGGCATGCTGGGTGATGATGAAAGCGGTTTAAATTTCAAAACCGTTCCTCCCGCCGTAATTTTAATGGTCGGCTTGCAGGGCTCCGGTAAAACAACGACGTCTGCTAAAATCGCCCTTAAATTAAAAAAGAATAAACGTGTATTGATGGCATCACTGGACGTTTACCGTCCGGCGGCACAGGAACAGCTGACGCAATTAGGTAGTCAGATTGGTGTGGACGTTTTGCCGATTGTTACCGGCGAAAAACCATTGGAAATTACCCGTCGCGCATTATCCGAAGGTAAGAAAGGTATTTATGATGTCCTGATTTTGGATACGGCCGGACGGCTACAAATTGATGAAAAGTTGATGGCCGAAGTAATTGCCGTCAAAAAGCTGGTAGAACCGACAGAAACATTATTAGTAGCTGATGCCCTGATTGGCCAGGAAGCCTGCAATGTCGCAAAAGAATTTAATGAAAAAGTCGGTATCAGTGGGTTGGTTTTAACCCGTATTGACGGTTCGTCCCGTGCTGGTGCTGCCTTGTCAATGAAAATGGTTTCCGGTGCGCCACTGAAATTTTTGGGAACCGGTGAGAAGCTGGAAGATATAGAAGAATTTCATGCCGACCGCATGGCCGGGAGAATTCTGGATAAAGGGGATGTCGTCAGCCTGGTGGAGAAAGCGGTTGAAAAGATAGATAAAGAAGAAACCGAGGCCATGACCCAAAAAATGCTGAAGGGCAAATTTGATTTGGAGGATATGCTCAATCAGATTCGCCAGATGCAGAAGCTGGGATCCATAAGCAACATTATGGGAATGTTGCCGGGGTTGAGCAAATATAAGGAGCAGATAGAGGCGGTAAATGCCGATTCGATGGTCAAAAAACAGGAAGCTATAATTTTGTCAATGACCAAGGCGGAGCGTCGCAATCCGGATATTATCAAAGCTTCTCGTAAGAAACGGATTGCCGCCGGTGCAGGAGTAGAAGTTCATGAGGTTAACAAGTTGCTTAAATCCTATGAGCAAATGTCAACCATGATGAAAAAAATGGGAAAAATGGGCGGTTTAGGCGCTCTGGCTTCCCGTTTTGCCAAACCAAATCCGTTCGGAGGAATCCCGATGGGCGGATTTAATCGTAAATTTCCGTTTTAATGCGGAAGAAATGAAACAAAAATAAACTGGAAAGGAAAAAAATGACAGTTCGTATTAGACTTTCTCGCGGTGGATCAAAAAAGCATCCGTATTATCGCGTTGTAGCTGCAGATCAGAGAGCTCCTCGTGATGGCAGATTTATTGAAAAACTTGGTGCTTACAATCCTCAGTTACCGCAAGATCATCAGGACCGGTTGGTTCTGGACATTGAAAAGGTAAAAGCTTGGTTATCCAAAGGGGCACAGCCGACTGAGAGACTGCAAAAGTTGTTTGCGAATCTAGGTTTGTGCGAAGCACCGAAAATCAAAGCTCAGCCGAAGAAATCAGCTCCGAAGGCAAAAGCTTTGGAAAGAATTAAAGAAAAGGAAGAAAAGGCCAAAGCCGCTGCTGAAGCCGCAGCAACTGCCGCCGAAGCCCAGGCTTCTGAAGAAACTCCTGTTGAAGCCTAACTTTTTCTTGAATAAATAAGTTTGTGTTGCGATGGATTGTTTGATGAGCGAAAAAAGAGTTTGTTTAGGCAAAATTGTCGGCGTTCACGGTATCCGCGGGGAAGTTAAAGTCAAGAGCTACACGGCCTCAGACAAGGACATTGCCCGCTATGGAGAGCTGGAAGACAAAGTCGGAACGTATCATTTTTCGCTACAAATTACCGGCCGATCAAAAGATTTGCTTCGTGCCAAGATAAAAGGTGTGGATGACAGGACAGCTGCCGAAGCCCTTATAGGGGCGGAGCTGTATGCTCCGCGCGGCATTTTGCCAGAACTATCGACAGAAGAAGAATATTATGAGACTGACCTTGTCGGATTGAAAGTTTTGGATATCGAAAAGTCTGAAGTAGCCGAAGTAATTGGTTTTTATAACTTCGGTGCTGGAGATATTCTGGAAATCCGCTTAAAAAACGGACGTTCCGAGATGTTGCCTTTCAACAAAGGTTACGTACCAGAAATAAATCTGACGGATGGATACATTATTGTGGCATCAACCGGAATGGTATTTTTGGAAGACGAAAAGGATTTCCAAAAATGCTAAAGGCAAAAGTTCTGACTGTTTTTCCAGAAATATTTCCAGGGTTTCTTGGTTATTCGGTGACAGGAAAAGCGTTGGAAGAACAAAAATGGCAGTTGGAAACCGTAAACATCCGCGATTATGCATTTGACAAGCATAAATCGGTAGATGATACGCCATGTGGTGGCGGTGCGGGCATGATTATGCGTCCAGATGTTTTAGGCCGGGCGATAGAGGCTACCCGTACGAGAGGGCGAATAATTTATATGAGTCCCAAGGGTCGGCTGTTGACGCAAAAACTGGTACGCGAGCTGGCAGCGGAAGATGAGCTGATGATTATTTGTGGTCGTTTTGAGGGCATAGATGAGCGCATCATAGAAGCCTTTAATATAGAAGAAGTAAGCATCGGTGATTACATCCTGACCGGCGGCGAACAGGCAGCTCAGATTTTGCTAGATGCCATAGTAAGGCTGCTCCCTGGCGTTCTGGGGAATGAAGCATCTCTGGAAGATGAAAGTTTTGAAAATTATTTGTTGGAATATCCGCAATACACCCGTCCGATTATATGGAACGACAGGGCTGTTCCGGAAGTTTTATTGTCTGGTCATCATCAAAAGATAGACGAGTGGCGTCGACAGCAGGCAGAAATCGCAACAAAAGAGAGGCGACCTGACTTATTTAAGAAATATCTTGATTCTAAAAATAGTTAGGTGTATAAAGTTAAAAAATTTATTAAAAGGTAAAAGTGATGAACATTTTAGAAAACATTGAAAAAGAGCAAGTTGCCAAATTGACGGAAGGAAAGAATATTCCTGACTTCAAAGCCGGTGACACCCTGAAGGTTCATACCAAGGTTAAAGAAGGTGACCGTGAACGTATTCAGATTTATGAAGGCGTTTGTATTGCCCGTAAAAATGATGGGTTGAATTCTTCCTTTACAGTTCGCAAGATTTCTTTCGGTGAAGGCGTTGAGCGTGTATTCCCACTGTATTCCCCGAATGTTGCGAAAATAGAAGTAACCCGTATCGGTAAAGTAAGAAGAGCAAAATTATACTTCTTGCGTGCATTGCGTGGTCGTTCGGCCCGTATTGCGGATGATTTGTCTGCACAAGCCAAAGCCAAAAACGCCGAATAAGATATTGCTCATAGGAATAAAACCCTTTGTATAGTAGAGATAATTATTCTTTATGCAAAGGGTTTTTTTATGCCTGATATGTTATCGGCAAACGAAAATACAGGTAATGGCAAATTAAACAAATGATAAGTTATGGATATAAACAACTAAAACAAAAAGAAGACTAAATAATCAGTTGGTAGTTTCATAACACAAAAAAGTCACCTTATTCAGGTGACCTGTGATGGTCGGAACGGGTGGATTCGAACCACTGACCTCTGCGACCCGAACGCAGCGTTCTACCAGGCTGAACTACGTTCCGTTCAACGACGAACATATATCTACACAAAAAAAAATGAAAAGACAAGCTTTTTTTTATATTTTTACAAAAAAATTGACGTTTTTCAAAGAAGCAGTATAATCACATATCAATACAAAATAAAAAAGGGAGGATGCATGCTTTATCTGGGATGTCATTTATCGTCAGTCGGTGGTTTTACTGCAATGGGAAAAACGGCGTTGAGCTTAAAAGCCAATACTTTTCAATTTTTTTTGCGCAACCCACGTGGCGGTGCTGCAAAAGATATACGGACAGATGATATTCATGCTTTTATTGCTTTGGCAGAGAAAAACGGCTTTGGCAGGATATTGGCACATGCTCCGTATACTCTAAATCCATGCTCCAAAGATGCATCAGTTCGTGAATTTGCCTTCAATGTTTTTGCCGATGATTTAAGGCGCATGGAAAATCTTCCGGGAAACCTGTATAACTTCCATCCCGGTTCGCATGTCGGGCAGGGGGTAACAGCAGCCATTTCACAGATTGTGGAAATCTTGGATGAAGTTATGCCCGAAGCTATCCATACTACGGTTTTGTTGGAAACATTGTCTGGGAAGGGCAGTGAAGTTGGGGCTACATTTGCAGAGTTGGCGGAAATTATTTCCCGGACTAAAATAAATTCGCCGGAAAAGTTAGGAGTTTGCCTGGATACATGCCATATTTTTTCAGCCGGGTATGATATTATTAATAATTTGGACAGTGTATTGGATGAGTTTGACCGTACCATAGGCCTAAACCGGTTGCATGCCATTCATCTAAATGACAGTATGACAGAATTTGCTTCGCATAAAGACCGTCACGAGCGTTTAGGATACGGAACTATCGGCAAAGAAGCGCTTATCCGTTTCATCAATCATCCGGCATTAAAAGGTATTCCCGTCAATTTGGAAACACCAAACGAACTGCCAGGATACGCCAAAGAAATCGCCTTTTTGCGCCAAAATTATATCATGGAATAACTTTCAACGGTTGTTGATAGATACCTTCGTATTTTATAATAACGCTTCTGTGATAATTCCAAAAGCAACGCCAAGGAGATAGAGCAATGCCAAAATGCGCAGATTTTCTTGGTGGTTATTATTAACGCGATAAAGCACCAGATAACCAAGTCCTGCATTGCTGAGTGTACCGGCCATCATTGTGCCGAGTGATATAGTATTATCCAGATACAACTGTGTCAGCAAGACTGAAGGATAGCAGCTTGGAATAAGACCAACACCAGCGGCAACAAATTTACTGACCACCGGCATTTCCGTTAGAATGGAATGAATGGTTTCCCGTCCACCGAAAATGAAAACAGCATTGATAATAAGGGAAAAAATAAAGATAAATGTACTGATTTTTTCGGTATGCTTGAAAGCTGAATGCCAGATGTTGTCCTGGTGTGTACATTTGCAGTTCTCCCGCTGGCAAAAAGCTTCAATCTCAGGCTCTTTTTTTTGATTAATAAATTTTTGTGGCAAAAAGGCATCTAACGCCACACCACTGATAATGGAAAAAGTGACTTTAAGGCACAAGATCTGTACAATAATGTTAATTCCGGCACCGCCTGAGATTAAAATAGGCATCATTTCATCAGAAGTAGAAAGGAAAATAGCCAGCAATGTTCCCAATGTGATAATACCGGTAGTATAAAGGTTTGCCGCCGCCACTGAAAAGCCACACTGAGGTATCAGTCCGAGTAAAGTGCCGATAATTGGTCCGAAATTTCCAGATTTTTTGATATGATCCAGCGTTTTTCCAGAAGTCTTGTGCTCCAAAAATTCCAATGCCAGATAAGTCAGATACAGATAAGGAAACAATACCAGCGTTTCATAAAGGGATTCAACCAAAATATCCATGCCGATTTTTATCATTACTGCCTCTTAGAAAATTTATTGTAAAACTAAAAACACATCTAGCAAAATGAATGTATTTTTGCAACAAAAAAATAAAAATCTGCATACCGCGATATAAATTACAGATACAAATATCGTGCCGTAAAAACCATCTCGCTTAAAAATAGGTTTTCGGGATAAACTATAGCGCGTGAGGAAACATCAGCTATAGTATGTTATTTCAAATTGGAAGGTACGCCGTCACGTATCGCATCCAGTAAAATCCTTGCCTGTTCTTCAGTATAAGGATATACGACAATCACATTTCCGTGATTGTAATGGTTTGCTCTGTTTAATGGGAAAAAACGATTTTTCAGTAGTTCAAAGGTATCGTCATTATACAAAACATATTCAACTGAAAATGAACGATAATCCGCATTGCAAAACGGCAACAGCTTTTTTTACGTTTAAGTTAAAATGAAAAATAATAAAATCACATGGCAAATAATAGATTGTCAATTATTTTTAGAAATAAAATACGTATCGTTGCAATTTCACGGTCAATGCCATAGTGTTGTTGAATAGCAATATATATAAAAAAGAGCCACATTAAGCAGCTCTCTCTTTATTCCGAAAGCAAAAGATTCACCAATCAGGCAGCTTTCTCATCAAAGTTATACAGTTCTTCAACCGACACTTTTTTCTCTTTGGTGTGCACCTTAGACAAAACATAATCTACAACTTTTTCTTCATAGACAGAAGTCCGCAGACGCTCCAGCGCTTCTTTGTTTTTCAGGTAAAAGTCAAAAATAGCTTTTGCCTGCATCGGATGCCGCTGAGCTTCGGCCATAATGGCCTTGTTCATATCTTCCTGCGTTACCTCAATTTTTTCTTCGTTTCCGACTTCAGCCAATAACAGTCCGAGCTTAACGCGACGTATGGCAATGTCTTTGTATTCCTTCAGCAGATCTTCTTCTTTTTTATTTTTTTCTTCTTCATCAAGTTGATTGTTCTTCTTGGCATTCTCATACTGTTTAACAATCGCTTCATATTCCATATCAACCAGTTTGGAAGGAACATCAAATTTATAAGCCTTATCCAAAGCATCCAGCAACGCCCGCTTTAATTTCATTTTTGATGCAGCGCCATAATCTTCAGCAATTCTTTGTTTTACCTTTTCTTTTAACTGATCCAGATTTTCTTCACCCATAGATTTCGCAAATTCATCATTGATTTCAGGCCGTTTGATTTCCCTGATTTCTTTAATCGTCGTGACAAACATGGCTTCTTTTCCGGCCAAATCTTTAGCTTGGTAATTTTTCGGGAAAGTCGCTTTAACATTAACAACTTCACCGGCCTTTTTACCGATAAGCTGATCTTCATAGCCAGGAATAAAAGAATTGGAACCAATTTCCAGCGGATAAGCTTCACCTTTTCCCCCTGGAAATTCCTTGCCGTCAATGGTACCGATAAAATCAATAACGGCAACATCTCCTTTCACCGTAACTCTATCTTCTTCAACTTTTACTGTATCGCGACGACTTTCGGCCATATATTTCAAAGCTTTTTCAACTTCTTCTTCTGGAACGTCAGCCGTTATTTTCTCAAGTTTAATATCTGAAAAATCTTTAACATCAATTGTTGGCATAATTTCCATGGATACTTTGAACTTAACATCTTTCCCTTCTTCAAATTTATCCATTGTTACATCCGGTGTAAATACCGGGCGTAATCCTTTTTCTTTCAATAGGTTATTAACACCATCACGTACCATATCATCCAAAGCTTCACTCATTGCACTGGCCTGATATTTTTTCTTAACCATAGCAAAAGGAACCTTTCCGGCTCTGAACCCATCCATCGTCACTTTTTTTGCAATCTGATGCAACTTCTTTTCAACTTCGACATCAAAATCTGCCACGCTAATGGTAACGCTATATTCACGGCCTAAGCCTTCTGATTTTAATTCTTTTACTTTCATTAGTTATCTTCCTAAAAAAAATCCTCAAACCCGCGAAATGGTGCGGACGGAGAGACTCGAACTCTCACGGCAAAGCCACCAGATCCTAAGTCTGGCGTGTCTACCAATTTCACCACGCCCGCGGTTTTCCATAATAAATTCGCTCCGAGTATATACAACATTTTTATATAATCAAGCAAAAAAATAAATATGCCAGATAATTTTATATGACAAAACATTGCAATAAGCAATCATCCTTATATACATTAATATACTACATCCGAAAATTACTACAGTTAAACTCGTATACCTTTTTGGAAATGAAAACCTTTCAATAAATCGACTGCAGTCATCACCTGTTTGCCTTCGCGCTGAATATTTTCAATCCGGAGAGCTTTACCTCCGCGTGTTGCAATAACCAGCTCTTTTTGTCCTTCTAAAATCTCACCTGGGCAACCGGTCATTTCCGTAACAGTAACCCGATAGACCTTAAAACGCTCACCTTGATAAATAAAATAAGTCGCAGGATAAGGAGAAAAAGCCCTGATTTTATTATACAGCACATCGGCATCAGCATCAAAATTAAGCAAACATTCGGTCTTGTCCAGTTTCGGTGCATAAGTAACCTGTGCTTCATTTTGTTGTTGAGGTACAACAGTTCGTAAATTTTCTAACGTACGGATAAGCAGCGGCGCTCCGATATCCGTCAATTTTTCATACAGATCACCGCCGGTCATTTTCTTGGAAATACAAACAGCTTCCTGTGCCAAAACAGCACCCGCATCCAGCGCTTGCACCATCTGCATAATGGAAATACCACTTTGCATATCTCCCGCTTCAACTGCTCGCTGGATAGGAGCGGCCCCTCGCCACCTGGGTAACAGGGAAGCGTGAACATTAATACACCCCAATGGAAACATATCCAATATAGCTCTGGGCAAAAGCAATCCGTAAGCTGTCACAATAGCAACATCTGCATTCAATCCCCGCAAATAATTTTGCTCTTCATCATTTTTCAGAGTCTTAGGAGTCCTGACGAAAATATTATATTTCTCTGCCACCAGATGCACCGGTGACTTATTTATTTTTTTACCCCTACCGCTTTCTTTGGGCGCACGCGTATAAACAGCAACCACTTCATGATGACTGATAAGCGCTTCCAATACCGGAACGGCAAAATCCGGCGTTCCCATAAAAACAACTCTCATTATTCGGAAAATCCTGCCCGTTTATAATCAACTTTTATATTCATGCTTTCAGTCAGACTGCCCATAGCTCCTCGTGCCATATCTATTGTCATAGATGTCCTTGCCCTTCTAATAACTTCCTCAAGCATTTCGTCTGACAGTTCATCACTGTATTTAACCGTTTCAAAAGGCGTAACAATAACAAAACTATTGCCAGGATGCTCATACACTTTAACTCCATCGTCTTTTGTCAAAAACAGATCACTGATTTCCTGCGGTGTCAAGCCAGCAAACGTTTCATTGCGACTGATAGGTTCCGAACGGAACAATTTCAAATTTCTGGCTTTAGCTGCATCTGCAAGTTGACTGCCATTTTCGGCATCGGCAACAATGTTATCGACTGTCTCTTTAGCCAAAGCATCTTTTTCCTGAATAGTCCACAGAGCGACAATCTTATCGCGGACATCTTTAATTTCCGGAAGATGAGCATCTGTTATCCTAGTAACCTTAACCACGGCAATACCGTCATCAAATTCTTCCGCAGAACTTATCTCACCCAGTCCGTAAGAAAAGACCGTTTCATTAAAATCTAGAGTTGCACCGAGAGATTTCAACGCTTCAGGCAAAAGAGATACCTGTGAATTTTCGGTAATGCCGTTGACCTCAATAACTTCGGCACCGACTACTTTTGCCACGTCCTTTAAATCTTTACCACTATTGACGGCATCATCAATATCAGCTCTGGCGTCTCTTAAAGCATCATATAGATTTTCATCGCTTAAAATGGCCATAATCTGCTCTTTGGCATCTTCAAAAGTAGACTTTTTAGCTGGAATAGTCTGTTTGACGCTAACAATTTGCCATGTGTCTGCAACCTGTAACAATTTTGGTTGGTTAAGCTGCAGTTCAAAAGCATCATAAGCCAAATCGTCTGCCAGCTCATCCTGTGCTACGATACCTAAAGTTGGGTTATCAGCATTTTCAGCCGAAAATTCTTTTGCAATATTGGCAAAATCTCCACCGGCTTCAAGTTTTTTCATTGCATCTTCGGCAGTGCTCTTATCCATAAAAATCATCTGTAGCACTTCTCGTTTTTCGGGCTGCTCAAATTCTTTTTCATTTTCCTTATAATAATCACGCATCATCTCATCGCTGGCAACATATTTCTTCAAAATAGCTGTATTGGAAAGAAAGAGAACTTCAGCATTCCTCATTTCTGGAACCATAAATGTTTCGGCAAAATCTTCAAAATATTGCTGAACTTCGTCATCACTTATATGACGTTCAACGGTAACATCTTCCGGTGATACCAAAACATATTTAAAAGAACGGCGTTTATTGTCCATGGCATGAATAGCATTACTCAAAACAACCGGAACCTTAAACGTGGAAATAAGATCCGTAATCATCATTTTCCGAGCCATCAGCCTTTTAATCATATCAACATATTCACTTTCACTTATGCCAGCAGAAGACAGATAGCGCTTAAACAAGTCAGGGCTAAATTGCCCGTTAAGCGGATTAGCAAATTCAGGTTGGCCAAACACAATTTGTTGGATATAAGCTCGTGGAAATCTGATGTTATTTTGTTTCATTGCCTGCTCCAAAACACTTTCGTTGATAATTTGACGTAAAACACCTTCGATAAAAGTATTACGTAAACCATCAGTTAGCTCAAAATCTTCATCGGTCAGATTTTTAAGGGCATTCATTTCCTTCTGCAGCCGGTAAGAAAATTCACTTTGCGTCGTTTTCAGGCCATTTACATCAACAACGGTTTGATTTTGGCTGGCGCTGTTAATATACCCTGTAACGCCGAAAAGAGAAATAAAACTGACGGCAACTGCCATCGAAATAAACTTAAAAAACCAGCTTTCATGTGCTTTTGCTAATTTACTTATCATTTTTATCCATCCAAAAATAATTTATTACCAGTCCTGAAAATAACGTAATCACAACCATTATAAAAGTTAAAAAAAAATATGCAATCTCAAATATAAATATGTTCAACATTTTTTTATTCATCACTTGCTTCGAAAAATATTCGGCTGAAAACAGGCGGAAAATTTTTCTGTAAACAACTTTTTTTTGAGCTGGAAAATAAAAATATATATGATAAAAAAAAAGAGTTATAAATTTAATTAAGAGGATACAATGGTCAGAAAAACTTTAATTGCCGGAAACTGGAAAATGAACGGTTTGACCGAAGACAGCTTGACGTTAGCCAAAGGCATTGCGCAGGAAGTTAAAAAAGCAGCAAGAAAAGATTGTGAATTTTTGGTCTGTCCGCCTTTTACTCTTCTGGCATTAGTCAAAAAAGCGGTCAAAGGTTCTCGGGTAATGGTCGGAGCACAAGACTGCCATTTTGCGGAGAAAGGCGCTCATACCGGCGACATTAGCCCCCTGATGTTAAAAGATATCGGATGTCAATATGTGATAATTGGTCACTCCGAACGCCGTACCGATCATTTGGAAAGAGATGATCTTATTCAGAAAAAGGCATCTGCAGCTATTGCCGCGGGTCTTAAGGTAATAATTTGTATCGGTGAAACAGAAGACGAACGCAATGCAGGCAAAACAATCGACATTTGCACCACACAGATTAACGGTTCCGTTCCGGACTGCTCAACGGCACAAAATACAGTTATAGCATATGAACCCGTATGGGCGATAGGAACAGGACGGACACCGACAACAGCAGAAGTGGAAGAAGTTCATGCATCCGTTCGTAAAGTCATAGCTAAAAAGCTTGGTCGTGCCAATGCCAACAAAATGCGGATTTTATATGGCGGTAGCATGAAGCCTGGAAATGCAAAAGAACTGCTGGCTCTACCAGATGTTGATGGAGGTCTTATCGGTGGTGCCAGCTTAAAAGTGACAGACTTCATGGCGATAGCTGAGGCAAGTAAACAATAACAAGTAAAAGGAAATAGAAATGGGATCAGTATTGTTAGTTATTCATTTGATGGTAGCCGTTCTTCTGGTGACGCTGATTTTAATGCAGCGTAATTCTGGAAATGCTTTAAGCGGACTGGGTGGTGGCAATGGCGCCAACAGTTTCTTGTCAGCACGCGGTAAGGGTAATTTGCTGACTAGGACAACAGCAATTTTGGCAACAATATTTTTCATTACGTCAATTTTGTTATCATTGTATTACAAAGGCGAAACCAGAAGACCTGAGTCTATTACCGATGTAGCACCTTTGGTACAAAATGAACCGTCAGTGCCGTCTGTTCCGAATGCCGCGACGGAAACACCGAAGACGCCGATTCCAACAACGACAGCGGAATAACTAAAATGCCGAAAAGCTCTTAAAATAAAGGCACCTGAGAAAGGAGGTGCCTTTTTCACTACAAATTTAACTAAGGGGTGGAAAATGTCAGAACTAAATCCGAAAACAAAATTTATTTTTATAACCGGGGGTGTTGTCTCTTCTTTAGGCAAGGGGCTGGCATCTGCATCGCTGGCATCTATTTTGCAATGCCGGGGCTTCAAAGTCAGGTTGAGAAAGTTGGATCCGTATCTTAATGTAGATCCCGGTACAATGAGCCCTTTTCAGCACGGAGAAGTATATGTCACCGATGACGGGACAGAAGCAGATTTAGATCTCGGACATTATGAGCGTTTTTCAGGCGTAGCCGCAAAAAAAAGCGACAGTACTACAACCGGTAAAATCTATCAGCGTGTGATAGATAAAGAGCGTCATGGCGATTATCTCGGCTCCACTATTCAGGTTATTCCTCATGTTACCAATGAGATAAAGAATTTTATCACAGGGGATTTAAGCAATGAAGATTTCGTTTTATGCGAAATAGGTGGTACGGTCGGAGATATAGAAGGACAGCCGTATTTAGAAGCCATCCGTCAGTTGGCTTATGAATTGGGGCGCAACCGTACGATGTTTTTGCATTTAACCCTTTTGCCATATATTCCAACAGCAGGCGAGCTAAAAACAAAACCGACACAGCACTCAGTAAAAAAGTTACAGGAATACGGTATTCAGCCGGATATGCTGTTGTGCCGTTCACAAATGCCAATTCCGGAAAACGAACGTCGGAAAATAGCCTTATTTTGCAACATCAAAGAAGAAAATGTCATTCAGGCATTAGATGTCAGCAATATCTACCAAGTGCCGCTGGCATATTCGCACGAAGGCATGGACAAAGCGGTTTGTCGCTACTTTAGTTTACCTTGCCCTGAAGCAGACCTAAGTCGTTGGGAGTACATTGTAGAAACATTAAAGGCTCCAGAAGGTGAGGTAAAAATTGCCGTCGTTGGCAAATATGTCAAATTGCTTGAAGCCTACAAGTCATTGAGCGAAGCACTGACGCATGGCGGTATCGCGAATAAATATAAAGTTCGTATAAAATGGATAGATGCCGAAGATATGGAGAAGTCAGATGCAGCGGCTTATCTTTCCGATGTCAGTGGTATTCTGGTTCCTGGCGGATTCGGAGTGCGTGGCACAGCGGGGAAAATTGCCGCTGTCAAATATGCTCGGGAAAACAATATTCCATTTTTAGGCATTTGCTTCGGTATGCAAATGGCAGTTATAGAAACTATGCGCAACATTTTGGGAGTTAAAAATGCCAATACCACCGAACTGGATGAAAGTTGTGAGCCGGTAGTTGGTTTGATGACCGAATGGGATAAAGATGGTGCCAGACAAATCCGTCACAAAGATGGTGATTTAGGCGGTACTATGCGCCTGGGCGCGTATGAAACAATATTGCAAAAAAACTCCAAGGCGGCAGAAATTTATGGCTGTGAAAAAATATCCGAACGCCATCGTCATCGATACGAGGTCAATATCAAATACCGCGAACAACTAGCTACAGGTGGTATGATAATCTCTGGTACTTCGCCGGATGGCAAGCTTCCGGAAATTGTGGAAAGACCGGATCATTTGTGGTTTGTGGGCGTACAATTCCATCCAGAATTAAAATCCAAACCTTTTGCGCCACATCCGCTGTTTATCAGTTTTGTTAAAGCTGCAATAGAAAAAAGCCGGCTGGTATAAATAAAAGAAAAATAGAAAAAAAAGTTGAAAAGAACAAATTCGTTGTTTAAACTTCAACAAAGTAGAGCTTTTGTACAAAGGAGATTTTCATATGAACATAAAAAACAATACCAAACAATGGGTCGTTGCCGGAATTATTTTAGTGGCAGCCATTTTGATGCTTATGCTCGGTTTTTCAGAGAAAAAAGCACCGAAACCAACGATAGAAAAGGCAAAACCTGCAGCTGTATTACCCGTAGTCACTCCAGAACCTACTGTCCCAGTCGAGCCAACTGTTGAAAAAGAGGACGTCGCAGAAACAAAACCAGCTGTTAATGCAGAACCTTCTCGCACAGAATCTACGGTCATTCAGGATCATGCACCGACAGAAGCAACCATGGCGGTAAAAGAAACGGCGAAAGAAATCATTGAGGTAGAACCTCAAAATGCAGTATTGATGTTTACGGCTACGGCAGAAAAAGATTTCACCTATGAGGTTTACTACACGGTAGAACGGGAGGTTTGGTTTGATGCCGATCATTTTGTTATAGCGGAAGGAAAAGCAGGAACCGACAATTACAGCATTGTTCTGCCAGAAAAGTCAGTTTACCGTATTCGTTTAGACTTTGGCTCATATCCGGGAACGGTAACCGTTAAAAACGTTCGCCTGGAAGGTTCGCAGAGAGCTGATTTGAATGATTTCAAAAATTATGAATTTATACAAATTGACAAACTTCAGGAAAATGAAGACGGTAGCCTGACGATTACTTCTGAGCAGGAAGATCCGTATATGGCGTTCCGTACATCACTGTTGCCGGAATAGGCAGACAGATAAGCGTCATATAAAAAGCCCCGAAAATGAATTTTCGAGGCTTTTTGACGTATATATTCCAAACAAAATAATATAAAAAATTATCTTTATGAAAGAGCTGAAAATTCAAAGAAAAAAGCAATCATTTCTGCCGAAATGGCAGCTCTTAAGAACTATATTCTGCCAGCAGAATGAATAGTTGATACAGACCTACGTCAGACACCGATAAAAAGCATTCCGTGTGCAAATGCTTGACGCTCGGTAAACCTGTTTGGAAAAGACCTATCAAAAAGCTCATACCTATGTTATGCCATTTTGGCAGATTGACGCACATTTCCATTTCAGAATCGGGAAGAAATGTTCAAAATCTCCCGCTCGCCCGATGCTTAAACCACTATGTTATTATCAGGAATGGGTAAAACAGGCAGTATTGGAAATGTTTGATAATATTTACCATGGCCTGGCCTATTTAACGATATATTCAACTTGACAGGATTTGGGAATATGCCAATGTATTATGAAGAAGAGGACAAATATCCTGAGAAAAAATAGTTAGCCACTCTGTTAGCACTAGCTATCAGCACTTTATTAATGTAACATAAATAAGGCAACAAAAAACTCCAGTTATCACCGAAGATTTGTCATATCGCTTTATCTGCCCACTTATTTTTTTCAGGCTTGCGGACACTTCGACAGACATAAAATCAGCTGGTTGGAGAACTAGGTATTTTCCGTTATATGAAACGATGACTTGACTGTAGCCTTGAGGCGAGCAATGCGCATGTTATCCACTTCCAGCACCTCATAGACGCAATATTCATCTTCAGCCATATCACCGACTTCTGGTTCACGTCCCAGCAAGTTAAAGACATACCCCCCCATCGTGCTCTCTTCATATTCATTATCGTCATAAGGTAGCCCCATACAGTCATAAGCATCTTCAACCAAGTACAAACCATCAAATTCACAAACCAAATCACTAATTTTTTTTACCGGATCTTCGGTTATTTCATCATGTTCGTCTTGGATATCTCCCACCAGCTCTTCCAAAATATCTTCCATGGACAGCAGTCCAGCCGTTCCGCCGTATTCGTCAACTACAACCGCCAGATGGATACGCTTTTTCATCATTTCATGCAAAATTTCAGAAATAGATTTATTCTCTGGAACAAACAGAATATTGCGGACAATCTTGCTCAGTATATCTTTATGCGGTGTATTTTTGCACTCCAGTAAATCGCGGATATGTATCATGCCAATAATCTGGTCTTTATCTCCGTTGCAAAGAGGGAAACGCGTATGCTTATGTTGTTTGACAAATTCCATAATCTCGTTGTAACTGCTGTTCTGATAGATACATTTCATTTCCTGGCGGGGAATCATGATCTCATGAGCGGAAATTTCCGAAAAACTGATAGCATTTTGGATAATCTCACTTTCAGTATCATCAATAACTCCGCCTTTTTGCGAAGCATCAATAATAAGCTTTATTTCTTCTTCGGAATGGGCATCTTCATTTTCATCAGCCTGTTTAACATTCATTAGTTTCAAAATCCACATTGTAACACGGTCAAACACCCAGATAAACGGCGCAAAAATTTTGTTAAACGTATAAAGAGGTCTGGCAATCAGCAAAACATAACGTTCAGTATCTTGGATAGCCATGGATTTTGGTACCAGTTCACCGAAGACAACGTGGAGCAATGTAATAAAGGTAAAGGCAATACCGAAACTCAGCGAATGCAGCAACAACCTGTTGTCGGCAAAAAAGCCACTGAACAAATTTTCCAGCAAACGCGATACAGCCGGTTCACCTAGCCAGCCAAGACCAAGGGAAGCTAACGTAATACCGAGCTGGATAGCGCTCAGATAAGTATTCATGTGTTCATTGATTCTTAAGGCGATTCTGGCACTTTTACTACCACTGTGCGCCAATTCTTCAAGTTTTGTACGTCGGATTTTAACGATAGCGAACTCGGAAACAACAAAAAAAGCGTTACAAAAAACTAAAACTAAAACTAAAAATAAATTAAAAGCATACCCGTATACAGGACTCATGTAATTATTTTTGAACTACCTCAATATATTAAACATACAAACCATTCTATATATACTTTTCACACTTGTCAATAAGTCTTTTGTATAAATCAAATATTTTATTCTGTTTTATCAAAGTCTTCAGAAATAGTATATATTTTACCAGCCAGGGAGTAAGAACGGAACAAAAATAAAAACATCTCATAAAAAGCAGCTGTTTGCAGGCATACTCAGTACCGAGGTATCAACTCCCTCTGTTTGTAGCAGTTGCATTTTAAGTTTGAGCCCGCCAGCATAACCGGTCAAGCTACCGCTTTGGCCAATAACGCGGTGGCAGGGAATAATAATGCCGATAGGATTTGCACCAACCGCACCACCGACGGCCTGAGCCGATATGGTTATTTTATGCATGAGTACGGCTGCTTTTTTTGCTAACGCGCCGTAAGTGATTAGAGCGCCATAAGGAATATTACAGAGTAGGGACCATATTAGTTGTTGAAAAGGTGTTCCCTCAGGATAAAGTGGTGGCATAAAATCAGGACATTGTCCGCTGAAATAAATATCCAGCCATCTTTTAGCATCGTTAAGGCAGGGCAGAGTTGATCCGTCGCCTGTAACTGCCCGAATATCGCTTTTATCGGTGAGCTTGGAGGCTAAATGGCTACGCCATGCTGGCGTTGTTAGTTTTGTCAGAAAGATTCCGTTGCTAACAAGGCATATTTCTCCGTAGGGACCAGTGTAAGAAGAGCTGTAAATCATTATTCCTCCGCAATAAGAGTTGCTGAAGTTATCTATAATATACATTTATTAAAAAGCCAATCCTAATAATGATAAAGAAAAGCAAAAATAAAAAAAAGAACAATTTTGTAACATGTTGATAATAAAGGAATATTTTCTTGAAAAACCAGTTGACATAGAGTGAACTCTAAATGTTATACTACTTTTGAAACAGAAAAAAGGAGACAAAAAATGACAAATGAAAAAGTTTTTTACTACGACTTTAATAAAGTTAACGCATGGTTGATACTCAACTTGGCATTAACCATTACATTAGGCTATTGGAGCGTAAAATGCGTTTGCCTGTTATATTGGATACAAACTCAAATTCTTATCGGGGTTTGTGTTTTTTCCTGGATGGTATGGGGATGGAAATATATCCTGAAGCATCAGGCTATCGCCGTAGATGATAATGGGATAAAGATTGACTATTGTCAAAAATTGCCGTGGAAAGACATTGCTCGTACCGAAGAAAAAGAAGTATGCTGCGGCCTGCGCCGTTGCAAAGTGTTAACCCTGATACCCAAGGAAGGTATTGATTATAAATATAATTTTTTACAGCGCCACAATGGCGATTTTACACCGTTTGCCATTCCTTTGTATGGGGTGTTAAGCCCAGAAGACGAGAAGGAGATTGTAGCGATTGTCGGTCAAAAGGTCAGAAAATAGTTTTGACTTAACAGAAAACTTTATTTGGTATCAGAAGAAAAACATCGTCCTATGGCGGCGTTTTTCTTTAGGGTAAAAATCTGATACTTTATAACAGCCTGAAATATTGATCAAATATAGCAAATAGAAACTTTAAAGCCTTCGGCCGTATTGCTGAACATGACTTTGCAATCGTAAATATTGGCAATGCGTTTGACAATGGCCAGACCGAGGCCACTGCCAGTTTCTTTCTGTCCCGCTGGTCGGAAAAAACGTTCGCTCAGGCGTCGCATAACGGCATCATCAACCCGGGTATCCGAGTTAACAACAGCCAGTTCTTTGCCGGTCAACAAAATGGTAACCTGTGCTCCGGAAGGGCTATATTTAACGGCATTATCAACCAGGTTGCGCAACAACAGCGTCGCTAAAATATGATTTCCCATTGCCAGCGGCGTTGTTTCTCCGGTATCATTAATTCTGATGTTGATACCTTTGACTGCTGCCAGCGGGGCATATTCGTCAGCTAATTGCTTGGCAATGTCTTTCCAGTTTAGAAATTCATGGTTATTATATTGATCATTATTTGCTTCAAGTCTTGACAAAGCCAGGAGTTGCTCCACCAGATGCTCGGCTCGGCTGATACCGGTAGCCAGCTTATCCAGAGCCTGCGTTTGCAGGAGATCATCATCTTTTGCCATTTGTGCAATTTCAAGCTGGATTTTCAATGCAGACAGTGGTGTTCGGAGTTCATGTGCCGAGTCGGAAATAAAACTGCGTTCACGGCCGATTAGATCTCCAATCTTGCCGAACATCTGATTCATTGCTTCCAGAAGTGGCAGAATTTCTACAGGCCCCCGTACCGTATCAATAGCCGAGAAATCATCAGCCTTTCTTTGTTTAATTTGCCATGCCAGATGCTTAAGTGGTAAAAATTCAATATAGGTAAGACAGATAACAGCTAACAGCAAAATACCAAAGCCGATAAGCCATGGCAGCATGAATTCTTCAACAATATCTATAACCAGGTCTTCACGGTAGTCAAGTTCCTGCCCGACGGCAATAATATATTCGCCATCGACAGATTGCAGCCATATCAGTCGCCACAAATCTCTGTCTTTACCGATCGATTCGTTAAGGAAAGAACCGGTATTGCCGCTGAAGTGAAAATATTTTCCGTTCTCATTGTCATGAAAAATTATGTCACCCTGTGGAGAAAACACGGCAAATCCGATGGCATCGTCATCATCAGCAGCGTTTTCAATACCTTTAATAAGTCTGTCTGTAGCCTGCTGTGTTCTGGGCGAAACAGTGCTCCAGTCGGCTGCGGCAAGCTGGCGCCCCAGTGCTATCTGATAAGTATCAAAAAACTCATCAATATTTTCGCGCGTTTCTTTATAAGAAACATAGCCAGCCACAACAAACACCACAGCAAATACCAGCACAAAAAACATCATCAGCCGAAAACTAAGGCTGTGTATCATTTTTTTGCCATCAAAACGACGCAGGCGTAAAAATGTCTGCTGTAGACGCATTGTATTTACCCTTCAAGCATATATCCGATTTTATTAATGGTTTTGACAATATCTTTGCCGAGTTTTTTACGCAGGTGGTGAATGTGAACTTCTACCGCATTGCTGCCAACGTCTTCATCCCAGGAATAAAGTTTATTTTCAATCGCTTTTCTAGATAATACTTTGTTTTTGTTCAATAGCAGTAACTCCAGTAAAGCCGTTTCTTTAGGTGAGAGCATAACTTTTTCGTTATTAAGGCATACAATTTTGGTTTCCAGATTAAAAGTAACACTTTTATGGCAGATAAGCGGCTTGCTTATACCATAACGTCGCCGGATAAGAGCATTCAGCCGGGCTTGGACTTCTCTGAGAGCAAAAGGTTTGCCTAAATAATCATCGGCACCGCTGTTAAGCCCTTTTATCCGTTCATCTACATCACCTTTGGCCGTCAGGATAAGTACCGGTGTATCCAGTCCAGCACTCCTCCATGACTTCAAAATTGACAAGCCGTCAATTCCTGGTAATCCCAAATCCAATACAACCGCATCATACGGTGTCTGCAACAAAGCTTCTTTGCCGTCGGTGCCATCATCAAACCAATCTACGACAAAGCCGAGCTTGGATAGCCCAACTTTAATTCCATCACCGATAAGGCTGTCATCTTCCACCAGAAGGATTCTCATTGGCCTTAGTCCACGAAATTTATTTTTTCAGTTGAATACGGTCAACATCAACTTTCGGTGTACCCATAAATTCCTTATCAATTTCTCCGCTGATTTCAACGGTATCTTCCGGCTTAACCGTCAGACCTCTCCAGTCTTCGTCATCAATTTCAACCACGATAGAGCCGGTGCCGTCGCTAAATTGATATTTTTCATTACCGAGGTTTTTCTCAATTTTACCGATAAGCACAACCGGTGTATCATCTTTTAATTTGAGGGCTTCGGCGACGGTTGAGGATGAAATGGTCGGCCCTTGAAAGCCACCACCGTAATTTTGAGCTTGCGCTTGTGAAGCAACAGCAAAGGTTAAAACTAAAGCAGAAACAGCAAAAAATTTACTCATCGTTTCTCTCCTAAATAAAGTAGTTTATCAGAACACATTTTATTCTGCATTGTAATCTTAAGAAACGCTTAAGGTAAAATAATTTTTTTCATTTTGGTAATTTTTTTTATTTTTATAATAAAAACATAGAGATGACAAATTTTAAAAGATATATTATTCAAAATTCAACCAAAATAATTAATTTTATTACCTTTTCAGATTTTAAAACCCGAGCTTCAAACTATTAGTTCACTCATATTAATAAAAACAATAAACAACGTCGGCATCTGAAATAAGATACCGGCTCTTTTACGTTATCTATTTCAAATAAGTATTAAAGAACTGCTCAATCCTGTCAAACGGGATTTTATTCGGCTGGTCATAAAGGTCAACATGGTTGGCGTCTGGAATAATCAGTAACTCTTTGTTATCACCCTTTAATTTTTTAAAGGCATCTTCGCTGAAATAGCGGCTGTGCGCTTTTTCGCCGTGTATCATCAAGATCGCGTTTTGGATTTCATTGCTGTATGCTAAAATCGGCATATTCATTAGCGACAGAGATGATGTAACCGTCCAATTACCGTTGGAGTTGATGGAACGTTCATGGAAACCGCGCGATGTTTTGTAATAGTCCCAATAATCTTTTACAAACTGCGGTTCATCGCCTGTGAGCTTTTCTGGTAGCCCCGGCGCTTTGGCATAGTCGTTGTTTTGGAAGTCGGCGGTGCGTTGTGCATTAAGGTTTTTGCGCAGTTCATACCGTTCATTTTCGCCAATGGCATCAAAATAGCCGTTGGCGGTAACGCGGGTCATATCATACATGGTGGAAGTAACAGTGGCTTTAATGCGTGTATCCATGGCCGCAGCGTTTAAGCCAAAACCACCGAAACCACAGATACCGATAATGCCGATTCGCTCAGGATCAACATCCGGATAATTGCTTAAAAAATCAACAGCAGCGCTGAAATCTTCGGTATTGATATCAGGGGAAGCCACATTGCGCGGTTCACCGCTACTTTCACCAGTATATGATGGGTCAAAAGCCAGAGCAACAAAGCCTCGTTCAGCCATAGTTTGCGCATAGTAACCAGAGGATTGTTCTTTCACGGCGCCGAACGGTCCGCTTACGGCAATGGCTGGCAGCTGATCTTTGTTTTTATCGTTTGGTAGATATAAATCTCCAGTCAGCGTAAGACCGTAACGGTTTTTAAAATGAACCTTTTGTACGGTAACTTTATCGCTTTTCTGGAAAACTTTATCCCAATTTATATCAGTAGTTGTCATAGAATTTCCTCCAATAAAATTAGCGTCAGAAACTGCACCGGTTTGCGCGCCGGCAGGCAGAATACTGGCAGTTGAAAACAAAACACCGGCTAAAATGGCAAAAGCAAACTTTGCACTAACGGTTGGCAGATAAAAACTTTTTCTCATAAAATTCTCCCTATTGCTATTAACGAATATTAAGATAACAAAAATTTTAAGAATAGCAAATACTAATAATTTATAGTCAGATATGCTTGACAGGCATATTATAACTAGCTAAAATACAAATTCCAGTACAAAGGAGAAGAAAATGGAGTTACGCGTACTGCGTTATTTTTTATCGGTAGCCAGGGAAGGAAGTATCACGGCAGCAGCCAATGCTTTACATATAACCCAGCCAACTTTGTCGCGCCAAATACAGGAACTGGAAAAAGAACTCGGGCGCTGTTTGTTAATCCGTGGCAGTCACAATGTCCGTTTAACTGCTGACGGGATGGTACTGCGTAAACGTGCGGAAGAAATTGTGGAAATGGTAAGCAAAGCAAAAGAAGAGATCGGTGCCGGACAATATCCGGTTTCCGGAGAGGTTTATATTGGTGGTGGCGAAACGCAGGGTATGAGAATAATTGCTGAAGTAATTAAAGCCGTATGTTTGGATTATCCGTATATAAAATTCCATCTGTTCAGCGGCAATGCGGAAGATGTTACAGAGCGTTTGGACAAAGGATTGTTGGATTATGGCATTTTGATACAGCCGACAGACTTATCTAAATACGATTTTATTCATTTGCTATCAAAAGATCGTTGGGGGGTGATAATGCGCAAGGATAATCCGCTGGCCTCCCAGAAAGATATTTCCAAAAAGGATTTGCGCGGTCTGCCTTTGATTTGTTCTCGCCAGTTGTTGCAGGGAGGCAGCAGGCACAATGAATTTATTCGCTGGTTTGGCAGGGATATGGAAAACTTAAACATTATTGCAACATATAACTTGCTTTTTAATGCAGCTCTTCTGGTGGAGCAGGGCATAGGCTGTGCTTTAACTTTAGATAAATTGATAAATACAATGGATAACGGCAGTGTTTGTTTTCGCCCGCTGGTGCCAGAACTAAAGTCTGAGTTGGATATCGTCTGGAAGAAAAATCAAATATTTTCACCGGCCGCCAGGATATTTGCCGAATATTTGCAAAAACAGCTAGGTATGGAAAAATCAACATGAAAAAGCAAAATAAAAAAGGGGTATGGAAATTGGATAAAAAGAAATATGACAGTTTTTTTCATTGGACGAAGTGTGTTTTTGTGTCAATTACCTGCGAAAAATGCATTTAAGGCATTATTCTGCACCGTTTGACTGGATTGCCGGCGGAACATTTGCCGAGCGAATAAATTTTTTGTTGGGTGGATTTAAGGATTTTTTTGAAAAAGATGATTTGCAGTTTTATGGCCGGAGAAATTGTCCAGAACCATGTGATATTAATTATAACAAACGTACTCTTATGGTGTTTAACCATGATTTTCCGCTATATAAAAATATAGCAGAAAGTTTCCCGCCTGTAAAAGAAAAATACAATCGCCGTATATACCTTATACAAAAATATTCAGGCCGCAGAAAAAGTATTGCTGGTATATATGGAACAGGCTGAAAGCTCATCGGGTATAAAATAGGGAGAAGAGCTGGTGCCATTTATTCACCGAGTAAACGAAAAATTTCGGCCTGTGCAAATGGATTTGCTGTATATCCGCCATAACGAACAAATAAAAGACGGCGAATTTTCCCAAAAACAGCTATCGCCGAATGTCTGCCTAGCTGAATGTTATAATTGCCAGCGCCACTATTATATTTTTTCGGTTGGCAATTACGATAATGTCAAAAAAAAAATTTTAAAAACATAATCTGCAAAGACTATTTTTCAACGCCTTGGGGGATGAATGCCGCCGATTTTTGCGTAATCTCGGCAAAATGAGTTACCATCGCAAAATCAAACAGAGCAGAGAATATTGCTGTATTTTGGGGATAAAATTTCAATTATTGCCACGGCCAAAATATTGAGAATTTATATTATTACGGTGCAACACAGATATGCCGGACAGTCGTCACATTATCAGGCACAGAAAGGCCTAGCCGTTCTATTGGTAGCATTAAAAAATTAACAAACCGGTTTTTAAACATTTTTTGTTTTTGGGAAAATTTATCTTGACTTTTTAACGCACCGGTTAATACCCTGACCATAATAAGGTATTAACAGGGTATAAAAATGGCAACGGAGACTAGAAGATTATTATATCTCGGAATAGATGTGGGATCAACAACGGTAAAGGCTGTTGTAATAGATGATAAAGAAAATATTTTATTTTCGACTTATCAAAGACATATGTCGGAAGTTCGCAGAAAAATTATTTCCATACTTAAAGAAATTATGGAAAAATTCCCTGATATCAGTTTCAGAATAAGTTTGACCGGTTCTGGAGCTTTATCGTTATGCACGAAATTAAGGGTAACGTTTGTACAGGAAGTGATAGCCTCCAGCCTGAGCATAAAAAAACAAATCCCTGACGCCGACGTTATTATAGAACTGGGCGGGGAGGATGCTAAGTTGACCTTTCTGACCAGCGGTACGGATTTGCGGATGAATGAAACTTGTGCTGGCGGGACGGGAGCCTTTATAGACCAGATGGCATCTTTTTTAAATCTGGATGTCGACGAAATGGATAGACTGGCGCTACAATATAAAAACATTTATCCGATAGCATCACGGTGTGGCGTTTTTGCCAAAACAGATATTGTTCCGCTGATTAACGAAGGTTGCACCAAAAGTGACATTGCCATGTCAGTTATGCAGGCTGTTGTCAACCAGTTTATCGGCGGTTTGGCACGTGGAAGAGATATTATCGGAAAAATTGTATTTCTAGGAGGTCCGTTGGCTTTTATCAAATCTTTGCGCCAATGTTTTACCGAAACCTTAAAACTGGATGCAGAACATGCCGTTTTACCAGAACGTGCTGAGCTTTTTGTAGCGTTGGGAGCAGCGCTACATGCACTGGGCGGGGCAGAGGAGCCGGTAAAACTAAGAATTTTTGTTGAGGAATTGAGTAAGCTGGAGGAAGAAAACAATATTCAAAAACTGCCGCCGTTGTTCAAAGATAAAAAGGAAAAGGAAGAATTTGACAAACGGCACGCTCGTACCATGGTTAAGACGATTTCATTGGAAGAATATGAAGGAGAGGCATGGTTCGGTATAGACAGTGGCTCCACCACGATAAAAGCCGTATTGATAGATGAAGAAGGCCATCTGCTCTATTCTTACTACGGCTCCAACAAAGGGGATCCTTTTCATCAGGCCTTAAATATATTACAGGAGATATATTCCCGTGCCAAGCCAGGGCTGAAAATTAAAGCCGCCGCGGCAACCGGTTATGGTAGCGCTTTGCTTAAAGCAGGGTTGCGTCTTGATATTGATGAGGTAGAAACGGTAGCACACTGTCAGGCGGCGGCATTTTTTGCCCCCGACGTCAGTTTTGTCTTGGATATCGGCGGACAGGATATCAAGTGCATGAAAACAAAAAACGGCATAATTGAAAAAATAGGGCTTAACGAGGCCTGCTCTTCCGGCTGTGGGTCTTTTATTGAAAATTTCGCCAAATCCTTAAATATGACTATGCAGGAGTTTGTTAATGCGGCATTGGCTGCCAGACACCCAGTAGATTTGGGCACGCGTTGTACGGTGTTTATGAATTCTAAGGTTAAGCAGGCACAAAAAGATGGTGTTTCTGTTGGCGATATTGCAGCGGGCCTGTCTTATTCGGTCATAAAAAATGCATGCTATAAAGTTATTAAAATCACAGATGTATCTGAATTGGGAAATTGCATTGTCGCGCAAGGCGGTTCATTTTTGAATGATGCCTTACTCCGTGCTTTGGAAATTCAGGTCGGAAAGACAGTTATACGTCCGGGGTTAGCCGGCTTGATGGGCGCATTTGGAGCGGCTCTGATTGCCAAAAAACGCGGGCCGGAAAATGACATTAAAACAGCGCTTATAACATCAGACGAAATAAAGAAACTGGATATTAAAACCACAAACGCAAGATGTCAGGGCTGCACTAATCATTGTATGCTGACAATTACTGATTTTGGCAATAAAAAGAAGTTTATTTCCGGCAATAAATGTGAAAGGGGTGCTGGCCGGGTTAAAAACAATAAAATAAACCTGTGTGCGTATAAATATGCCCGCCTGTTTGACTATTACAAACCCCTTACGAAAGAAAAGGCTGTCCACGGTACAGTCGGCATTCCACGGGCGCTGAATATGTATGAGAATTATCCACTGTGGTTTACACTCTTTACACACCTTGGATTTAGGGTTGAGCTGTCGGCGTCGTCATCTAAAAAACTGTTTTTCAGTGGATATGCATCTATTCCGTCGCAAACGGTATGTTATCCGGCCAAAATGGCGCACGGACATATTATGGATTTGCTGCACAAAAACGTAGACTGCATTTTCTTCCCATGCATCCCTAGGGAACAAAAGGATTTTCCTTCTCAGGCAGACAGTTATAACTGTCCGGTTGTAACCGGCTATCCAGAATTGTTGTCCAAAAATATTTCCGAACTGGCAACCGGCGATATTCCTGTTTATACGCCATTTCTTCCTCTGGATGAAAAAATCTTGGCCAAACGGTTGAAATCAATCCCTTTGTTTGCCGGATTTTCATCTTTGCAGCTACGTATGGCTGTCAAGCGTGCTTTTGTGGAATTACGGAGATTTAAAAAAGATATAAGAAAAGCCGGTATTGAAGCGGTAGAAAAATTAAAGCAGAATGGCGAATACGGTATTGTTCTGGCCGGGCACCCATATCATATAGACCCAGCAGTCAATCATGGCATTCCCGAGCTGATAAATGCCTGCGGCTTATCTGTTTTAACCGAAGATTCGGTTGCCCATCTGCGCCCAAATCCAGATGCTTTGCGGGTACGCGACCAATGGACATACCATTCCCGCTTATATCGTGCCGGCACTTTTGCTGCCGATAATAATAACCTCGCCATTTTGCAACTAGTGTCTTTCGGTTGTGGAGTAGATGCCATCACATCAGATCAGTTAGAAGAAATCGTTACATCAAAAGATCGGCTTTATGCCCAGATAAAAATTGACGAGGGTGATAATCTCGGACCGGCAAAAATCCGGATTCGTTCGCTACTGGCCGCATTAAAAGACTGGCAACAGGAAAAAGAAAAGTCAGAAAAGAAAGTAGAGAAAAAAAATACCGTATTTACGGCTGAGATGAAAAAAACACATACGATTTTAATTCCGCAGTTGTCACCAACACATTTTCAGTTTATGGAAACAATATTCGCCAGCGAAGGCTACAAAGTTGCTCAACTGCCGAATGTAGATAAAGATGCCATAGAGCTTGGTTTGAAGTATGTAAATAATGATGCTTGCTTTCCGGCGATTGTTGTTATCGGTCAGTTATTGCAAGCAATACAAAAAGGAAATTATGACACAAACAAAATAGCATTATTGATATCGCAAACCAACGGTGGCTGCCGGGCATCAAATTATGCCGGACTTTTGCGTCGAGCTCTGATGCAGTGCAATATGGAGCATATTCCGGTTATTACCATGAATGTAAGTGGAAACGTAGACAACCCGGGCTTTATCCCAGGCCGTAAGATCCTCTGGCGGACGATTATGGCCGGATGCTATGGTGATGCGCTGATGCGGATGACCAACCGGGTATCACCCTATGAAAAAATCAAAGGCAGCACGCAGAAGTTGGTGAATAAATGGGTAGAAATAATTAAGAAAAATCTGCAAAATGGAGATGTCATAACTTTTAATTTGAATATGTTTCGAATGATACGTGAGTTTGACAAACTACCCTTGCGGGATATCAAAAGAAAGCCATGTGTAGGTCTGGTTGGAGAAATTCTGTTAAAATACCATCCCGATGCAAACAACCAGGCTATCCGGATAATAGAAGAAGAGGGGGGAGAGGCTGTCGTTCCGGATTTATTGGATTTTATGCTATACGGATTTTACGATCATATCTATAATTATAAATATCTGCAGGGCTCGTGGAAAGCTTATGCAGTCAGTCTTTCAAGCATTGCTGTTTTGGAATGTTGCCGTTGGTCTATGCGTCTGGGCTTAAAATTATCCGAACGGTTTGAGCCACCAGTATTCTTTAAAAATTTACGCAAAAAGATCCGCGGGTTACTGTCCTTGGGGCATCAGACCGGTGAAGGCTGGCTATTGACGGCGGAAATTGTTGAACTACTGGAAGCGGGAGTGGACAATATTTTATGTATGCAGCCTTTTGGTTGTTTACCCAACCATATTACTGGCAAAGGATTCATTAAAGAAATAAAAAAACGCTTTCCGAAAGCAAACATAATTGCAGTGGATTATGATCCTGGTGCCAGCGAAACCAACCAGATTAACCGTATCAAACTGATGATGTCCATTTCAAAACAGAAAGGAAAAGATACAAAAGAAAAATAAATATTTGTTCCTGTGAAAATATACATTATTTATTTTAAATTTCACTTATCCAAAAGTTAAATCACGGTGTAGCTTCATCATAGCCAAACAATACAAGCTCCAATTAGATTTTACACACTGTTAACAATTTATGTTGCATCCAGATGTAAACAATTTTATATTAAACAAGGAACATATTCTGGGATGAACTAACTATGCAAAAAGAACCATATCTATTTATCATTTGGCAAAATGCCAGTTTTATGGAAAAACAAATTGTTACGGATATAAAAAATAATTTTGAAATTTTTCGGGTTTACGAAATTTGCTGGACACCGGCGTATTTTGCCAACAATTTGTCGCGTTTTTACGGTAAGAAACTTCCAAAAAGTTGTCGCAAAGAGCGGGAAGTAGGCACTGGCGCGTTTAAGCTCTACATCGTATATGACGCTTTGCCACAATATGTCAACGGTGTTAACATCAATATCATAAAAAGAAAAATAGAGTATCGTCAACTAACTGGTGGCAATTTTATCCATGCCAGCGACACTCCGGCCGAAACCAACGAAAACCTACTGTTTCTGCTAGGCAAAACCTGGAAGGAAATCGAACGGGAGGGCAAAAACGACACCGTTATCCGCCATAACCAGGATATCCATGGATATCCCTGCTGGTATGACCTGTCGACAGCTCTTGACACCGTCAAAAAAGTCCCTTTCACCCGGATAAAAGCTTATAAAAACTCTTACCTCATCTACAGCCGGACGCCAAACCTGATTTGCCGGATCTTAAACGCGTCCAGTTGCTTTTCACTTTCAGGGATTCACAAATATTCCATTAACATAGGCAAATCAGTTCAACCGATTTACATTCACAAAGTCAACTGAACTAGTAACTATCCTCATCTTTCTCCGTATTATCTTTAGCAAAAGGATTTTCAGAAGAAAAAATTTATGAAAAAATAAAAGAAATCAAGTCAACAATGTTAACCTTTCAACAGAAAAAGCATATCCACTACACCCAAAGGCTATTATACTTGCCGAAAATTCAGCAATACAGAACATAAACTGCACCAGCACGTGCGCCTGTACCATACATCGATTAATCGCCCGTGGAATGCACCTATAAAGACGGTGATCACTAATTCCATGACATGATAACCATTTACGATATCCAAACATAAAGACAATAGTTAAAATTATATTTAATATCATAAAAAAAATTAGTGATAAATTAATATTTTTATGATCTAATACCAAAAGGATATCTAATACCAAAAGGATATCTAATACCAAAAGGATA
>CAYQDC010000003.1:0-1066 GCA_964416205.1 uncultured Acetobacter sp. | reverse complement strand
TATCTAATACCAAAAGGATATCTAATACCAAAAGGATATCTAATACCAAAAGGATGTCTAATATGCTTAACAACTCAAAAAGCGCAAAATATCAAAAACTTTATGGTCGAGCTTTTCGGCAATTTTGCTATTTTGCATTGATTTGGGGCGGAATTTTCTTTTTGCATTATCTGGCAATGATTTATAAATCCTCAGTTTTTGCAGAAGATGAAATCGTGGAAAATATACAATTCGGCCTGTTAGTTGTTTCCACATGTGTCTTTTTGACAGAGGCCTATTTTTTCCCGAAATACAAACCGCTTTTATTGCTGTTGGCCACCTGCGCATTGATGGCTGCATTTCGGGAACTAGATAAGTTTCTGGACAGTGAATTGCCCGTTATCAGTTGGCGTCTGGGCTTTATTTTTATTTTTGGAGCATTATATTATGCCTATCGCCATCGTGAAATTTTTGAAAAGAATTTATTGCGTTTTTTATCCTCAACTTCTTTTTATATGTTGTGCGGAGCCGTAATCGTCATTATCCCCATTGCCCAGTGTATCGGGCATCGACCATTTGTTATCAATGTCTTGGGAGAAGACAAAGTGGCTAATATAAAGGAATTTTTTGAAGAGAGTTGTGAGGCTGTTGGTTATTTTTGGATATTGTTATCTTCTCTGGAGTGTTATTTTGATCTTTTGCAAAAGCGCAAAAAATAAATTATTAAATATAAATAATATAAGGTGAAGATTGAAACGATACATTGGTTTTCTGTTGAGGATGCAACAAACTGTTTTTGACAATGCTTTTCATGGCGGTCAATTTCCATATATAATATTTGTTATTTAGCAATAAGCCTATAACATCATATTAATTTTTTGATTATAGATTGCAAAAAAGCATTTTTACATTTTTTATCTTAGCTTTGGTGTTAGTATTTGTCTTTAAATTTTAGCAACAAAATATCTTGTCCAAATCTGTTTCCAGCGTTCCTTTTTGAACTGACGGGAGTGTGTCAAATTGCCTCAAATTGTGTTTTTTGATTTCAACATTCTCATCAAATCCCAAAATATAAGCCGTTGCGATA
>CAYQDC010000002.1:45833-67685 GCA_964416205.1 uncultured Acetobacter sp. | reverse complement strand
GGAAAGAATACTCAAAAAATTACAGAGTATATCCGAAATCAACTTAAAGAAGACGCCGAGCAAAGTCAATTAACAATGGATTTTCCCTGTTTACGGGTAGCAAGTAATCTTCGCTCTGTCAGACCGTTATATGCCCTTAAGGCGTTCGCTGGCACTATTAGGGTTACACCTGTTAGAGAAGAACCACCGGCTAGGTCGGTGGGTTTCTTTTTTGTTTCAGCATAATACCTTATTTATATTCATTAGTTGTAATATATGAAACCGCCCATATTATACATACTTTGTAATACTTTGGTTATATTTTTTACTTGTTTTTTACTAAATATTCTCTAAGCTTCTCATATAACACTTGGTGTTATATTCTGAAACCAAATAAAGGAGTTTATCATGAATTACAGAACTATGTTATTAGCAACGGCTACTGTACTCTTAAGTTCTCAGGCTATGGCCGCAGATATTACAAACCCTTTTTTTACGCCGAATGAAGGGCAAATTGTTTCTGATACCAATGTTGGCTACTATCGTACAAAAGCAAAACACAATGGCGGTGTAGATGAAAGTTACTATGCTGCAGAAACATTAGAGTATGGTATTACAGACAAGTTCAGCATTAACGGCACAATTGTTAATATGTTTGATACTCAGGGTGAATACAATAATGACCACAACTTTGCATATAGTATCGGTGCAAAATATAACACTAATTGTGATAAAGTCTTGCTTCAAGTTGCAGCGAATTATACAACATTTGAACCGCAATCCTGGTATGGCAAGCCTGATTCAAATAAATGGTCAAAAGCTTTGGATGCCGAAATCAAACTCGGTTATGACATGGGTAATGGTTTAACACCTTATGCTTCTTATGCTTTAGGTAGTGACATTGATACCAGCGACCGTTATTTGACTCAATCCTTTAAGATTGGTGCTCACAAATATTTTGGCAAATATGCTCTTGATTTAGCTGCTCGTTATGACTACAGCACACATGGTAAGAATGTTAATCAGTGGTGGGTAGAAGCTTCTGCTGATTACTACATCAAAGAGAATATCGCTGTTGGTATTTATGGTGACTACTTCATTGACGGTACAGAAAGCCAAGATATTGACTATGACTATTCAGCAGGTGTTCATTTAAAAGTTTTGTTCTAAGAATATAACTTTAATACTGGAAGGGTTCTGTTTAGAACCCTTTTTTTATACTTACATCTATTATTATTGATTTCAGTATTCCGTATTTTTTTAATTTTCTTAATATTAACACCTTATACTGACAGCATTGTAAAATATTTAGTTTTGCGGTATATGGATCATATATTGCAAAAAGGAGAGAGATATGAAAAGAAAAGCTATCATTATCGGTGCCGGACCAGCTGGTTTAACTGCAGCTTATGAGTTGTTGATGCGTTCGGACTTTGAGCCGATTATCCTGGAAGAAAATGATTTTGTCGGAGGTATTAGTGCCACACTGGACTATAAAAATAATAAAATTGACATGGGCGGACATCGTTTTTTTTCTAAATCAGAACGGGTTATGGATTGGTGGCTCAGTATTTTGCCGCTACAAGGTGCTCCTGCAAAAGATGATATTTTACTGAACAGGGATGTACCTTTATCTTCTCAACCTGGTGCTCCTGATCCGGAAAAAACTGACATGGTTATGCTAAAACGCCACCGACTTTCGCGAATCTATTATCTTAAAACTTTTTTTGATTATCCAGTCAGCCTTAATATGAATACCATCAAGGGACTCGGATTGTGGCGGATGTTTAAAATCGGTTGTTCTTATATGAAAACGTTGGCTTTTCCGATTAAAAATGAAAAATCATTGGAAGATTTTATGATTAACCGGTTTGGACGCGAACTTTATCTGACTTTTTTTAAAGATTATACTGAAAAACTATGGGGTATAGATTGTGCCAAAATTTCAGCTGAATGGGGAGCGCAACGAATTAAAGGCATATCCATTCTTAAGGTGTTGAAACAAATGTTCAATAATATGTTTAGACGGTCTAGCAAGGCTGTGGAAACCAGTTTTATAGACAGTTTCTTTTATCCCAAATTTGGTCCGGGGCATCTTTGGCAAAATGTTGCTGATCAAATTGAAACCAAAGGCGGTAAACTCTTAAAAAAACATAAAGTTATCCGCATTACAAAAAAGAAAAATAACATTACAACGGTTGAAGCTCTTGATGATAAAGGAAAACTACTTGTTTTTGAAGGTGATATTTTTATCTCTACGATGCCGGTTAAAGATTTAATTGAGGCTATGACCGATGTACCGGAAAAAGTTAAGAAAATTGCCGATGGTCTGATATATAGGGATTTCCGGACGGTTGGCATTTTACTTAATAAATTAAAAATAAAAAACACGACTCATTTTAAAACTGTTTCCAATATTGTACCTGATACATGGATATATGTTCAGGAACGTGATGTAAAGCTCGGAAGACTGCAGATATTTAACAACTGGAGTCCCTATCTGGTTAAAGATTTGGAAAATACCGTATGGATAGGGCTTGAATACTTTTGCAACGAACAGGATAAAATCTGGACAGATGACGATGATGCTTTTATCAAATTTGCTATTGGTGAGGCTGAAAAAATCGGTATCTTTGAAGGTGATGATGTTTTAGATGCCTATACGCATAGAGTAAAAAAAGCTTATCCGGCCTATTTCGGTACGTATGACAGATTTGATGAAATCAAAAATTTCGTTAACAAAATTGATAATTTGTTTTTAATAGGAAGAAATGGAATGCATCGTTATAATAATATGGATCATTCAACATTGACGGCAATGAAAACCGTTGATTTTATTATTGGTGTTGGTAGCAGTCGGGATGAGATATGGTCTGTTAACACTGAATCCGACTACCATGAAGAAAAATAGTATCCGTATGTGGCCATGATGTTCCCAAAATTTGCTGATAAATATTTAAAAGATTTTGATGAAAATGCTTTAATACGTGTTTTTAAGATTTTTGTGGTAGCAACAGGACTTATTATCTTATATGCTTTTATCTTCTCTGGTTTTCAGGTTGTTGATGAATTTGAACATCTGCATGCCTCATGGCTGATTAGCATTGGTAAAACTCCTTATAAAGACTTTTTTGAACATCATCATCCGCTTTTATGGTATCTCAGTGCTCCTCTGGTCGGTGCTTTTTATAATCAGGTTGCCATTTTTTACGTTATGCGTGGTATCTGTACACTGGTTTCGTTGATAACTTTTTTTTATTTGTATAAAACGGCTTTGTTTTTTACATCCCACACAGGAGCCTGGCTTGCGGTTGTATTGGCCGCAGGAAATCTTGTCACCCTCTATAATTTCTATCAATTCCGTCCCGATAACTTTATGAACTGCGGATTTATCCTTGGAATATATTACTGGTTTTGCTACTTAAAAAACACGCAACAAAAATTTCTTGTTTTCTCTTTTCTTGCTTTTACTTTTTCTTTTCTTTTTTTACAAAAAATTGCCTTATCTCTGATTGTGGTTGTATCTCTACTCCTAATTCTTATTGTTGTAAGAAAAATACGGCTAGCCGCCATTGTCCGCGCTGCTATGCCGCCTGTTATTGTACTCGGGCTGTTTTTCTTATTTCTTTATGCAAATGGTATATTAAGTGATTATTTTATTTTCAATCTGCATTTTAACCAGGCTATGGTTGCTTATTTTTCCAGAGGTGCGTTTTGGTATGGGAATTTATTTGTAACTTTTTACGGAGTAGCACTCTTTATCGGACTTTACTTTTACCGCCGCCAAAATATTTTTTATAAACTTGTTTTTATACTTTATGTGGCTGAGTTTTTCATGCGTGCTTGCTATTTTGCGCCTCATCCTAATTATTACACCTTGTTAGCCCTACTTGCTGCATTGGTTTGTGCCCCGATTATCACATTATTGTTTCCACGTCATAAAATGTGGTCTATTGGCTGTATTGTTCTGCTTTTTGTTCATCTCGGACTTTTATTTAACCGCATAGATGCCTCTGTCAAAAAATATAACAGTTACAGACATTATAAACTTGCCGATTATGTACATCAAAATTCCGCACCTGATGATATTGTAATGAACGGATATGATAAAAATTTTAATATTTACCGCCCTGATGCCAGCTATTATTGGTTTGGACTGGATATGCTGTTGCCTATAATGGATTTGGAATATAACCTAACCAATAAACCAGATGTTAACACTCTTATTATGCAATACCGGCCAAAATTTATTTATGTAAAGGATTATCCGGATTTACGGGCGTACAGAACATACGGTGAAAGCAGGTTTACACAAGTGTTTATTCCTGAACTGGTGCAATTACTTTATAAACAAACTCCGTTTGAATATCTTGCCGTGCGAAAGTAATCTATTTTTAATGTTTCTGCCTTATTATTTTTGCTGAAAGAAAAAGACAATGAAAAATATTTTGAAATATATAATATTCGGATTTTTACTTGTTGTTTCCGGTGGTGCGCAAGCCTCCTATGTGGCAGTTGACAGTACGACGGCCAGAGCTTGGGTTAACGATACAGGGCAAGAGCTTTTGACAGCTCTTACCGAATCTGATTTGGCTCAAAAGTATACTAAATTGGATATCATGATGTCGGAAGACGTTAATCTGGATTATATTTCTAAATTCGTTATCGGAAAATATGCCCGACAAATGACTAAAGACCAACTGCAACGTTATACAGAACTCTTTCGCCGTTATGCTTTAAGTCTTTATAAACAAACCAGTTTCAATTTTGACGTGAGCGCTATTAGATTTTCTATTGACAGCGTTGTGGAATATCCGCGTTTTACTACCGTCATCTGTACGGTTGATCCAGGCTCTCTGGTAAAAGATATCCCGCAAATTGAGCCGCAAAAAATACCTGTCAAATTTAAACTCATACGTGGTGATAATAATCGGATTCAAGCGGTTGATATGGAGATATCCGAAGTTAGTCTGGTTATTGAATATCGCAAACAATTTTATAAAATGATGGAAGAAGAAGGCGATGTCAATTGGTTTTTAGACAGATTACAGAACATGGTTCAGGCCAATGAGGAGGCTGTTGCCCGCAAATTAGGTATTTTATCGCAAACGGCCCTATAAGTTCTGCTTAAAATTTTTAAAATAGCGTTGTAATTTTTTTTCATTATGCTAAGTTATGGTTAATTTCTGGATTTTAGTAGATAAAGGATTTTAATAATGGTTGAAAATGCCAAATATAACGGAAAAGAAACTTTCGAAGAATGGAAAAAAGACTGGATTTTGGAAGAACGCTACAATTTTAGAGCTGTTGAAGAAAAATGGCAGCAAATTTGGGAAGACGAAAAAGCTTATAAAGTAGATATTGATCCTAATAGAGAAAAGTTTTATGCATTGGTTGAATTTCCTTATCCGTCGGGTGCTGGTCTGCATGTCGGACATCCGCGTTCTTATACAGCATTGGACGTTATTGTGCGTAAAAAACGCATGGAAGGTTATAATGTCCTGTATCCTATGGGTTTTGATGCTTTTGGTTTGCCTGCTGAAAACTATGCCGTTAAAACAGGTATACATCCTACCATTTCTACTAAAGCTAATATTGAGAATTTCACTCGACAGATGAAATCCATTGGCCTTTCTTTTGACTGGAACAGATGCATTAGTACCTGTGATCCGGAATACTACAAATGGACACAATGGATGTTCTTAAAATTTTTTGAAAAAGGTTTGGCATACAAAGCTAAAATTGCAATTAACTGGTGTCCGTCCTGCAAAGTCGGTTTGGCAAATGAAGAAGTTGTTGACGGACACTGCGAACGTTGCGGCTCAGAAGTTGTCAGACGTGATAAGGAACAATGGATGCTGGCAATTACAAAATATGCCGACAGATTAATTGACGACCTTAAAGATGTTGATTTTATTGATCGTGTTAAATCTCAGCAAATTAACTGGATCGGTCGGTCATACGGGGCGGAATTGGACTTTGAATTAACCGATAATAACGGTGTTTTCCTAGGGCGTAAATTAAGAGTTTATACTACTCGCCCGGATACGGCTTTCGGTGTAACTTATATGGTAATGGCACCAGAACATCTGTATGTTAAAGAATTGGCTGATAAGTTTGAAAACTGGAAGGAAATTATTTCCTATGTTGCTGAAGCATCAAAAAAATCCGATTTACAACGAACGGCTAATGATTCTAAAACTGGTGTTGAGTTATTAGGTATAAAGGCAAAGAATCCGTTTAACGGTCAACTTATCCCGATTTTCATATCTGACTATGTTTTGACTGGATATGGTACTGGTGCTATTATGGCCGTTCCGGCACATGACCAACGTGACTATGATTTTGCAAAAGTATTTAATTTGCCGATTGTTCAAGTTTTAGATGGTGGTAATATTGCGGAAAAAGCTTTTGAAGAAGATGGGCTGCATATTAATTCTGATTTTCTGAATGGTCTAGGTAAGGACGACGGGATCAAAGCCGCAATTGACTACGCCCAGGAAAATGGTTTTGGCCAAGCAAAAGTTAATTTCAAACTCAGAGATTGGGTTTTTTCACGCCAAAGGTATTGGGGTGAACCTATTCCTATGGTTTATTGTGAAAAATGTGGCTGGCAGCCTATTCCTGAAAGTGAATTGCCACTAAAATTGCCAGAAGTTTCTGATTTTCAACCCAATGATAATGGTGATTCACCGTTGGCTAAGGCTACCGAATGGGTTAATACAACCTGCCCGAAATGTGGCGGATATGCCAAACGTGAAACTGATGTTATGCCAAACTGGGCAGGTTCTTCTTGGTATTTCCTTAGATATTGTGATCCGCATAATGATAAAGAATTTGCCTCTAAAGCAGCTCTTGATTACTGGATGAATGTTGACTGGTATAACGGTGGTATGGAACATACGACACTCCACTTGCTTTATTCTCGTTTTTGGCATAAGTTTTTATATGATTGTGGGTTGGTACCGACGAAAGAACCTTATAATAAACGCACTTCTCATGGTATGATTTTAGCAGAGAATGGGGAAAAGATGTCTAAATCCCGTGGCAATGTTGTTAATCCGGATGAAGTAATTGATGCATATGGTGCTGATGCTTTCCGTCTATATGAAATGTTCATTGGTCCGTTTGATCAAACTGCAATGTGGTCTGAAGAGAGCTTAAACGGCGTCTATCGATTTGTGAATAAAATCTTTTCTCTATTTGGCAAAGTTACCAAGGCTTCTCCGTCGGCTAAAGATTTACAAATGATGCATAAATGCATTATTGAGGTCAGCGAACGTATTGAACAGATGAAATTTAACACCGCGGTTTCTTCATTGATGACCTATGCCAACTATATGGTAGGATTGCCAGAAATTCCAGAAGAAATGTATGCCACTTTACTAAAACTGATTGCTCCGTTTGCTCCGCATATTGCAGAAGAAATGTGGGCAAGAATGGACAATGATACACTTATCGTTAAAGAAAGCTGGCCAAAGGGTAATCTGGAGCTGGCTAAAGACAATACGGTTACGATTGCCGTTCAGATTAACGGAAAGATGCGTGGCACTATTGAAGTTGAACGTGACTGTGATAACGATAAAGTTATTGCTGCAGTGAAATCGTTGGAAAATGTAGCTAAGCAATTGGCGATGATTGAACCGAAAAAGATTATTGTTGTACCAAATAGGATTGTAAACATTGTTTTGTAAAAAGATAAATTTTCTGCTTTCAGCTGTTCTCATGTTGTCAGCATGTGGGTTTGAGCCGCTTTATGTGGAAAAGACTTCATCCAATGGCTGGTATTATGACAGTAATTTTGATACCGGTATTAAGGAAGAAATGGCGAGTGTGCGGATTGAGTTGATACAAGATCGTATCGGGCAGCTTATCCGCAATGATTTGCTGGATAAATTAACTCCGAAAGGCGAACCCAAACAAGCTAAGTATGTTCTTAAAGTTACTAATGTTAATAAGCAGGAGATTGACCAAGCTTTGCGTAATGACATTACTGCAACGCGTAAAAAGGTTATTTATAAAGTTTCATATGTTTTGCAAAATATGGAATATAAAACGTTAATTAACGGTACCAGTGTTGCTTATATGGGATATGACATTTTGCGTGATCCTTATTCAACGACTTTTGCTCAGAAAAAAATTGAAAAAAATGCTGCGAAGATTATTTCTAATGATATTTCTCTGCGATTAGGTGCATATTTTCACTCTTTGCAAACTCAGCGAGGTAATCCGCATGAATATTAAACCCGAAGATGCAGAGCGTCGTATTGCAACATTGTCGCCTCAAATCAGAGGCGTTTTGCTTTATGGTTACAATGAGGGGATGATTGCGACAATTGCGCAGCAGTTTATTAAAAAAATTTCACCGGATATTTATGATGCTTTTCATGTCAGTTATTTGGATATGGCTGATATTTCTACCGATGAGGGAGCATTGTACGCTGAATTTAATGCGCAGTCTTTAATGGGTGGACGCCGGGTAGTGGTTATTAAAGATGCGACGAATTTATTGACGAAAACCTTAAAAGAATTGCTGTCTTCCAGCTCATCTGATTCATTTTTAGTAATTACCTCGTTGGGGCTTAAGTCTAAAGACACATTAGTTTCTTTTGCCAAAAATGACGATTGCTTTTATCATATCTGTTGTTATGATGACCGTAATGAGGATATTTCTGTTTTTGTTTCTGAATTTATGCATAAAAACGGATTTAATATTGACCGCACCGCTTTTCAATTGCTTTGCTCCCGCCTTTCTAATGATCGAAAAATCAGTATCAATGAACTAGAAAAACTTATTACTTATATGGGGGATAAAAAAAATATTGAGACAAATGATATTTTAACAGTTATCAGCGATACATCTGCATCATCACAAGATGATTTATGTTATTTTATTGCGCAAGGACAGCCAGAAAAAGCCATTACCTCGTATAATCGTCTTGTTTTTGAGGGAGAAAATCCTGTTACTTTGGTACGGACGGTCAGTTATCATTTTTTGAAACTCCTTGATTGTGTTGTTAAAATTGAAAAAGGAGAAACAGCTGACCAGGTAGTATCTTCATTGCGACCGCCTTTAATTTTTTTCCGCAGGTCGGCTTTTTTAAGCCAACTCAGGGTATGGAACAGAACCAGGCTGATGAATGCCCTTGCTCTTTTATACCAAACAGAACGGGAGTGCAAAACGACAAATGTTCCGGCAGAAGAAACTGTTAGTTTTGGTTTTTTGCGAATCGCCAACGGTATTAAAAAATTTCGCTAATACTAGACGCTGACATATAGTTGTTTTATATCATGCTACGATATAGTTTACATCTGGATTGTCAAAATCCAAAACATACAACTTGGATAGAATTGGTAATATTCATACAAGTCTTAAAACATTACTAAATGAAACATTTAAAGGTGTTGCTATAAAATATTTAGAAGGTTATGTAAATTATGTAAAAATATTGAATGTTTTATGGAACAGGGTGTTAAAAAAAAGAACTCAGATGAGCTCTTTTTTCTGTTATTTTTTGTTATGCACTTTTTTTGTGTTTTTTGCGGACATAAACTGGTCTGGCACCTTTATTAACGACATCGTCATTAATGATAATTTCTGTGACATCTTTTTTGTCTGGAATATCATACATCAAATCTAGCAGATTTTCTTCCATAATCGCGCGAAGACCTCGAGCACCGGTTTTGCGTTCTATGGCCTTTTGGGCTATGCCCTTAAGGGCATCGTCCGTTATGGTCAGCTTGACATCTTCCATTTCAAATAAAGTTTTATATTGTTTGATTAACGCATTTTTTGGTTCGGTTAATACTTTTATCAAAGCCTCTTCGTTTAAATCATCCAAAGTAGCAATAACTGGCAAGCGACCAATGAATTCTGGAATCAAGCCGTATTTTAATAAATCTTCGGGCTGTACCTGCTTATAAATCTCACCCAATGATTTTTCCTCGCTGTCTTTTATTTGTGCACCGAATCCGATTGATGTTTCCTGCCCGCGATGACCGATAATTTTTTCCAGACCGGCAAACGCACCACCACATATAAATAAGATGTTGGTTGTATCAACATGCAAAAATTCCTGTTGTGGATGTTTTCTTCCCCCTTGTGGCGGAATGTTAGCAACCGTACCTTCTATGATTTTCAACAAAGCCTGTTGCACGCCTTCGCCCGATACATCGCGAGTGATTGACGGGCCGTCTGTTTTACGGGTTATTTTATCTATCTCGTCTATATATACAATGCCTCGTTCGGCTTTTTCAATGTCATAATTAGCCGCTTGTACTAATTTTAAGACAATGTTTTCAACGTCTTCACCAACGTAACCGGCTTCAGTTAAGGTCGTGGCATCGGCAATCGCGAATGGAACATCCAGAACTTTTGCCAAAGTCTGGGCTAATAGCGTTTTTCCGGAACCAGTAGAACCAATCAGTATTACATTAGATTTGGATATTTCTATTTCTGGATTTTGCTGTTTGTTGTTCAGGCGTTTGTAATGATTATATACGGCAACGGACAAAACACGCTTGGCATATTCTTGTCCAATGACATATTGATCCAAAAATTCCTTGATTTTAGAGGGAGTTGGCAAATTCTCATGAATAGCGGCTTCTTCCGTCTTTTTTTCTTCCTGAGCTTCTTGCGATACAATATTTATACAAACATCAATACATTCATCGCAGATATATACGCCACGCCCGGCAATCAGCTTTTTTACTTCATTCTGGCTTTTTCCGCAGAAAGAGCAGTGTAGCACCTTATCGTCATCTGTTCTGTCAGTCATCCTTATTTCCTTATTTTATTACTTCCAAACGATTTTTTACTATATGGTCAATTAATCCGAATCCTTTAGCTTCTTCCGGATTCATGAAATTATCCCTGTCCATCGCTTTCTCTATAACTGATAATTTGTTACCGGTATTTTCGGCATAAATCCTATTTAAACGCTTTTTCAATTCTAAGATTTCACGTGCCTGTATTTCAATATCTGAAGCCATACCTCTGGCACCACCAGAAGGCTGGTGTATCATGATACGTGAATTAGGCAGGGAAAATCTTTTTCCTTTGGTTCCTCCAGCCAACAAAAATGACCCCATCGAACAGGCCTGACCGATACACAAGGTGGCAACGTCACAAGAAATGTATTGCATCGTATCGTACATAGCCAACCCTGACGATACTACGCCGCCCGGTGAATTGATATATAAATAAATATCTTTTTTGGGATTTTCCGACTCTAAAAACAAGAGCTGAGCGCATACCAGAGCCGCCACTCCATCATTTACTTCTCCAGTTAAAAAAACTATCCGCTCTTTTAATAACCGTGAAAAAATATCAAAAGATCGCTCTCCTCGCGAGGTTTGCTCTATGACCATCGGCACCAAGGTGTTGTCATAAACTTCTAATACGCTTTTATTCATCTGCTTTTCATCCTTTGCCTAACTGTAATTTAATTATAAGCATATAATTGATATCATCAACAAATCGTAAACAAATGCAAGTTTTTTTCAGGCTTATTCTCTTTTGCTTTTGATATTATTACCCATATAGGACAAGTCATAAGTTATGATTGTCAAACCAAATGGATTTATCAATCCCAAATCTTTGTCATTAGCAAACTTGGTAAAATTAAAGGTCATCCGCATTGTGGCTATCCAATAGCTGATGACTGGTTCTGACCTCTCCGGGCTTTCTTCGGTAATGGTAAAGCGAACCTGCCAAAAGTCAAAAGATACAGGGTATATCATTGTTGTTTCAACTTTTCTTCTGATGCCTTTTTTTTGTAGCATTTCAAAATACGGATATTCCGTATTTTTGAAATCTATATAAACACCGTCCGATGATGTTAGATGAATATACTGTTTTTCTCCCAGACGATGTTGCATTTCCTGTAGATCATTGCCGATCGTATAGCGCTTGACAATATACTCGTTTAATAGGCTTTCCGTTACCAAATCCCCTGCAAAAGCCTCGCTTTGTGCTGCTTCCATGTGGGTTACCTGATAGCGGTCATAATCTATTTGAAGTGGCATGATTTTTGTTTTTTTAAGCGGAATAATAACACATAGCAAACTACCCAAAATCATATTTATACACAGACTCAAACAGGATATCACCACCAGAAAACGTGATGTCCACAAAAAACGGCGCTCGGGAAATGCCCTGACATTTACCTTTTCGGGGTAATACCCCAATTCGTCTTTCGGCGCTTTTTCTTTGTATTTAAACAGCGTATAAAACAGATTAAACATTGCTTGACTTTCTCCCTGCCTTTTATTTATGGTATTTTACATTAAAGTTGTATAAAATCAAATAAAATACTATCAATTAAAAAATATTTAGTGTAGATATTTGTTAAGTAACATTATTTGAGGGTAGGCCTGATGAAAAAGATTATTTGTATTTTAGGTGGTATTACAGGTGTGCTGACAGCCTGTTCAACTTTTACACAACAAGAAGTTCCCGTTATTGAAGCGCCGGTTATGTCTGCATATTACTCAGATTGGGACAGAGCCGTACGGGCCGACGTTGATCTGCAAAACATGTATATCGGAACACCATCACAGATATCGCGTCCTATAGACATGTATATGGCT
Organism: uncultured Acetobacter sp.; assembly: GCA_964416205.1. Classification (GTDB taxonomy): domain Bacteria; phylum Pseudomonadota; class Alphaproteobacteria; order RF32; family CAG-239; genus CAG-267. Next base: position 55,115 of record CAYQDC010000002.1, on the reverse strand, counting down.
ATGGCTTTGGCTCTTAAATATAATTATACTCGACGTTTAGCCAGCTATCAGGAAAATCTCACTAAGGGTAACATAAATCCGGCTGTATTACCAACTATGGCGGAAAATCTTGGTTATGACAACTCTACAAATTCGCTTGCGACTCCGGCTGACTTGAAATTGTCGTGGAATCTGCTGGATCTTTCCTCTTTGTATTATCAGAACGGCTTTGCATCACAAGAAATCGCAATGCAAGAACGAAGTCGCAAAGTTGTTAACAATATTTTGCAGGAGGCTCGTTCGCTTTATTGGAAAGCCTTAGCTGCACAGCGTCTGCTTCCGGTTATTGACGATATGAATGAATATCTTATTAGGGTTGTTGATGAGCTTAATGCGCGATCAAATGAGATGTTGAAAGAAGGTAAATCTCCCTCTACGAATCTGTTGTTGAAAAAAAGAAAATATCTGGAGAGTGTGCGTGAATTGACTGCATTAAGAAAAAGATTTGACACGGCGCAAGCCGAATTTTCAGGTTTTCTTGGATTTTACCCATCGACTGAAATAAAGTTGGCTGGTTCCGAATATGGGAACTTTGCCATTCCATCTATGCGTGCAAAAATTCAACAATTGGAGTGGTTGGCTTTAACGAATCGTCCTGAACTCAGAGCTTTTGATAATATAACGGACAGATCCGAACTGGAATTAGTTATTAAGGATTTTGAAAATGTAGATAACAGTGATTACCGCCAAGATCCAAACTATTATAATCGTAAATGGGCAAAAGAGTCTAATGATTTGGCTATGACTGTATTTGAAGATATCCGTTATTCTGGAATCAGCACTTATAATTCTTTGGCACGGCAACGCATGACGAATATTATTATCAATCAGGTCTACTTGTCTTGGGCGATGTATCAGTCTGCCGTGGAGGACTACCTGCTCAATATGAGTGTTGCAACAACGTCGGAGGATATTGCCGAGGACATAACGGATAAAGAAGGGGTGAATAGAGCTGTCAGCCATTTGGAATCGGCTAAAGCTATTGTTGATGAAGCAAGGGCCTTTCTCTCTTATATTGATGTGCAAGAGGCTATTGGGCAGCTATATGCCAGTGTTGGTATGGATGCTGTTCCGTCTGATATGCTGACTGATTCGCCTTCTGTTCTTGCTATACAGATTAAAAAGACTTTGGATAAATGGCAAAAAGGTATATTTGTTACTTCGCCGCAAGGAGTTAGCACAACTTTAACTTCACGCAAACCTCCGGTTGATGTTTCGTCAAATAAATTGGTGCCTGATGTAACGGTTAGTACGGATTCTGATGTTAAAATTACAATTCCTGCTGAAGCATTTGATTCGGTTGCTTGGAAGGGTGATTATTCTACATCGGCAAGTTTCTTAGATGATTCTGGTTTGCCGTCATGGCTTAAATATGATAAAGTAACACGTATTTTTACTGGTCATCCGACGCAAGGGGATGAAGGCACGTATAAAATTAAAGTTTATGCTATGGATAAGGTCGGGAATTCTGCTGTTTTGAGTTTTACTATTACAGTTGAAAATTTTTATATTCCGACAATGGAATATAAAGGTTTGACCGGTTATAGAAGAGCTAAAGTGTATCATAAATGTATTCCCGGTATGCCTTGTGCAAAAGATGATATTTAGGAGTTTGTTATATGTTTAAGTTTGCCTTGAAATATCCTTTTCAGGCAACGAGTGTTGTTTGCCTGCTGTTGTATGTTACGGCAGGCTTTTTTTTTAATACCTTACCATTATCAGGCGATGAAATATCTTATTTGTTGATAACTGGGCTGTTGTCATTATGCTGCAGCAATCTTTATTACAAGATAATTCTTTTTATTTTATCTCTAATTTTGTTTTTGTTTTTTCTGCTTTCTGGAAGTTATTATATCATTTTTTTATGGGGAATGTCTTTTGTTCTGCTTGTTACGTTTGTTACATTGTAAAAAAAAGATCTGAATCATTTGTTGTTTGCCATTATTGTTGCGTCTTTCTTATGCCATTTGTCTTATGTGCAGGCAACTTCGTTAAATATGCGACAGCATGATTTGCAGGGTATTTTTTTCTATATGACTGAAATTACCCGCGGAGGATTTAATTGGCGTGATTTTAATCCGTGGAACATGTATTATTTGTTTCATCAGCCTTTGCACTTTGTACTCTGTGGCTATTTGTATCAGCTGGGTTTATTTTTATGGAATTCATCGGAAGCAACGGGAGAATCGTTGCAATATTTATCGTTATTCTTTGTTACAGCAACTTCTCTTTTGGCTATTCTGATTTTATATAAACTTAAGTTGCCATTCAGATTATTAATTGCAGGAAGCCTTTTGTTTGTCTTTCATCCGGTTTTCTTTTTATTTTCTGGTTATATTTCCGATGATACGCCCGTTATGTTTTGGAGTGTTGCTACAACTTACTTTTTGCTTTGCTGGTATAAAAATGGACGAATATGCTATTTGATGTGGGCGGCTACATGTTTTGGCTTAGGTACATTGACAAAATTATCTATGTTATTAATGGTGCCGGCTATTGTCTTTTTATTTGTTTATAAACTTATTACGTGTAAAACAAATCGTCTTTTTTTATTTCAAGGTTTATGTTTATTTGCTATTGTTGCACTCCCGCTTTCTTTGATATGGGTTATACGTAATCATATTTTATATGATATGCCCTTTTATAATGTACCAGATACAGCCCCTTTCGGGCAAAACTTTAAAATACTAGGCTTAAGCGAAAGGATATTTGATTTTTCGCAGATATTTTCACCTTTTTTAAGTATTCCGCAAATTGTTGATGCTAATATATGGCTGGCTATTTTAAAAACAGAGTTATTTGGAGAATGGAATTTCGTTCTGATTAACTCATCTGTTCTTATTCCTGCCTATACTTTATATATACTCCACATATTGCTGAAAATTTGTATCATAGCAGGGCTTTTCTGCTATTTTTTCCTTGTGATACATAAAAAAAACGCTGTTGCCCCTTTTACAATCTTTTGTTTTATTCAATATTTGACTGTATGGATTTATTGCTTCAAGTATGCAATAGATTATCCTTATGCCTGCTCAACTGATTATCGCTTATTTGCCCAAATCCTTTTGCCAGAAGTAATTCTAGTTTGCCAAATATACCGAAAATTATTTTCGGCTAAACTGTATTCCCTTTTGTTATTTTTTGTGGCAATATATGCCTTGTTAAGTACTATCGTTTATCTGATTATTCTTTAAGAAGCTACCTTTTATCCTGTTGCAATTTTTCCATCTCGGCTTCTATGGCGATGTTCCAATTATCATCGCTTGCGCCAAATCTGCTGTCTTTTTTCAGCGAGGAAATCTCTTCATCCTGTTTAGCATCCGTCTCTTGGATTTTCATAAATTGCAATAAATTTTGCGGTTCATTACCTTCTTCAATATCACTTACATAGGAAGTTGATGTTTCTGATATATACTTTGGCTTTTCATTAATATCTTTTTCTATATCACGATCTTCTGTTGTAAAATCCTTAATATGAATAATATTCTCCTGCTGATTATCCATATTTTCTTCTGGTATTTTGATTTCTGGTTTTGCTTTACCAAATAATACATCTTTGCTTGGCAGATTATCCCGGGCCGTTAACTCTTCTGGTGTTAACAGTTTTGAGTTATCTATTTCCGTATCTATACATTCTAACAGCCAAACATCATATATAGGGTGCTCTATGGCATTAATTCCTGGCGCAGAAGATAGTAACCATCCCCTAAAGATATTATATTCTTCCGTACTGAAACTTTTGTCTGCGACATCAACAAAAGCAAAGTTTTCAGGAGTTTCTTCGGCTGGACGTTTTTTACAGGCTCGCAAAACCAACGAGAAGTCCCCAAAAGCAATTTTGGAATTAACAGGGATAGTTATTTTATTAACCCGACCAGTTACTTTATCCATAGCTTGCATCAACGCTGCATTTGTTGCAATTTCTGTAGAATTTGCAGTGGAGGCTAAACATAATACCAGCCCTCCGACCATTAACAATTTATTCCTTTTGGTCATTCCCAGTCACCATAAAGATAATTTCACCAACCATATCTTCTAAAGATTTTGCATCTTTCGTGTTTTCAGCCATACTACCCGGAAGTAATTTGTCAGAGGATTTGCCTGGTTCTATTTTGATATATTTATCCCCCATCAACCCATCACCAGCAACAGAGATGACACTGTCTGCCGGTAAAGAAATCTCTGGCCTAATGCTCATTTTTACATCTACCATATAATCATCTGGATTAATTTTTTGTGATAGCACCGTTCCTACTTTAATACCGTTTATTTTAACATCTGCACCGACATTCAATCCTCCGACTTTTATAAATCTGGTACTAATTTCATATCCTTTTACTACCTGCAGATCGGAAACATTATATGCAAAAACCATAAACAAAGTGGCAACCACCAAAACTACCACCCCCATTATCGTTTCAACAGGTCTTTTATTCATCTCAATCTCCTTTAATTTGCTGACATATCATCCGCAGTTTTTGTTTGCTGTGTCTGCTTTTTTTTTGCTTTTACCCATAGATATCATCCTATCCAAAAGTTCTTCCACAATCATCGCATCCTGCGTATAGCCGATTTGCCCACCTGCGGGAATAAAATCTTCAGAACCGCCAACGTCAATTTCAATATATTTGCCGCCGATGAATCCGAAGCTGACAATTGAAGCGCTACTATCTTCTGGAATTTTGTATCCACTGTCTATTTCTAGCGTTAATTTGGTATGAAAGTTATTGTCAAGTATGGCAGAGGTTACCCTACCAATATCTACGCCGGCAAGGCGTACGGCATCGCCTACGTTCAAGCCATCAGTTCGGCCGAAACTGGCATAAATATTATATGTTTGTCCCACCCCCTTTCTTTCTATTGAAGCGTTATGCGAAATGGTAATAAAAACAGTAACTAAAATCACGCACAACGATACTATCCCGATACGGATGGACTTAAGTTCTTCTTTGGTATATTTATCTTCCAATTGGTAGCTCCTATCTTGATATTTGGCATATCTTTTTATTTTATATTTCATAAATAATTTTTTGTCATCAAAGTTTTCTATATTTCATACAAATTGTGAAAATTTTAAACATTTTTTGCTATTTATAATCAAGAAATACAATTATCAGGGTTTATTTATGATTGAGATTAATAATATTTCCAAAATATTTGGTGATAAAAATGCATTGCAGGATGTTTCTTTCAGGCTATGCTCTGGAGAAATCGTAGCACTTATTGGTGAAAACGGGGCCGGAAAATCCACCCTGATGCGTATTATGTCTGGCTATTTGAAGGCTGATACAGGTACTGTATCAATTTTTGGTAAAGATGTTGAAAAGGACAGACTCGGCGCTTTATCGCATATTGGGTATGTTCCTGAAATATCTTCACTTTATGGCGATATGAACGTATATGATTTTTTACGCTGGATTGCTGGTTTATGGCTGATTAAAAATTATAATGAAGCAATCTTGGAAACTGCTCGACAGATGCAAATTGTTGAAGTACTTACCGATAAAATTGACAGTTTATCCAAGGGATTTAAAAAGAGGGTGGAGATTGCATCGTCTCTATTGCATACTCCCGATCTGCTTATTCTTGATGAACCGACAGACGGACTAGATCCGAATCAAAAGCATGACATCCGACTGTTTATGAAAGAATATGCTAAGAAAAATATTGTTCTGGTTTCTACTCATGTTCTTGAAGATGCTGATATTGCTGACCGTGTTATTATGTTGGCAAAAGGTACCGTTTTAAAAGATACGTCTATTGGTGAATTTAAAAAAGTTTCGCATCATAAGAATTTAAGCGAGGCTTTTCGTATTTTAAGCAAACAGTTGCAGGAGAAACGATGAAACAATTTTGGATTCAATTCAGCAAAGACTTTAAATCTAACTTCACCGGATTCAGCGCTTATGTTATTCTGATTGCATATTATATATTGTCGATATTTGCGGCTCTTTATTTCGGTGATTATTTTTTGCGCGAATCCGAGATTATGAATGCCTATTTTGTTATGCAGCCGATTATTTTGACCTTTATTATTCCTGCAACAACCATGCGCACATGGGCTGATGAGGCCAAAAGCGGTACGCTAGAGCTCCTTTTAACCCAACCTATCGGGTATGCTAAATTGGTCTTGGCTAAATTTTTATCGGCCTATCTCTTTTTTGTATTAATGGCATCTACTTCTCTGTTTTTATTTTATGTTTCTAACAAACTCTCCGTATTAGACCTCGGACTTACTCTTTCGGGCTATCTTGGTCTATTTTTAGCCGGAGCCTTATTTACCGCCACCGGATGCTGTATATCGTCTCTCTGCCACAATAATATTCTAAGCTATGTCCTTACAATTTTCTTTTTGTTTTTTATTACCCAATTTGAACTGACATCTTTGGATAGTTCAACCTATTCCATATCGCTTCGTCCGCTTAACTTTGAAGATAATTTTGATGTTTTTTTAACTGGTATTCCCACCGTCGGTAATATTATGTATTTTGTCATTGCAACGATATTGTTTTTGTGGCTCAATACTGCTGCTTTAGACTGCCGGAGACTGCCTGTGATATATGCGAGAAAAATGTTTTTTCTTTTGACTTTTTTACTGCTGGCCATTTTTTGCAATAGTGTTCTTAGTGCCAATTTTTTCTGTCGTCAAATTTTTGATATGACAGATGCCCAAAAATATACTTTGTCCGAAGAAGACATTTCTTATTTGGAAAAGACTGATAAACGTGTTGATATTACGCTTTATGAATCAAAAAATAAAAGAGAAGAGGCAAATTCTAGCTATGCTGTTTATGCTGAATTCGTTGAACGTATTTTAGAACTTATTGAATTTCACTCCCATGGTGCTATTCGTACACATACTGTTCTGGTTGAACCTTTCAGCAAACTAGAACACCAACTCGTACATGAAGATAATATTCCGTATGAAGAAGATAAATTTGGACAAAAAAAATTTATGACAGCCGTTTTTTCCGACAATGAAGGAAATCGCCGTATTATAAATGCTTTCAGCAATCTACGACAAAACTTACTCGAAGCCGATATTTTAAGAATAATTAAACAATTCGGAAGCTCCCGCAAAAAGGTTGCCTTTTACATTTCAGAAAAAGACCATCAAGAAATGCTTTATTTTCATGGTCTTTTACAGGAGTTTTACGATGTGAAAGTTTTAGGAGAAAAACCTCTTTTCATCCCACCTGAATATGATGTTGCTATTGTCGTCAACCCTTCTCATGTTTCAACTGAAACTCTGCTTGCGATGGAACAATATGTGTTATCTGGTGGGAATCTGTTGCTTTTTGCTGATCCTGAAATTATTGGCAATATACAAGAGGCACCGATAGTTTCTTTTTTGAAAAATTTCGGTATTATTGCTGAAACACAGATACCACAAACGTATTCAAAAGCCGATGCTACCATTGATGCTGCTGAAGTCGTCTTTCCTGAAACGAGTCGAGACCTTCATTCCATTTTGGTCAACGGTGCGGGTAAAGTTTCTTATAAAAACGTCAAAAAATACACCGTTTTTCCCTTGCTCTCAACTAGCAGAGCGTGTATAGCTGCCATTTCCTCAGGAAGATATGTTTCCAACTACATCAAATATGCGCTGGAAAGTGTTTCCGTGGAGCCTATTTCGACTCAAGACGGGAAAGTCATCTTTATTTATGACAGCGATATACTTAAAGATTATATTTATGTATCTGATGAATCGAAAGATTATAGCTTTTATCAAACTGTTCCGCTGGCTGATAATATGCTCTTTTTCTTACGGTTGCTCAGCTATGCTACCGGGGAAAAAGTTGAAAATACGTTGACATATCGGCATTATCCTCTTAATACGGCCAGCATCGGCAATGCCGTTCTTGCTTATATACGCAAATCTTATGATACAAATATTAAACAACAAGAGGATAAAAAGGTCTCTTTGCTTCGGCAAAAAGAAAAATTTTATGATGTTTTATATTCCCAGGGTTATGCTTCCGTTAAAAATATCGGTGATATCAGCCTTATTGAACAGGAGTTGAATGAAACTGAGAGCAAGCTTTACCAAATAAAATCAGAAATTGCCGCTTATTATCAAACCGTAATTATGGGCATTACTTTGATTTTATTTTTAGCTGTTCCTGCAATTTTACTTATTTTCTTGCTTTTGGGAATTTCAAAAAAATATAAACGCTATAAAATCAGGAGGTTGATTGATGTTGCGAAAACATATTAGCATTGCGCTGTTGCTTTTAGTCGTCGTTCTTCCTATTACAATTATCGGTAGTATCCGCACTGCTAGTCAGGTGCGTATTTTTTCACGTGGGAGCTATTTTTTTGAAAAAACGCGCAACAGTGTCGATGTTCTGTCCGTTACCATTGTCTTTTCTGATAACAAAACCATTACCATAGAAAAAAAAGATAGTTTCTGGCGTATTAAAGAAGCTGATGATTACTTTGCATCTTTTGCTAAAGTCAACGCCTTGATTTCCCTTATCCGTAATACAATTATTTATAGAGCTGATCCTTTAAGTGATGGCAATTATTCTCAATTTTCTGATGGCATTAAAATTACAAGCACCGATAGTCACGGCAATATTGTTGACGATGCATGCATATTACCATTGCAAGATGATAACAGTCGCCACTATGCTCTCCTGAACAACGACGGTTATTTGTACCAACTCAATGGAGATTTTTCGCTTTCATCAAATGTGGCAGACTGGTTGCAAATGCCATTGTTTTCGTGGGATAACAATAATATTAAACGTATTAAGGCTGATAACTTTGAAGTTTACCGCCGTACTTCCAGTGCTGATTTCAGAATGTCTGGTAGCAATATGATTTGCCCTCAAATAGCTAATCTTATTAGCAATTTTTGTTATTTGATTGCCGAGGATATACGGCATGCCACCCATTTTGAACTAAGTAGATATCAGAAGATGGGATATTTTGAAATATTCTTGTTTGGCGGACTATTGTATAAAATTAATCTCTATCAAGGAGAAGACGGTTATTGGATACGTGTCCGTATGGACAAAGGGGGGCTTATTAACCAACCATCGCTAAATATTTTGAAAGAAAACAGTATATTGTATGACGGTTGGTATTTTAAAATCAATACAGATAAGGGAAAATTGATTTCTGGCTTTGTCATATAGCTACAACTTTTAAATAATTACAAAAAAACCTTAGCTTTGTGAACTGTCCTAAAAAATTGGAGAGTACGAAAGTCCCGAAGATTTCGATAGCAATTTTTGA
>CAYQDC010000002.1:22369-45823 GCA_964416205.1 uncultured Acetobacter sp. | reverse complement strand
GGTGGGGGCGGGTACGTTATTAAAAGAATCAACGCTCCAACTTTTTGTACTTGATACGATGTGGTCGACAAGCTTCTTCGCCTAAACGCAGGATTTTGTCTTTCTCATAGTCTTCAAAGTTTCCTTCAAACCATTCCACATGCCCCTCATCTTCATAAGCCAGAATATGGGTAGCTAATCGGTCCAAAAACCAACGGTCATGCGATGTTACCAAAACACAACCGGGATAGTTAATAATCCCCTCTTCTAAAGAGCGTAAGGTGTCTACATCCAAATCATTGGTAGGTTCGTCTAGCAAAATAACATTTGCCCCCTTGTGCAACATTTTGGCAAGATGCACCCTGTTACGCTCTCCACCAGATAGTTGTCCTATTTTCTTTTGCTGATCCGTTCCTTTAAAATTAAACTGGCCGACATAAGCTCGGGAAGACATTTGTTTTTTACCCAATTCTATCATATCCAACCCGTCGGATATTTCTTCCCAAATCGTTTTATTATCATTCAGCTCATCCCTGCTTTGGTCAACATACCCCAAATCAACCGTTTCACCAATGACGATTTCTCCCGAATCAGGTTTTTCCTGTCCGGTAATCATACGGAACAATGTCGTTTTGCCAGCACCGTTCGGTCCGATAATACCAACAATCGCCCCCTTGGGAATTTTAAAAGACAGATTATCTATCAGTACCTTATCGCCATAAGCCTTAGAAATATTTTTAGCTTCTATAACCATATCGCCTAAGCGTTCACCCATCGGAATGTTAATATGTGCCTGGGAAATTTGTTCTTTAGATGTCTGAGATAATAGTTCTTCATAAGCGTTAATTCGTGCTTTGGATTTTGCTTGCCGGGCTTTGGGATTTTTATGTATCCATTCTAATTCACCGGCTAATGTTTTCTGCCGGGCATTTTCCTCTCTGGCTTCCTGTTCTAGGCGCTTCTGTTTTTGTTCCAACCACGATGTATAGTTGCCTTCATAAGGAATTCCCTGTCCGCGGTCTAATTCCAAAATCCACCCGGTTACATTATCCAAGAAATAACGGTCGTGCGTTACCATTACTACGGTTCCTTTGTAGTCACGTAGATGGTGTTCCAACCATGCGACAGATTCGGCATCCAAATGATTTGTCGGCTCATCTAGTAATAACATATCCGGTTTTGATAATAGAAGCCGACACAACGCAATACGTCTTTTTTCACCGCCGGAGAGTTTGGTGACATCGGCATCAGCCGGTGGACAGCGCAATGCATCCATTGCTATCTGCACTGTTCTTTCTATATCCCAGCCGTTGGCTGCGTCTATTTTTTCCTGTAATGAAGCCTGCTCTTCTATCAGAGCATTCATTTCATCATCTGTCATCAATTCGGCAAATTTCATGGAAACTTCTTCAAACCGTTTCAGTAAAGCCACCGTTTCACTTAACCCATCCATCACATTTTCCATCACGTTTTTAGATGGATCTAATTTTGGTTCTTGTTCCAAATAGCCGATTTTTACACCTTCGGCAGCCCAGGCTTCGCCGTTGTATTCTTTATCAACGCCGGCCATAATTCTTAACAGAGTGGATTTTCCTGCTCCGTTTACGCCCAATACGCCGATTTTTGCACCGGGAAAAAACGAAAGACTGATGTTTTTAAACAGCTCTTTTCCTCCGGGAAATACTTTACTTAAATTTTGCATAACATAAATGTATTGGTATGATGCCATTATTTCCTTCCTTTTCAATTTCTGAGGTCTTTTGTTTTCGTCATTTTAATACTGATTCTGCGCTTTTGCTTCTTCTTGTCTGATTTTCTGGAAGATGCCCTGGCGAGTTGCGCTTTTTCTTTTTCTTGCCATGATCCTTTTGTAATATTCATCTAATTTGGCACTTTCATTTTCATCCCGGTTATAAACCAGGGTTACATCATAATCACGACGCGGTTTTATGACTTTTCCGTCAGGCATTTTTAATGTACCGTTTTTATATACTACGGTTTGAAAAATTTTTTGATTATTAAACCGGCTGTTTACTTCTGGACAATCATAATTTCCACTTCTTTTTTTGTTCAGATATGCTGTTGCTTTTGCGCTGTTATATTCATACATTCCGTCAGCCTGCTCTTTATCCGAACGGGCAGAAGTTATCATATACGCCCGTGCTATGAACTCATATGACGGATAGCGTGATGCACCGCAGGCCAGCCCTTCTCCCGAAACATACCCTAGATTTTTTATATCCTGCAAATAATCAGTGGCAAATGCCGTCCCACCCAATAAATACGCACCAACTGCTATTAAAATCCTTTTTTTCATCTCTTCAGACTGCCTGTTTTTAATTTTTTTTATTATAAGAGCAAATAAATCTATTTCAAGTGAAAAAATCATTTGACAAATTAAAACAAATATCGTATGTTTTGTTCAAACTTTTGTGTAAGGAAAAAAAAATGAAGATATATAGCTCTTTAAAGTCAAAGAAGGCACGTGTCAGAGGGTGTAAACTTGTTCGTCGCAGAGGTCGTCTTTATGTCATTAACAAAAAAGAGCCGAAGTATAAGGCTCGCCAAGGTTAATTTGGATGATGATTTTTTAAGAAGCCGAATACTTGTTCGGCTTTTTATTTGTTTTTATATCCAGCTGTGCAATTGTTGATGTTACCATGTAACTTTTTACAGATTTATATTTTCTCCAAGACGGCAACGGCATTCACATACTCTCGTTCATTTGAGATGGTCAGATGTATTTTAAAATTTTGATTTTGCGAAACACTGAAAGCCCGTGAAAGAGCTTTGCAATACAAATTTACATTGGGGCATCCCAGCGAATCGTGGACAATTTCAATATCTTTCAATGTAATACCGAAACGAAAACCGCTACCCAAGGCTTTGGCCACCGCTTCTTTGGCCGCAAATCTGGTTGCAGTGGCCAACCGCAGACTTTCATCTTCATGATAAAGATTTCTCTTCTCTAGTTCTGCTATTTCTTTCATTGTGAAACATTTCTTAATAAAACGTAGCAAAAATGTTTTGTCTTTGGCGAAACGTGTTACCTGGACAATATCACAGCCTAATCCCAGTATCATTTTTGTTCCTTTCTGTCTGAATGGGATCTACCGATTGCAGCAAAACCATTTTTGTCATTTTATATGTTCCTAACCATACAACTATGTAAACAGGCATACACCCTATCAACATTGGTAAAAATACCGGCCATATATCCTTAAAAAAAGCTTTAATGTCAAGTTCTAATACATTATGAAACATTTCCATAAACAAAATTTTGAATTCAGGTGGTTGTGACGAAGCCTCCGCTCCTAAAAACAGCATTCCCAGATGCAAGGTTAATAGCCAAATGAGAGGAAATGTCCATGGATTACCGAAAAGCGTCCCTAGAGCTGCCGCCGTTCCGTTCTGCCTGGTTGTTTTGGTTATAACTACGCATAATAGCAGGTGAAAGCCGACAAAAGGGGTAAAAGACAGTGCCACCCCTGTTGCAAACCCTTTGGCTATTTCATCGGGTGTTCCTTTCAGCGAAGCCAAACACCCGAGTGCTTTTTGATAACTGTTTTGCAGTTCCCGTTTCATTAAATGCCACAGGGACATACCTCCTCCATTTTCAGATCCGAGCAACAAAACTGACTACTTTTGAAGTCTTTAAAGCTGCTATTATGTCATTCAGATGCGCCACATTTTTTACATCAACATCAATCAGTATTTCAAAATAACTAATTGTTCTGTATACAATATTCAAGTTTGCGATATTCGCATTTTGACGAGCAATCAAATTTGATAATTCTCCTAGTGTTCCCGGTTCATTGCTTATTATCACCCTAATCCGCGCCGTATGCGTTTCCGTCTCAGCATCTTCGCCCCATGAAATATCTAACCAACGTTCCGGTTCATCCGCATATTTTTCCAGAGCTTTGCATGACAAGGCATGAATAGCCACACCTTTTCCCGTTGTTACAATTCCGACAATACGATCTCCAGGAATCGGATGGCAACAGCCAGCAAAATGCACAGCCATTCCCGTTATCAATCCTTCAATTTTAAGAGCTCCGCTTTTTTTCTTTTTAGGTTTGGATAATTTGATTGAATTAACAACTTTGGTTATCTTGGATTGTTTATATGCCGGATACACAGTTCGTAGCACATCCCAACCGGTTACCAGTCCTTCGCCGACTTTGGCATACAGGTCTTCCATACTTTCACATTCAAAATGCGAAAGCGTGGTATAAATAGCTTTTTCGTTAAACTCCAGATTTTCTTGTTTAAATAATTTCTCCAAAATATCTTTCCCCAGAGATAAAAATTGTTCGCGTTTACAAGCACGAACATATCTTCTGATGGCAGCCTTGGCTTTTCCAGTAACAACAAAACGTTCCCATTCCGTAGACGGATGTTGTGCTTTTGAAGTTAAAACTTCTACTTGATCTCCGTTTTGCAAAACACTGCGCAGCGGTTTAATTTCTCCATTGATTTTTGCGCCGACGCATTTGTCTCCTACGCTTGAATGTACTGCATAAGCAAAATCAACTGGCGTTGATCCGTAAGGCAACCCTATTAAATCCCCCTTAGGCGTAAAGCAAAATACCTGGTCATTATACATTTCCAGTTTGGTATTCTCCAAAAATTCATCTGGATTTTGCGCCTGTTCCAAAATTTCAAGAAGCTCACGCATCCACCGAAAACTTTTGCCTTCAACTTTTTGCCCCTGTTTGTATGCCCAGTGCGCAGCCACGCCTTTTTCATTAATTTCATGCATTTTATGTGTACGAATCTGGACTTCAATACGCGTGTTTTCCGGTCCGATAATACCGGTATGTATAGATTGGTAACCATTTGGCTTTGGTGTTGATATGTAATCTTTAAAACGACGCGGAACCATGTGATATTTGCTATGTATTACCCCCAAAGCCTGATAACATGAGGCAATATCATCCACACAGATGCGAAATGCCATTATATCAGACAGTTGCTCAAAAGAGGCATTTTTTAATTGCATCTTGCGCCAAATAGAATATGGGGATTTTTCCCGGCCGGTTACTACCGCCTTTATGCCGTTATCTTCCATATCCTGTTGCATCTGACGAATAATCTTCGGAACCAAATTACTTCCCTGCTCTCTTAAAAAATTTAACCGCGCAACAATGGAATCGTGCGCTTCTTTATGTAATTCAGCAAATGCGATTTCTTCCAATTCGGTTTTAATTTCCTGCATACCGATACGCTCTGCTAGCGGCGCGTATATATCCAATGTTTCCTTAGCTATTCTTTTACGCTTTTCTTCTGGACAAAAATGCAGCGTCCGGATGTTATGCAGCCGATCTGCCAATTTTATCAGCAACACGCGAATATCTTCTGACATAGCCAGTAGCAGTTTGCGAAAATTTTCTGCCTGTTTGCTGGATCCGGACTTTTGTTCAATAATTGCAAGTTTAGTTACACCATCTACAAGAGCTGCTACTTGTGATCCAAATAATTCTTTAATCTCTTCTACCGTTGTATCCGTATCTTCTACCGTATCATGTAAAAGACCGGCAATAATGGAATTACAGTCCAATCTGAACTTCGTTAAAATTCCTGCCACTTCTATCGGATGTGAATAATATGGATCCCCAGATGTGCGTAATTGCGCCCCATGTTTTTTCATTGCAAAAACATACGCACGGTTTAGTGCATCTTCATCAGCATTCGGATCATAGGACTTTATTAAATCTACTAATTCATATTGTCTTAACATACAACCTCTTTTTCACCCATATTCTTTGATTATAGCGTATAAATAAAAAAAAGCAAGACGAGAAAATCCCGTCTTGTTTTTTATTTTCCGGTTACCGAGATTATTTATTCCTCAACATCACTCATATCATCGAAAAAATCATCTTTACTTTCTAACATATCATCATCTAAATCAGCGTCATCTAATGATATGTCATTGTCATCACCTTCGCCATCCATATCAATGGCTTCTCCATCACTATCTTGAATTTGCATATTGTCGGCCAGCGCCGTATCTAAAATTGCATCGCCATCAAACTGCGAATCCAATGCAGCTAATTCCTTTTCTGCAGCCATGATTTCCAGTTCTTCTTCTTCCGGCTCTTCGACCTCAACATGTTTCTGCAATCCCATAACCAAGGATTTCTGCAAATCTTCAATATCTGCTTTGCCTTCGGCTATTTCCCGCAGTGCTACTACGGAGTTTTTGTCATTGTCACGCTCCACTTTTATAGGAGAACCTGATTCTATATCTTTGGCTCGCTGTGCCGCTACCAGCAATAACTCATATCTGTTTGGAATTTTTTCAATACAGTCTTCAACCGTTACACGTGCCATTTTGACCACCTTTAATGTTGTTTCGAGTTTTTTGATTTTATATACAAAGCGTTTAAGAAATGCAACCTTTTTTTGAAAAACTTTAATAGAATATCGGGGCTGTGAGTAGTATTCCCCTGTTTTTAAGTAATTTTTGTTCCAAGTCTTTTTGATGAGGACGAACGGCATCTACATCTTCTTTAAAAACCGTATACATTTTTATGATAGCTGCTTCTATGGCATACATATCTTTTTGCCATTTTTCAGGTAATTGTTTAATGTAACGGTCATAATAGCCGCGACGGTGGAAGCGAACCGCATAAGCAATAGACTGATTGGCTTCAGCCACACGAAAGGCTTTTACAGTCTTATCGCATGTGTAAGCCCATTCTTCCGGTGTAAAACCTTGTTTAATAACGACTGAAGCAAATTCGTCATATATCCCGGCAAAACGCGTTTTCAAGACGAGTCTTTGGCATGGGTTTACAATATCTTTTAGGCTGTTTTGCTTTAAGGCCGTTCCCTGCTCTGCTTCCCAAACATCAAGCACAGCTTCGGCAACTATCAGCTTCGCATAGTTTTTCATCTGGTTTTTGGTTCCGAATTCCATAATCTCGTCTATCGTTGACACAAATGCTCCAACATCTTTGGATGTTAACGGCGATGTCAATGTCGGGTGTAATGTGCGCAGATTCAATGAATGATTTTGTTTCCGTCCTTTTCCATTCATTGTTCCTGCCGTTTGTTTTTCTTGTGCTGCCGGCGCCTTTTCCTTGTTATCGTCTTTCTCCGTCTTTTTTATTTTTTCCTTTAAGAAATCTGGCAGCTCTATATTTATCCGTGGCTTTTTGACTCGCCCCGAGCGTGGCTTATCTAAATCTTCAGGCTTTTTTTCTCCCCATATTTCAGGCATCAGCAAAAAATACAGTCCTGGGGACATAAACTCTATATTTTCCATACCTTTGAATTTTTCGGCTATATCTTTGGGAAATTGATTTTTTGTTTCTTTGATGCCGGGCAAATTCAAAATTTTTTCCGACATACCCGGGACCTGGTGCAACATCGGCCCTATATACTGATACGAATTTTTGGGCATCCAACTTAAAATTTCCAATAACTCATCTTCATAATTATTTTTTAACCGTCCTTCGCTGAGGCCATAAAATCTGATAGTCTGGCTAAACTCCTGTTTAAATTTGCGTTCCATGCGAAAACGGGAGGTATAGCCACGATCATATAAATCTTTCATTGAACTGATTTGCTTTTTTAGTTTTTGCATATCTGGAATTTCCATATTCATATCAACAATGAAATACCGGTCAAAATCCGATACCCCCGCGTAACAAGGCAAAGCAACCGCCAATATCATTATAGCAAAAGCAAGATTTTTCAGCATATTATCCTTTCCTTATAAGGTGTTATTTAAAATAACGAATAAAATTTAAAAAAACGTTATACTTGCAATTTAAATTCCATTAGACTATGGTCTATAAAAATGTAACCTACTTTTACGGAGAAAAGTTATGATCTGGACCGATGAAGCTGTTGAAGAATTAAAAAAAATGTGGGATCGTGGCATGACTACCGGGCAAATTGCCAAGGCTCTAAATGTCACAAAAAACTCTATTATAGGAAAAGTCCACCGTTTGTGCCTCACCGCAAGACCTTCACCTATTAAGAAGTCTTCTACGCCGAAGATTGATAAAAAGGCTCCTTCTACCGAAAAAACAACTAAAAACGAAAAAAATACAGCTCTTTCGGTCGGCAAACAATTTTGCGATTCCAAAGAGGCAATAGAGGTTACATTCAACGAGGAAACCAATATTTCATTGGTTAAACTTGATAATCATACGTGCCGGTGGCCGCTTGGTGATCCCCGTGATGACGATTTTTGTTTCTGCGGAAGACATGTTAGGACTGGACAAACTTATTGTGATGAGCATGCTTCCGTTGCCTATGTTAAACCCGGAAAGAAAAACTGATATCTAGTTTTTCGGTATTAAGCATTTTTGCTTCGACTGCAAAACAATTTGTTACGGTATGTCTGGTTCAGGTTTATGTTTTTGTTTTGTTTGAGGTAATTGTTGTATAGCCAAAGATTTTTAAAGTTTATTACCCTCTGGCAAGATGAATTTGCTTATGAAAAGACACTGGATAGGCAGGTGTGTTTTGACAGAGATGGTAATCCTATCCCTTGGTATACCTATCCGGCTATAGAGTATCTTTCGCAGTTCGATTATTCTGATAAAAATGTATTTGAGTATGGAAGTGGATTTTCTTCTTTATTTTGGGCTCGAAGAGCTCGCCAGGTAATAAGTCTGGAGGATAATCAGGTGTGGTTTAAAAAATGGCAAAACGAGATGAAAAGCAATCTAATTATCCGTCTGGAAACTGATTTGACTGCTTATGTCAATTCTATTTTTGAAAGTGGAAATAAATATGATGTTATTGCTATTGATGGTAAGTGGCGTTCAGAATGCGCACAGGCGGCAGTAAAGGCTTTAAAAAATGGTGGATTTATTATTTTGGATGATAGTGACAGAGTAAATAACAGTGTGGAATATGTTGATGCCGTACAAACATTAAAGAAACACCATCTGCTGCAAATTGATTTTTACGGTTTCAGTCCGATGGATAATTTTACCAAAGCTACTTCCGTTTTTTTCAGCCGAGACTTTAATTTTTCAACTCTTTGTACACGACAGCCAGCTAATGGAACAGGAAATTTATGGGGAATGGAGCGTAGAAAGCGTAAAAAATTCTATCGTGAAAGTTACAAATAATTTTGCTTTTTTACTCACTCTGCTATTTTTATATTCTGGCTTACGCTGTTAGTAAGTCCAATTTCCAGGCAATTTTCTCTGCTATTTGTTTATAGGCTTGGGCATACGGACTATCCGGTGCACTTTGCACAATTGGCGTACCAGCATCGGCGTTTACGCGGATATCGTAATGTAGCGGGATTTCACCCAGAAAATCAACACCATACTGCTCTGCAGCTTTGGCAGCACCAGCATGGCCAAATATATCAGCACGCTGGCCACATTTTTCACAGATATAATAACTCATATTTTCTACAATGCCCAAAATCGGAATTCCTATTTTATTAAATAAATTTAATCCTTTTATTGCATCTATGAGTGCAATATCCTGAGGTGTTGAGACTATAACAACCCCTGAAAAGTTTATTTTTTGCGACATGGTGATTTGTATATCCCCCGTGCCGGGCGGCATATCTATCACCATTATGTCTGTTTCAGCCCAGGCGGTCTGCGTTAACATTTGTTCTATTGCCCCACAAGCTTTTGCTCCTCTCCAGATTAAAGCTGTGTTTTCAGAAATCATGCTACCGATGGACATTGATTCTATACCGCTTTCCTTAAATGGCTGAAAGGTTTTCCCATCATAGGAAACCGGTGGCATATTTTTGTACCCCAACATTATTGGAATCGATGGTCCGTATATATCCGCATCAAATACGGCTACTTTCAGATTTAAATCTGCCAATGCCAAAGCTAAATTGACTGCCGTTGTAGATTTTCCGACTCCTCCTTTACCTGAAGCTACGGCAATAATATGCTTAACACCTTCGATATACCTTTTTTCATCTGCTTGCTGTTCTTTTTTTTCCATGATATAGACAACATTTATTTTTTTCTCCGGCAGAACTACTGCCAGTGCTTTCTTTATATTTTGTTCCGTTGCGGTATTTGCTGGTATTTTTAACGTTACGACAATTCTGCTACCAAAATCTTTAATTGACGAGATGTTTTCCGGGTGGACATATTCGGCGATATATTCACGCAGTTCTTTTTCCGACATATTCAATTCCCCTTGTGTGGATATTATTTTTTCAATATTGTTTTTATATCTGCTTTATATTATTTTTTTGAAAAATGTTAAGTTTTATTTCTGATTTGTTAGAGGTTTTCAAATGACAGATAAATTAGCCGTTTTTGATATTAATCCATGGAACACTTCCGATGATTCTTCTTCCAAACCCAAGGTTATTGATTTTACAACAAAAATTTCTAAAATGCAGCATAGCAACGATAATTTTAATGGTCTTTTTAAAATAATCGGTGGAATTTTGGTTTTCTTATGGCTGGTTTCCGGGTTTTACCAAGTCGGCCCCAGCGAACAAGGTGTTGTTTTGCGATTGGGAAAATATACCGAGACAACTGATGCCGGATTGCATTATCATCTACCCTACCCGTTTGAGACGGTTTATCTTGTCAATATTAGTAAAGAACGCAGTATAAATCTCGGCGTTAATGATGAGGCCTTTAATAATGCGGGCGCTCTGTCCGAAAGCCATATGCTGACAGGTGATGAAAACATCGTTGATATTAATCTGACCGTTGTGTGGAATATTAAAGACGCACGTGATTTTTTGTTCAAAACAAGAACTCCCGATTTGACTGTCAAGGTGGCAGCTCAATCCGTTTTGCGTGAAATTATCGGGCAATCAAAAATGGAAGATGTCATTACCGGGGATCGTGCAAAAATTGAGAATGACACGCTTAAAGAATTGCAGGGCTTGCTTGATAAATTTCAAACAGGGGTAAATATTGTCCGCGTCAAATTGCAAAAGGCCGATCCGCCGAAACAAGTTGTTGATGCTTTTAACGAAGTTCAACGTGCCAAAACAGATGCTGAGCGTTTTAAAAATGAGGCTGAAGCCTATGCAAATGAAGTTCTTCCTAAGGCTGAAGGCGAAGCAATCAGGCGCAAACAAGAAGCAGAAGCTTATCGAGCTGCCGTTATCAGTAAAGCTGAAGGTGAAGCCCAAAGGTTTTCATCCGTATATAATGCTTATAAGACGGGAAAACTGGTTACATCAAAACGCCTTTATCTGGAAACAATGGAAGATATTTTGAAAAAATCAAAAAAGGTTATTATGGAGCCGGGACAAAAAAGTTCCAACATGATGCCTATTTTACCGTTGAAATAATATAAATGCGGAGTTTACGATGAAAAAGAATTTACAGATGTTCCTATTTTGTGTAGCGGTGTTATTTGTTATTGCCTCCCAATCGCTCTATGTTGTGCAACAACCGGAACAAGCTATTGTTTTGCAGTTCGGGGAGCCGGTAAGGCTGGTGCAAGATGCAGGATTAAAAATAAAGCTTCCGTTTATTCAGAATGTTGTTTTTTATGATAAACGGCTACTTAATCTGGAACCGCCTGCTCAAGAAGTTGTCTTAAAGGATAAAAAACGTTTAGATGTGGATACATTTTCGCGTTATAGAATTGTGGAGCCGTTGACATTTTATAAAACCGTCCGTTATGAGTATCAGGCACAAAATCGCTTGCAGGAAATAGTCAATTCATCAGCACGTAATGTTTTGGCAACTGTTACTTTAAGAGAACTTCTCTCGGAGAAAAGAACCGAAATTATGCGTCGTATCAGTGATGCCGTTAAAGATGATGCCAAGCAAATCGGTGTTGAAGTTGCAGATGTGCGCATCAGACGTGCCGATTTACCAATACAAGTATCTCAGGCAATAAACGATCGTATGAAAACTGAACGTATCCGTGAAGCAAAAGGCTACCGTGCCGATGGGGAAAAAATGGCGCAGGAAATCAGAGCCACCGCCGACAAGCAGGCAACAATAGCCGTGGCTGATGCAGAAAAAGAAGCTCAACAAATCAAAGGCGAAGGCGATCAAAAAGCAACGGAAATATGGAACAAAGCTACCAGTATTGATCCGGAGTTTTATGCTTTTTATCGTTCGCTTGAAGCCTATCGTAATTCTTTTGATGCTGAGACGTCAATGGTGCTGGCGCCAGAAGGTGAATTCTTCAATTATTTCAGCAAATCGTTAAAATAGGAAAAGAATTGATGTATTTTTTATCCGCTCTTTTGGTACTTTTCATGACAGTCGGTCGGGTATGCGCTTTTGATTCTTATGCAGATCTGGTTGAAACATTGATGCCCTCGGTGGTTAATATTTCTACAGAAAAAGAAATTGTTGCCAATATAGATGAGGAAATTGATAATTTCATGCTTAACCCTGAGTTAAAAGGAAAGGAATCGCTTGGATCAGGTTTCTTTATCCATAAAGACGGCTATATTTTGACCAATTTTCATGTGATAAAAGGTGCGAAAAAAATTACGGTTATAACCAACGACAATAAATCCTACACTGCTGTTGTTTCTGGAACCGATGCTCCTAGTGATTTGGCTGTTTTAAAAATAGACTTATCTAATGACGATACTACTAATGAGGTTAGCCCAGTCGTTTTTGGCGACGCTCAAGAAGTACGAATCGGTGATAAAGTTTTGGTGTTCGGAAACCCTTATGGGCTCGGTGTCAGCGTGTCGTTGGGAATTATTTCGGCAAAATCACGTAATATTGGGTTAGGAAAGCAACAATATTTGCAAACAGATGCCGCCATTAACAGAGGTAATTCTGGTGGACCGATGTTTAATTTAAATGGAGAGGTTATCGGTGTTAATGCTGTTTCGTTTGCCTCTCACGGTGCTAGCGGAATAGGTTTCGCGTTGCCCTCTAATATGGCAAACTGGGTATCAAGCCAGTTGATGGAAAAAGGTAATGTCAGGCGCGGTTGGTTGGGTTTTTCAGTCGCTTACGGAGTTGATTTTTATACAGAAGCATCAGGTTTTGTTATTACAGAAATAGACGAAGAATCGTCTGCATATAAAGAAGGCATGAGAGTCGGTGAAGTTATCAGTGCTTATAATGATATACCGGCGACAGATATTGCTGATTTTTTGAGCTATACGGAAACTTTGGAACCAGGAGATACTTTAAGGTTAAAAGCACTTAGCAATGGTGAAGAATTTGGAATTGTTATCAAAATACAAGATATACCGGAAGAAAAACTACAAGACTATACAGACAAGGCCTTAGGAGATGGTTATCAACGTTCTGTCCAAAATAATGATGGTGAGTTTTTTTATATTTCTGAATTTAAAATAGTTGCGAAGGAAACAGATCCGCGAGGGCTGACTATTGTAAAAATAGAAAAAAAATCGCCACTCGCCGGCAAAGGTATTAAAGAGGGAGATGTTATTCTGGAAGCTGATAGATCTGATATTTATACTGCAGAAAATTTGCTGGATAATATTCGTACTGCTGTTGTTAATGATTCCCGTCCGATATCTTTGCTTATTCAGAGTAGTGACAGCGTTTTTTATACTTCCGTTGAATTGGTAAATGAAAATGATTAGAGTGGATTTTTATCATTTACAGCGTTCATCGCTAGAACATATTTTGCCTAAGCTGTGTGAGAAGGCTTACTCCACGGGAAAACGGATTAAGATACAACTTGGAACGGAAGAACGTATTGAATTTATCAATACTTTGCTATGGACGTATAGTGAAGAATCCTTTTTGCCACATGGCAGTAAAAAAGATGGTTTCAGTGAAGGACAGCCGATTTTTATATCTGCAGATGAGAACAATCCTAATGCGGCGGCTTTGTTAATATTAGCTGATAATGCCATGCCACCATTAGACATTTTACAACAGTATGAACGAGTTTTAAATATTTTTGACGGAACAAATGATATTTCTTTAGATAATGCTCGAAATTATTGGAAGCAAATACGGGATTTAAATGGGGAACTTCATTATTGGCAACAAAATGAAAAAGGTGGTTTTGATCAAAAAGTCTGACTTTTCAAGATCTTTTTCCTGTTAATATTAGTCAATACTGTGAAATGTTTTTCATTTTGTATGAAACCATTTTAATTTTTGAATAAGAAGTTATATATTAGATTTATAAGCCTTTTTTAGAGTTTTTCTGATACAGATATTCTGAAATAAGGCTTGCACAATTAGAAAAATTATGTCAGTATTCGCGCATAAGTAAATTTTAGGAGATAGACTATGTCAAATTTACAAGCCTCAGATGATATCTTTAAATATGATGATTTTAAACATGCCGTTGAAACAATTGACCAAGAGATTAAAACACTTGAAATTTTAAAAAATAATTTAGACATCAATCTCTCCAATGCTTTGGATTTACTACAAAATACATCAGGACGCGTTATTGTTACTGGAATGGGAAAGTCTGGGCATATTGCGCGAAAGATGGCGGCTACTTTTGCTTCCACTGGTACGGTGGCTTTCTTTGTTCATCCTGCTGAAGCCAGCCACGGCGATTTGGGTATGATTTCCGATGATGATGTTGTTATCGCCATTTCTTACAGCGGTGAGTCAAAAGAATTATCCGATATTCTGGTTCATGCCAAGCGTCACAATATTCCATTAATCGCTATTACCCGCAACCCTGAAAGTGCTTTGGGAAAAAATGCTTCACTGGTATTAAGACTGCCGGACAACGGCGAAGCTTGCCCACTTGGTCTGGCGCCGACATCATCAACAACGGCGACAATTGTTTTGGGTGATGTTCTGGCTGTTAACCTCATGAAGCGTCGCGGTTTTTCAGCAACAGATTTTCGTCAACGTCATCCAGGTGGAAAACTCGGCGCTATATTATGCAAAGTTTCCGATGTTATGCATAAAGGTAATGAAATGCCCTTGTTAAAAGAAGATGCCTTGATGCGTGATGCTTTGTTGGTTATGAGCGAAAAAATGCTAGGCTGCGTCGGCATTGTCAACAATATTGGAGAGTTAACAGGAATTATTACTGACGGTGATTTAAGACGTTGGATGCTGCCGGAGATGTCTCCGAATCTGATTATGGAAAAAGTATCAGCCGTTATGACCAGAAATCCAAAGGTCATTTCGCCTGAAGCTCTTATTGTAGATGCTGTCAATATGATGAATAATACTGGACACGGCATTACTAACTTATTTGCTATTCAAGATAACAAACCAGTCGGTGTTATTCATATCCATGACTGCTTAAAGGCTGGAGTTGCATAGGCGTGTTTGAAACACAAAAAATCGACATTTTTTTCAGCGGAGAAAAAAACCTTTTAGATGAGGAAGAAAAGGATTATATGATATGGCGAATAAAAGTTGTTCGTTTTTTGAAGCTTTTTCTTCCTTGTCTGACTGCTCTATTGTGTGGTGTAGGTATCGTTCTTTTTGACTTTGATTCTGATAAAGATTCAACGATTGTTTTTGCGAGTGATGAAAAAATATACTTTGAAAAATTCCGTATGAAGAATACCGTTTTTGAAATTACGGAAAAAGACAATGACATGAGTACATTGAAAGCTGATATGGTTGAAGAAACAGAACCCGGTAAAAAACGATATGACCTGACAGCTCCCAGAGCAAAGACTTTTGATGGGATTAAAACGATTACCTTGGCGGCTAAAACAGGAAAGTATGATCAAACTCAACAAGTTCTTGATTTGCTTACGGATGTAGTTGCCAACTATGATGAACAAATGGAAATTAAGACTAACAGTGCGACCTATTCTTTTGCAAAAGAAGCTGGATATGGCAATGAAAAAGTTATCGGTAACGGTGAGAATGGTTATTTTGAGGCAGATAAATTTACTTTTGACAAGGGCAAAGGTGTTGTTACTCTTATTCATAATGTTTTTATCAAAAACGAAACCACCGAACTGCGTACGCCAGAAACGGCTTCTTTGTTTCTGAATGACAATAAATTTATTGCAACAAATGCAACCATCAAAAAAGATAATGAAATTCTTAAAGGGAATACTGTTACGGCTCTTTTTAAAGATACACGTAGTTTTGAAATTTCTTATGTTTATGCTGATGGGCAGTCTCAAATTACTTTTGAAGGAAAAACAGCTTTTGCTGACAAAAGCGAATATAACGAAACAACTGGTCTGGTTAAACTGTTCGGACATGTCAAAGTTATTACTGATAACGGATATACAGCTTCGGCTGATAATGGCATTTATAATGCTAAGACACAAATTTTTACATTAATTGACAATGTCCAGGTCAAAAATGAGAGCGGCTATACTGCTGTTGCCCAAAAGGGTATTTACAATTTAAGCCAAAATACGTTCACGCTACAAGATAATGTATGTATTACAAAAGATGATAATATCATTATGGCTCCCAAGGCCATTTATTTCCAAGATAAAGATGAATTTCGTTTTTATGAAGATGTTAAAATTAAACAGAAAAATGGTATAGCAACGGCTAAAAGCGGAGTATATTACATCAAAAAAAACATTGCCGAGCTTGAGGATGATGTTGTCATAACAAAAGGCGGAAATATTGTTCATGGCGACAAAGCTATTTCCGATTTTAACACATCCAAGAGCCGTCTGATAGCCCATAGTGGTGGACGAATTTCTGGCAAACTAATTGAAAGCACTTTAAAGGATAAGGACAACTGATATGGCCAAACAAAATGAGGATACTTCTATTTTGGAAGTTTTTAATATCGGAAAAAGATACAAGAACAGAAGTGTGCTTCGTAATGTTTCCATGAATGTAAAAAGAGGCGAGGCTGTAGGTTTACTCGGTCCGAACGGTGCAGGAAAAACAACCTGCTTTTATTGTGTTACCGGATTAATAATGCCAGATTACGGCGATGTCCATATTGACGGGCAAAATATTACTTATATGCCGATGTATAAACGTGCAAAGATGGGCATCGGCTATCTTCCTCAGGAAGCGTCTATTTTTAGAAATTTAAGTGTTGAAGACAATATTATGGCCGTTTTGGAAATTGTTGTTGATGATAAAGAAAAAAGAAAAATGATGCTTGAAGATTTGCTTCATGAATTTTCAATTGCACATTTACGTAAATCACCGTCTATTGCCCTTTCCGGTGGAGAAAGACGCCGACTTGAAATTGCAAGAGCCCTTGCCGGACAGCCAAATTATATTCTGCTTGATGAACCGTTGGCAGGAATTGATCCTATTGCAGTTGGTGAAATCAGAGAACTAGTTTCTCAACTTAAAAATAGAGGGCTCGGCGTCTTAATTACAGACCATAATGTCCGAGAAACTCTTGATATTATTGACAGAGCATATATTTTACATGGAGGTTCGGTTTTGATGGAGGGAACTCCGGCAGAGATTGTCGCCAGCGAGGAAGTGCGCAAAGTTTATCTTGGCGATAATTTTTCAATATAACGAGGCTTTTTTGTTGACTTTTTGTTGTTTTTTGAGATATGATTTTGGCAGAAAACAGAATTGATTAAAGGGGAAAAAAATGATTGTTACATTGTCAGGAAAACAAGTTGATATCAGCGATAAATTGCGCAAACATGTTGAAGCTGGTGTTATAGTGGCGGTAGAAAAATATTTTAATGCACCTATAAGCTGTTCTGTTGCTTTTTCTAAAGAAGGTGAAAATTTTTCTGCGGAGATTACCGTTCATCCGGCAAAAAATATTGTGTTGAAAGGATCTGGTACGGCTGCTGATCCGTATTCTGCATTTGATAATGCTAATGAACATATGGCGACTCGTTTGCGGCGTCACAAAACGAAATTGAGTGCCCATAAGAGTAAAATTGGATTGGCAGAGCTTGCTTATTCAGCGGTTTTGCCGTTGATTGAACAGGATGATGAAGTTGACGTTAACGAAGATGCGCCGCTAACTATTGCCGAAACAGATGCAAATATCCCGGTTTGCACCGTTAGTGAAGCTGTTATGCTTATGGATTTAGGTAATGAATGTGCTTTAATGTTCAGGAACAGCGCCAACAATCACATCAGTATGGTATATCGTCGCAAAGATGGTAATATTGGCTGGGTCGAGCCTAAAGCTGATGAATAAATTCGGAGGATAAGCAGATGAATATTGCGGATATAATTTCTAAAAAAGCGGTACTAGATAATGTTCAGGTTGCCAGTAAACGCGAACTTGTTCAGATTTTATCCGAACATTTGGCGAGGCTGTCCGAAATGGATGAACGTGTGGTATTTGATGCTGTGTGGGAACGTGAAAATCTCGGTTCCACTGGATATGGCGAGGGTGCTGCTTTTCCACATGCCAGAATTGAAGGCTTAGATAAGGTTTATGGTATGTTTGCCAGGCTTGAGGAGCCTGTTGATTTTGATTCCTTAGATGGTAAACCAGTTGATTTGGTTTTTTTGCTTATTAGTCCAGAAAACAGTGGTGCGGATCATTTGACGGCATTGGCAGCGTTGTCGCGGATTTTAAAGACGGAGGGTAGTTGTGAAAAACTCAGAAAGGCTCGATCCATCGATGAAATTTATGCAATATTAAATGCTTAGAAAAATTGAGTCCCATTGTGCATTGTTCCAAAAAAATTGGAAAGTAAAAAATCTCGAGAGTATTAAATGGTGTTAAGTAAATGGCATCGGCAGAGAGTTGGTGCTGTTTTGTTTAAGCCCCATTGGTAACGTTCATTATTATAATAATAGATATAATTTTCAACTTTGATTTTGACTTCATCAAAGCTTTGGCGGGATTTAATGTCTATCTCATCTTGGATATGCCCGAAGAATCTTTCAATCGGGACATTATTCAAACAATTTCCTTGACATATTTTGTGTTACGCCCAATTCTTTGAATTTCCTGATATACAGCAGATGAGTATTGTGCCAGCCCTGATCAGAATGGATTATCAGTTCCTTACAATTTTTATTTTCTAGAAACACCTCAAACTTTATGTAAGTTGCGTAGAAATCAAGCTTGTTGCTCACAGTAAAAACAATATCTAAAAAAGTGGTTGTTCCCTTTCCGGAACAACCACTTTTTTTGCACCATCATGCTCATAGAAAAGATACAAAAGAATTACACCCACTTGACGATTTAACAAGTGAAAAAATACTTATTTATTTTAACATTTTTCAACTATTTATAATAAGCAATAAGTTCTTTTTTCATTTGGTCGTTCAAATAGTATTCGACAACCGCGTGATATTTGTTCTTGTCTTTTGACAGTACAAGCTTGTTAAATAGTTTACTTTATCAGTTAAATAATTGTTTTTATTGTATAATAAATTTTCAAAATAATACTTCCGAAACGACAATGTGTTGAATATTGCACACATGCATTCCACAAAAATATAACACCAAAAAGATGACACGGTTGCGTTAGGCATATCCATTGTTTTAATCATATTCAACACGTTTTTGATAATGTAACAATCATTAAAAAAAATCAAACGTTTTAAGAAACAGTGTGTTTGGTTTATGACGGAAAGCAAGGATGAGTATAAAAAGAATTTGTTTGTTTGCAGGCTATAGTGGCAATAACGTTATCGGTAAAGATGTGCTTTTTTATTTAAAAGAATTGGGCAGATTTGCCGATGTTTATTGTTTTTTCGACAATACTTTAACGCCGGATGAGCGAAAGAAGCTGGAAAATATTGTTGCCAGTGCATGGGGCAAAAAGCACAGGAAATACGACTTTGGTTCCTGGGGCGAATTGATAAGGCATCTCGGATGGAAAAAAATAAATTCATACGATGAGTTGCTTTTGGTTAATGATTCCTGTCTGGGAGGCGTGTTTCCATTAGACGGTATGTTCAGGGAAATGGAGAAACGTGGTGTCGAAGCCTGGGGAGCCTCCGGCGCTCATTTCGTTATGAGCTATTTCGTATGTGTAAACAAAAAAGTGTTTTCTTCTCCTGAATTTCGATATTTTTTTGAAAATATCAAGGAGGAATCCAATAAAGAAATTATTATCAAAAAATATGAAAGGGGTTTGGACCGGCTACTGAAAAAATACAAGACAGACGTTTATTTGTCCAAATCGGACTGACAAAACTTTTGTCGGCAATCGAAAAAAGAAATAAAAGACAGGATTGCAGAAGTCGTCCCGTGGTATGGACGTTGTTTTTTACGCTTCTTACCGAATAAGATATATCTTTATGACGAAAACGCTCTCGTTCCGTTGCTAATGAAATTTCCCTTTGTCAAAAAGAATGCTTTCAAAAACAAAAGTTCGCTGTTTGCTGTGTACGGCGGTGAATGGATTGCCCGTAATAGCGGATATCCGTCCGAATTGGTCGCTGCTTTTCGTCAGGGTGAAGGCATCGGTGAACGAACGCTTTTTCTGGTGCTGCTAGGTCGTCTTCGCTTGTTTGCCGCTGGTTTTCTTTATGAGGAAAAATATAAAAAAGACGTGAAAATTGTCTACATTTTCAAAATTCCCGTTTTTCGGCGAAAAATGGATTACACTATATAAAAAAATTAACCTGTACGTGCTATAAACGCTTGAACTACCGATCCACGCATTAGATTTGCAGAAGGTTAGTTATTAGTTTTCAGTATTTTATAGTAGCATACAGGGAATAAGTACTTACGATACGAGATAAGAATAAATACGGCAACAATTTATAAACGGTCAAGATGATTGGGCTCACATGTGGATGGTGTTATTCTGCAAAAATGTTTTGTGCTTGGCGTAATATTTTTTCTGCTTCTCGGGTATAACTTCCGTCTTCATTATGCGTATATAACGGTGGTAAAATTTTAGTAATGCCACGCGAGCCTTTTTTCCCGCTGACAATAATTCTTTTGGCATTTTGCCCATGCTTGGAGTATAATGGCAAAATTCGGATATCTCCAGCACGATTATGCATTACGGACAAAATTTCATTTAGCGCTTCTACCCGATTTATCAAAAATATTTTGCCTTTAGGACACAGTATTTTTAAACAGAATCTTAACCACTCGGTCAAATCGAAATTTTGGAGATTGTGTGCTATCTGCTTGCCAGGCTTTGGTGATGGCATATCATGGTCACTGTATGGCGGATTGGTAATTACGATATCAAAACTTGCAGAATCTAAACATATTTTTTTGCGGATATCGACATTTTGGTATATTAAAAATGAAGCAAACCCATTGGCAACAGCACTCCGGTTAGACAATTCTACCAAATCCTGCTGAATATCAAGCCCGGTAATCTGCACCTTTTTTGTCGCTAAGCGGTATGCCAGGCATAATGAAACAGCTCCCGTTCCGGAACCGACATCTAAAATTTTTTCTCCGCCTTTTAATTTTTCAGCATTAACCATTGCCGATAAAAACACAGCATCTATTGAAGCACGGTATCCGTCTCTGGGCTGAAAGATTTTTACTCTTTTGTTAAGCAAATAATCTTCCGTATATTCTGACATGGCATCTCCCGACAACAGTTTTTGTGAATAAACAAAAGACTTAAAAAAGGACTTCCTTTTTTAAGCCTCCCTCTCTAATCAACGAGACTGCTATTATGCACTTGGGCAAGTTTTAGCCTGTTCGGCATTTACCTTAACCCATTTTTCTTCCGCTTCATCATCGGATGTGATGGCGCTCTGCGGGCATTCAGAAATGCAAACACCACAATCGATGCAGGTATCAGGATCAACAACATACTGTTCATCTGCCACATGGAATGCACCTACTGGGCAAATGCCAGCGCAGGTTCCGCATTTAATGCAAGAATCGCCGTTTACAACTGAAGGCATATTTTATCTCCTAAAATTAAAACATCTAACGTCTGTTTTTTATAGGTAATATCTGTTAATTGCAAGAAAAAAATAAGATTTTTGCGCGAATTTCAGCTAATTTAAGATTGAATTTATAAAATTTAAAGGTATGATGCGCATAAATTATGACTAATAGAGGTATAAAATGAATCAAATTAAAGTCAGGTTTGCTCCCAGCCCTACAGGGTGGATGCATATTGGAAATGTGCGCACGGCGCTGTTTAATTATCTATGGGCAAGAAAAATGGGTGGTAAACTGTTATTGCGCATTGATGATACAGATAAAGTACGGTCTAAAAAAGAATATGAAGAAGGTATCTGTGATGTATTGACGTGGCTCGGTATCGAATGGGATGAAGTGGCTAGACAGTCTACGCGTTTTGCTCATTATGGTGAGGTGGTGGAAAAGCTCAAAAAAGAAGGGCGGATTTATGCTTGTTATGATACTCCTGAAGAATTGGAATTTAAGCGTAAAAGACTCCTAAACCGTGGATTGCCGCCGGTATACGACCGGCAGGCTTTGCATTATACCGCCGAAGATTTGGCGCGCTTTAAGGCTGAAGGTCGCAAACCTCATTATCGTTTTAAACTAATTGATGAGGAAATTGTCTGGCAGGATGCCATACGCGGAACTTGTCGCTTCGATGCAGCCAAACTTTCGGATCCGATTATCATCCGCGAAGATGGCAGTTATTTATATCATCTGCCGTCGGTGATTGATGATGTGGATTTTCGGATTACACATATTGTCCGCGGCGAAGACCATGTTACCAATACGGCGGCGCAAGTCCAGATGTTTAAAGCCATTGACGGGAAAGTCCCGATGTTTGCACATCTTCCGCTTCTGACCGGTAAAGATGGAAAACTCTCCAAGCGATTTGGCAGCCTTGGTGTGCGTGAATTGCGCGAAAATGGGATTGAAGCGATGGCGATTTGTTCGTTTTTGGCCAAACTTGGCACATCGGAAGCGATTGAACCCTTTTATTCTTTAGACTCTCTAGCAAAAACGCTTGATTTTAGCAAAGTCGGGCATGCGCAGCCGAAGTTTGATGAAGAGGAGCTGAAAAAGTTTAATACCAAAATGGTGCACAACATGCCTTATATCGCGCTGAAAGACAATTTTAACGTCAGCGAATCGTTTTGGGAAACGGTTAAAGGTAATTTGAACATCGCAAAAGATGTGCTGTTGTGGGACAGTATCTGCAACAAGGTAATTGAGCCGATTATGGAAGACGCTGCCTTTACGGCACAGGTGGCGGAAATGCTACCAAAAAGAGATTTTAACGAAACTATGTTCGATGAATGGATTAACGTGGTCAAAGTTGCCAGCGGGCGCAAGGGCAAAGAGCTTTTTCACCCGATACGCATGGCACTGACGGCCCTGGCGGATGGGCCGGAGCTTAAGGCACTGTTACCGCTTATCGGATATGACAAGGCGTATAAACGACTCCGCGGTGAGAAGGCCTAACATGTATAATGGCGGTATAGAAAATAGCTCTGGTCGAAGGCTCTTTATTTATGTATGCGTTTGAGAAATATTCCGCTGTTGTTTTTTAGTGACATGCGGTGTAGATATTTTGTTTTTACTGTTGAGAATTCAGTTGTGTGCTTGTGCCAATATTTATGCTAACGGTTTTCTAAATTCAATAAACTTGTAACAATTTTTTGGATTATTCCTTATTCTTAAGGCGTCAAAACTGTGCTGATGTCCCGATGTTTCTACATATTTTTATGCAACGACTAGTCTGTTCTGTTGATTAAATTGTTCCTGTATCTTCAATGGCTTTTTGCCAGGCACACTTAAATCTTCATGATTTATCGGCAT
>CAYQDC010000002.1:4995-22359 GCA_964416205.1 uncultured Acetobacter sp. | reverse complement strand
TTATCCTCTTTTTAATTAAAATTCTTAGGAATAACAGCACAAAATTAGACATATACCAAGCAAAAAAATTGACAAAATTTCTTTTTTTATTTTTGGGACTTTACAGACAGGAAATTTGTTGTTAGTTTTTCTGGAGACGTTGTAATTTGTGTAGACAGGATCAGGAATGACAAACGAAAGGACGGAATATGTTAAAATGCTACAAAGCGTTTTGGACGGCGGGGTGCCGTTCAGTGCATTAAAAAGCAATATACCAATCGGAGAAAGGAGCTTTGCCAATATGCTGTTTATGACAACGTTCAGACAGCTCGCCTTTATCCGGGAGACGGTGTTGCCACGTTTTGTCAAAAAAAATATTCCGCGCAAACAACAGGCGGCAGAATATGCTCTTTGTCTCGGAACTTCAGAACTGCTTTTTATGGAAACGCCAGCTTATGCTGTGGTGAATTCTTATACCGAAGCGACAAAAAAACTTTGTGGGATGTTTAGCGGCAGCTTTGTCAATGCCGTGTTGCGCAATATTCTCCGTAATAAAAATGAATTACTGACTTTACAAAACGGACATTATTTTGGTCGGAATTTTTTAGAAATCCTCAAACAAGACTATACGTTAGAGGAAATTAAAAATATGGAGCCCTTTGCCGGGATTGAAGTGCCGTTGGATATTACACTCAAAAACCCGGTGCAAAATCCTTTTGCCGATGGTTTTATTCTGCCAACTGAGAGCATCCGACTGCCAGCCAATGCAAAAGTTACAACTCTCCCAGGCTATGCCGACGGCAGCTGGTGGGTTCAGGATGCGGCTGCGGCTTTGGCGGTTAAAGGATTAGGTAGCGTGAGCAGCAAAAGAGTTTTGGACCTATGCGCCGCACCTGGCGGTAAAACCGCACAATTTTTGGCTGGCGGCGCCGTAGTAACGGCGGTTGACATTGCCGAACAAAGGCTGATAATGTTGCAGAAAAATATAAGCAGACTGCAGCTCACAGATAAACTGAAAATTATCTGCTCTGATGCTTTGCATTTTACAGACGAATCTCTTTTTGACATTGTTTTGCTTGATGCACCCTGCTCGGCCACTGGAACGTTTCGCCGGCATCCAGAGATTATCCATACCAAGAAACTTGATGACGTACGGAGGCAGGCTTTGCTGCAGGAGAAACTATTGGCGCATGCAGCTGGATTGGTTATACCTGGCGGGATACTTGTCTATGCAACGTGCTCTCTGGCCAAAGCCGAAGGGGAAAGGCAAATCAGAATTTTTACCGCCAAACACCGAGAATTTGGCATTGTCCCGATCGTATGTCGCGGTGCAGAACACTTTGTTACCAAAGATGGATTTATTCGGATTTTGCCTCAGTTTTTTAAAACTGAAAACGATGCTTTCTCTGGAGCAGACGGCTTTTTTATTGCATATTTGCAAAAAAAGATTTAATAATAATGGCATCAGTATGTTGTTGACATAAGGAGAAAATATGAACGAGGCTTTATGGATTGGTATTGGTGGATTGCTACTATTTTTTACGGTTGCTACTTTTTTGCTTACCCGTATGAGGGGTGATATCATCCCGGAAGAATACGAATTTCAGCTTGATCCATGTTGGTATATGCTTGGATTGTTTTTTGTTGCAAGTGTTGTTATTTATTATCTTTTCCCTTTTTATCACGATACAGTTAAGATGTATGATTGTGTTGATTTTGCCGTTCCGGTTATTTTGGCGGCGCTTTTATATTTTTTCCACCTACTCGGCATCAATTGGCTCACGTGGGGAGTTACCTTTGCCGCTGCTATAGGAATTAGTTTTATGCAACCGGATGATTTTGTACTGTTTCCGGCTTATTTGTTGCCATTGCAAGATAAATTTGCCATTGCTGTTATTATTACGCTGATTTCATTCGGGCTTGGGTTGCTTAACGGAATTGCGGCGCTAGCGTCACTGCAATTTATCATGGTAATGATGACTGTTTCTCTTTTGGCTTATTTCGGCATTATGCCTCAACTTCTGGGAGCTGTTGCCTTGGCATATATGGGAATTATGCTGGCCTTTGCTTTTCTCAGCTGGCCGCCCGAAAAACTTATCATGAATCAAGGCGCTTTTGCTGTTATCGGCTTTATTATGGGGTGTTTTATGCTAAACGGAGCTGTTGAATTTTCTGAATCATCCATGCTTATCGCCATTACTTATTTGATCGTTGAGATTGGTGTTGCTGCATACAACCACTTTATTAAAAATGAACATTATGAATATGCATTTATGTATACCTCATACTATAAATTATCGCAAGATGGAGCTTATGAGCAGGAAACTATTATCGGCATTCTTAAACTGTTTTTTATCAATATACTGATAGCCTTTGTTCAGACCGTTGCGCATGACAGACTGGCATTACCTATTTTCTGTGTGGCCATTAATTTGTGGTATTTGTCAATATTATCTGGGGATACAAAACCAGAAGAGTTGTTATCTTTTTCAAAATGGGGTACTAATGCTATAAAGAAGGTTATCAAAAAGAAAAAATCTACACCACCTGACGAATAATCTTTCGGATGATACTGATGGGTAAGTTTATCAATTTTTTATTCAGCAATAAAACCAATCAAAAACGGGTTTTACCAAGGGTTGAAACTTTGAAGGTTGTTGTAGTTGAGTTTGTTGAGTATGGAAATTTCGGTTTCGGTCAAGGATTAACAAAACTTTTGCAAAAAAATCAAAATCTAAGTGTTCGCTATTTTGATGAACTCTTTGATAAAAGCTTTTTGAATTTACAAGGACGAAAATTTTTTGATTTGATTGATGCCGGCAACATTATTTTGCAAAAGCTTAACGCTGATATTGTCATCTGGGGCTACCAGGAAAACGAAAATATCCGCTTAAACTTTCAGACGGCCAATGCCTATTCGGATTGGGAAAATGTTTCTTGTTCTGTTTTAGAAAGCCTTTTTGTTCCGGCAGAATATTTTGAGCATGTCAACTTTTTTCCGGAAATTCTCTCAAATTTGATAACAGGAATGCTGGCGGCATCTATCAGCGAACAGCGTATTGATTTGCATCATTTGAAGCAAAAATTGCTTAAATCAGTTATCGGTAAATTAACAACTGAGAGTCCAACTGAAAACGGTAATCTGATGTTTTCGCCTTACGTTATGAATATCGTCGGGTTCATCTATCTCAGCTATTCTCAGCGTGAGTTAACACAAAAAACGTTTAACATATCCAAAGAGCTGTTTATAAATGCTTTGTCATATAAGAATCAGATTATGCAAGATGTTCATCTGGGATGTATTTATAAAAATATGGCACAGCTCTATGAATTAGCTCTTAAACAAGATTTAGGCGGTTACTGGCTTTTATTTCGCGAGGCTATTGCTAATTATCGCATGGCACAGAGATATTTAAATTTGTATAACTATCCTTATGATTTTGCGATGATTTCTTTTAAGCTTTCCCAACTTTATTTTCAATATTGGAAGTTTACTAACGATATACAGGCACTACGTGATGCCGTTTATTTCCTGCGGGAAGCAGAAAAGACATATACGCAGATTACCTTTCCTGAATTATGGTCTAAAATTGAAGGCTACCTTGGTTTTTATCTGTCTTTGCTCGGACTTTTTTCGAAAAGCAACGATATTTCTATGTTGGCTATTCGCAGTTACAAAAATAAACAACAAGTCTACCGCAAAGAGCTATATCCGGTAATGTGGGCAAAAATACAAGAAAATATTGCAAATGTCTATTATAACATCGGCAAAAACAGTAAAGATAAAACAGCTTTTGCTCAAGCTATTGACTGTTATCAATCAGCACTAAAAATTTATAAAAATAAAAGGCTTCATCAGGAAATCGCAATTGTTAACAACAGTATGGATAAAGTTATGAAAGCATGGCGGATCTAAAAGTATTTGCCTGTTGATCTGCGATGATAAATTTTATTAAAGGCAACACTTCTTTGCTTTAAATAACTTCACGACGTCCAACATGGTCTGCAGGAGTCACAACACCTTCGTTTTCCATACGTTCAATAATTGATGCGGCCTTATTGTAGCCAATACCCAGTCGGCGCTGGATATAGCTGGTAGATGCTTTTTTATCGTTACGAACGATTGCCACTGCCTGTTCGTATAAGTCATCTTTACTGTTTCCAGAAGTCCCCATCGGTGTCCTATCAAACAGAGCACCAGTATCTTTGCCCTTTGTTTCCAATTCTCCTTCGGTAACGCCTTCAACATATTCTGGTTGACGTTGAGATTTCAGAAATTCAACAACCGCCTCGACCTCATCATCATTCACAAATCCACCGTGAATACGTTGCGGTCGCATTCCTGCCGGCATATATAACATATCACCTTTGCCCAGCAGCTGTTCAGCCCCCTGCTCTCCCAAAATTGTGCGACTGTCAATTCTGGAGGTTACCTGAAAACTAATTCTGGTCGGGAAATTAGACTTTATGGTACCGGTAATCACGTCAACAGACGGACGCTGAGTTGACATAATTAAGTGAATTCCGGCCGCTCGTGCCATTTGAGCCAAACGCTG
Source organism: uncultured Acetobacter sp. (assembly GCA_964416205.1). Taxonomy (GTDB): domain Bacteria; phylum Pseudomonadota; class Alphaproteobacteria; order RF32; family CAG-239; genus CAG-267. The sequence goes on along the minus strand of CAYQDC010000002.1, from coordinate 17,824 downwards.
GATGGCTGCTTCAACTTCTTTACCTGCAACAAGCATTAAATCTGCCATTTCATCTACCACTATCACAATATATGGCAACGGCGTTGTATCCAATATTTGTTGTTCATATTTTGGCTTTCCCGTTTCGGTATCAAATCCCACCTGAATGGTACGGATCGGCTTTTCGCCACGTTCCCGTAATTCTTTTAATTTTAAATTATATCCCGCAATATTGCGTACAGACAAACAAGCCATTGCCCTGTATCTTTCTTCCATTTCACGCACAGCCCATTTTAGCCCAATAACAGCTTTGGCTGGATCAGTAATGACCGGTGTCAGCAAATGCGGAATACCATTATATATGGAAAATTCCAACATTTTTGGGTCTATTAAAATGAATTTGCACTCTTCCGGGGGCATACGGTAGAGTAACGACAAAATCATGGAATTGACCCCAACCGACTTTCCGGAGCCTGTTGTTCCCGCCACCAACAAATGTGGCATTTTAGCTAAATCTGCATAAATATTTTTGCCTCCGATATCTTTACCCAAAACAACATTTAATGTATTTTCGCTATCTACAAAATTGCTGTCTTCCAGTAAATCCCGCAGCCAGACCGTTTGACGTTTGGTATTAGGAATTTCTATACCAATCGTATTTGAACCGGAAACAACAGCAATACGCACTGAAACAACTGACATCGAACGAGCTATATCATCGGCAAGACTTATTACGCGCGATGTTTTGGTTCCGGGTGCTGGCTCTAATTCAAATAATGTGACCACCGGACCCGGACGAATTTTAACAATGCCACCGTGAATTCCAAATTCTTCCAATACACTCTCCAGTTTGCGTGCCGTTTCATTTAATTCTTTTTCATTTATGGTCAAACTCAATTTTTCTTTCGGGCGCTTTAACAAATTAATGTTCGGATATTGGTAATCACTGTTCTTCTTTCCCGTAAAGGATATAACCTTTGCTGATGTTTTTTCCTTAGCTAATGTCTTGTCTTCTGTCTGCTTCTTTTCTTCCTGTTTCGGCGCCTTCACTTCAAAACCCGGCTCTTTTTTTATTTTTTGGGTTTTCATCGGTATTACCTTTTCCTTATTTTTTGCTAAAAAAAGTAAATGACACAGATGATGACCGAAATCATACATCTTTTTAATAACCAGAACAAATACATGGCCGGTGATTTCCAGTGCCTTTACCCAATGCCGAAAAGTTATGCCTATGGCTAAATTAAAAGACATTAAAGCAAATATACCCAGCAACATGGTGGTGGCGATGTTTTCATAACCATTCATTTTCCAGCTTTTAAAAATATTTACCAGAAAATGTGGTAAAATATGACTGAATTTACCTGCCAAATTTATTTTTTCAAGAAGAGAAGCCGCAATTTGCCATAAAAATCCGGCCATGGAAATGATGCCTAGAAAAACAGCCAATAAACGGACTTTAAATTCAATAATTTTTTGGTGTTTTAGCAACAGGTAACCCCATACAAATAAAGGAATTAAAAAAATTAACACTGCCAATCCATAACTGTTGATGATAAAATCAGCACTATATGATCCGAATCTTCCCATAAAATTAGTAATTTTATCAGAATTGGATACATTAAAAGACTCATCTGCAGGATTGTAACCGATTATTGCCAACACCAAACATAATGCAAATACTATTAATGCACTTCCTGCCAACGTAGCCGCAATTTTGCTTATCCAATTTTCTGTTTCAACAGCTATTTCCCTTTTATTGCTTTTTTTTGCCATTTTGACTCCGTCTTTTTTCCATTTTACTGAATATAAATTTAGTTCTAATTTTTAAATAAACTCTTAAAAACAGAACCAATTATGAAACTTTTGAACAAGAAAAGCTATACACACACCAAGCTTTTAAACTTGACTTTAAGCCTTGGTCATTTAGGTTATGGATAGAAAATAATAACTTGGAGATAACGACAGTATGAAATATGCATTTGTTTTTCCGGGACAAGGTTCGCAATATGTTGGCATGGGTAAAGATCTGGCCGAAAATTTTAAATCCGCAAAAGATGTATTTGAAGAAGTTAACCAGGCTCTTGGACAGGATTTGTATAAAGTTATGACTGAAGGACCGGATTCTGAGTTGACGCTTACGACCAATACGCAACCGGCATTAATGGCCGTGTCTATGGCTGTCGTCCGTGTTTTAGAAAAAGAGTTTGATATTCCTCTCAAAAGCAAAGCCGCTTTTGTGGCCGGACATTCTTTGGGCGAATATTCTGCTGCCTGTGCGGCTGGGGTTTTCAATCTTGACGATGCGGCAAAATTGTTGCGTATTCGTGGTGACGCCATGCAAGAGGCTGTTCCGGTCGGCATCGGTGGCATGGCTGCAATTCTTGGGCTGTCATATAAAGACGTTAATGCTCTTGTTGATGCTTGCTGTGATGATCAGTATTACTGTGTTGCCGCCAATGACAATTCTGACGGGCAAGTTGTTTTATCTGGACATATTCAGGCTATAGAAAAAGCTGTTGAAATTGCCTCCGAATTTGGAGCTAAACGTTGTTTACAACTTTCTGTTTCTGCACCTTTTCATAGTCCGTTGATGGCACCGGCAGCTGAAAAGATGGCGTATGCTTTTATGGAAGTTAGCGCACACGATGCATTGATTCCTATAGTGGCCAATGTGACAGCCATGCCTGAAACAGGAAAGCAAGAGATCATTAAAAATTTGATTGAACAGGTTACAGGTACTGTTCGGTGGAGAGAGACAATGTCTTTCTTTGGCGAAAATGGTATTACAGACTTGGTGGAAATCGGTTCAGGGAAAGTTCTTTCTGGTTTGGCCAAACGGAGTTTGAAAGAAGTCAATTCCTTTTCGGTTGGAACCATTCAGGATATTGAAGAACTGGCAAAAAATTTATAATTCATGAAGAAAAGGATGACAACTATGTTTAATTTAGATGGAAAAGTTGCTTTAATTACAGGTGCTGCGGGTGGTCTTGGTGATAAGATTGCACGCACGTTGCATGCACAGGGAGCCACTTTGGCACTTACCGATATGAGGGCTGAACCGATGGAAAAACTTAAGGTTGAGCTTGGCTCAAGGGTTGAATGTTTTGTTGCCAATTTAACCAATGCTGACGATGTTCACGATTTGGTTAAAAATGTTGAAGATAAGATGGAGCGTATTGATATTTTGGTTAACAATGCTGGATTGACACGTGACAATTTGTTTATTCGTATGAGTGATGAAGACTGGCAGCTTGTTCTTGATGTTAACCTCTCCGCTGGTTTCAAACTGGCTAAGGCTGCTGTGCGTGGTATGATGAAGAGAAGATATGGACGCATTATCGGTATAGCCTCTGTGGTTGGTGTTATGGGCAATGCCGGACAAGCCAACTACTCTGCATCCAAGGCCGGTATGATAGCTATGAATAAATGTCTGGCACAAGAAGTCGGTTCGCGAGGTGTTACTGTTAATTCTATTGCTCCTGGTTTTATAAGAACGCCTATGACCGATGTTTTGCCGGATGATGTTAAAGCTCAATTGCTTAACAAAATTCCGGAAGGAAAGCTTGGAGAGGCTCAGGACGTTGCCAATGCCGTTGCATTTTTGGCTTCAGATGAAGCTCAATATATTACAGGGCAGACATTGCATGTTAATGGCGGCATGGCGATGATTTAAAGTTTTTTATAAAATTTCTGATAATTTTGAACACCGAATTTTGAGATTCGGTGTTTTTTGTTAATGACTCTTTCATTTATTAACAGAAAAAATTTTATTTATCTTATTGATTTCTTTCATTTTTCATCAGAAAGCATAAAAAAGTTAATTTTTTGATAAATTTTTTACATTTTTCCATTGATTCCCATAAATTACCATGTTATACCATAAATAATGTGTGCACAAGGATAGTCAAAATGCGTAAAACGTATTTATTTCTAGATACAATCATTAATAAAGTGGATGCCAAAGGGCGCGTTTCGTTACCGGCTGATTATCGCACCATTCTTAAAGATTTCTCTACGGATATTGTCTGTTATCGTAGCCTGAGTTCTCCTTGCATTGAGGGATGTACGGAGGATTTACTAGAAAAACTCGCAAATGACATTGAAAACAGCACCGATTTCTTTTCAGAAACCCAAGATGATTTAACCAATTTGATTTTCGGCGATGCCAAGCGCTTTACGTTTGACAGCACCGGACGAATTATGTTGACTGAGAAGTTATTGAAACACGCTGGAATCATCGACACGGCGGTTTTCGTCGGCAAGGGACGCAAATTTCAAATCTGGAGTGAAGAAAATTGGGAGAAAGAGGAAAAACGCCTCAGAGAAAAAATTAAAAGTACCCGTCCTTCACTTAAAATACCGGAGGGCAACTTATGAATGTTCAGCCACACATCCCGGTTATGCTCAGTGAAGTTTTGACAGCATTAAAGCCGATAGACGGAAAACTTTATGTTGATGCAACTTTTGGCAACGGAGGTTATACACAGGCTTTTCTGCAGTGGGCTGATTGCAGAGTTATTGCCATTGATAGAGATCCGTCGGTTCAAAAACGAGCAACTGAATTCAAATCTCTTTACGGAGACCGTTTTGATTTTGTTCTGGGAACTTTTGGTGATATCTGCAATTTGATTGATGTACCTGTTGACGGCATTGTCTTTGATATTGGTGTTTCCTCCATGCAACTGGATCAGAACGAACGAGGTTTTTCTTATGCCAAAGAAGCTCCTCTTGATATGCGTATGTCCCAATCTGGAGTTTCAGCCAAAGATTTGGTTAACACGCTTTCCGAATCGGAATTAGCTAATTTGATTTATCATTACGGAGAAGAAAGAAAATCCAGAAGTATTGCTCGGCATATTGTTAACTACCGTCAAGTAAAACCGATTGAAACAACAACAGAACTTGCTGAACTGATTTATCGGATTTTGCCACCACGACCCAGACAGACGAATCCAGCTACGCGAACATTTCAAGCTTTGCGCATTGCTGTTAATGATGAATTAAAACAGCTGGAATCCGGTCTGACTGGTGCTTTGGACGTTATTTCATTCGGTGGAAAGATTGTCGTTGTTAGTTTTCATTCACTGGAGGATAGAATCGTTAAAAACTTTTTTGCCACCCATGTCGCTCCCAAGGTGCATAAATCGCGATATGCAAAAGATGATGCTGATGATAATGCCAATTATCCGCTTGCTTTTGTTTCAAAAGCCATCCTACCGACACAGAAAGAATGTCTGCAAAATTCTAGGGCGCATTCGGCTAAATTAAGATACGCAATAAAAAGAAAGGAATAAAACAATGAGTAATGTTAAAGCTGCCATTTCCGTTTTATGGTTTTTATTTACTATTGTCATCGGATCTTATTATTTCGTATTGACAAATGACGTGCAAAACCTGGAAAAGGAATTGGCACAAATTAACAGGGACATTGAAAATGATATTCGCGATATCCATATTCTGGAAGCAGATTGGAGCGAATTAAACAATCCGGAACGATTGAAGGTTCTGGCGAGTAAATATATTTCTCTTGATTTTATAAAACCTGAACAAATTATTAACTATTCTGCTTTACCATTAGAGGGTGAGATATTTAAAAATCCGACCATGTTTGTAAAAAACAGCAAGGATTTGAGACAACTAGCCAACTCTGAACGCTAATGGTAATAAGGTGCTGAAAAGTTTATCGCGTAAAAAAGACATTAATCTGTATGCCCCGGGAAAAGAAATCTATTTTTCTGCTGGGATTTTTGGTTGGGAAACAGATGACGAGGTTGTTAATGTCTGTCGCAACAGGATTATGATTATCATTGGTCTGTTTTTGCTTATTTATGCAGTTATCGTTATTCGTATTTTTAATGTTTGTCTGATAGACGGTATACAAATCAAGCGCGAAACTTTTTCTTATTACCGACCTAAATTTGGGTTAGTTTTTCCAGTACACCGAGCTAATATTTCAGATCGAAATGGAGTGGTCGTTGCGACGAATCTACCGACCGTTAATCTGCAAACGAATCCTCAAAAAGTCAGCAATGCCAAACTTATTGCGACAAAACTTGCCGAGATTTTTCCCGATACCAGTTATGAAGATTTTTTAATTAAATTAACCCGTAATTCCAGCTTTGTTTATCTCAAACGCAATATTTCGCCGCAACAACAGGCTAAAGTCAATGCTCTTGGTTTTCCAGAATTAGAATTTGCTGAAAGTGAGATCCGTGTTTATCCTCAAAAGGAATTACTGGCTCACGTTTTAGGAACGACGGATATTGATAACCATGGCATTTCTGGGCTTGAAAAGTCTTTGAATAACCGTTTAAGCTCCTCCACTAAAGATTTGCGCCTAACTATTGACCTCGGCGTTCAATATACTGTTCGCAACGAACTATTAAAAGCCAAAGAGAAATTTATGGCCGAAAGAGCCACCGCCGTTTTAATGGATATCAATACATTTGAAATCATTGCCCTATCTTCTGTGCCGGATTATGATCTGAACCGACGGGACTTTAAAGACAAAAATATTAAGTTCAATTTTGCCACTCTGGGTGTTTATGAACCGGGTTCTGTCTTTAAGGTTTTCAATACAGCTTTGGGACTTGACAGTGGAAAAATCAAACTAACAGACCGTTTTGATGCCACAAAGCCCCTTCAAATGGGGCGATACCGTATTACAGATTACCGCGTGCCGCCGAAATGGCTAGATGTACGGGAAACACTTATTTATTCTTCAAATATTGCTTCTGCTCTTATGGCGCTTAAGGTAGGAAAAGATCTGCAGATCAAATTTTTAAAAAACTTAGGTTTGTTTGATAAAATAGAAAATTTGGAAATCTATGAAAAAGGAACACCTATTCACCGTAGTGAAAAATATTGGCGCGATGATACGGTTGCTACAACAGCATACGGTTATGGTATATCCGTAACACCGATACATATTTTAACTGCGTTTGCCGCAATTATGAATGGCGGAATCTATACACAGCCTACACTTATTGCTGACGGAGCGCCACGTCAGAGCCGACGTGTCATTTCAACCCAGACTTCTATGGATATGCGCAAACTTCTCCGTGATGTGGTTATTTACGGATCGGCCAAAAATGCTAACGTGGAAGGTTATGAAGTGGCAGGAAAAACCGGTACAGCTAATAAAATTGAAAACGGTCGTTATATACGGGGAAAGAATATGGCTTCTTTTGTTGCCGCCTTCCCTATTTCTAATCCTCGATATGCTCTTATTGTAGTTATTGACAGTCCGAAACCGATTAAAGAGACTTTTAATTTTACTACTTCTGGTTGGAACGCCGTACCTATCAGCGGAAATATTATTACTAAAATTGCACCTCAGCTTAATATTCAACCTAATTTTGATTTGGAAACGCAAAAACAACATGTTTTGAATGATTATGTTTTATATGACTAAATTTTTATATTGCTATTTATTAAAATTTTATACACAAAATGTATAGTTTATTATTGAAAAATTTACTTTTGTTTCCTAAGTTAGGAGTGTCTAATTGATTATGGGTTTATTCGATAAACAACCGTGTTTTTTTAACCATATGGAGAAAACAAATGAAAAAACTTTTGAGCTTGCTTTGTGCAGTTGTATTGTTATCCGGCTGTTCTTCTACAAGTAGCTGGTTTGGTGGTAGTGATTGCCAGTCTAAACTTGCTCGTGAATTTGCAGAAGATGCAACAACAACTGTTTATTTTGCTTTTGACAGTTCTACACTGTCCAATGAAGCTGTTGCGGCTTTGGATTCCCAAGTTGCATGGCTGAAAAAGAATTCCAAAGTTAATATTGTCGTCCAGGGTTACTGCGACAAGAGAGGTACGGCAGAGTATAACTTGGCTCTGGGTGAACGTCGTGCTGATGCCGTAAAACAGTATCTTGTTTCTCAGGGTATTTGTGCTAAAAGAATTGCTACCGTTTCTTACGGAAAAGAATATGCCGTTCCTGGTGACACTGAAGAAGCTTACGCTAAGAGCCGTCGTGGTGTGACCGTTGTTGAATTAAGCAAGTAATTTTGATTTAGCAATTTTATGAAAACGTATCCGTAAGGATACGTTTTTTTGTTGAGTTCTAAAATATTTGTTTTATATTCTTATGAGGATTGTTTTTTTATATGAGGGTATTAATGAAAAAGCTTTTTTTGCTTTCTGTTGGTATTTGGTCTACTTTGTTTGCCGTTTCTGTACGAGCTGATAACGGTTTTATACAAGATGAAATAGAACAGCTTCGAAGTGATTTACAGATTTTACAACGCCAAGTTTATAGAGAACGGAGCGATGTGAGTGCTCCAAAAGAATCGGTTTCCAACGTACAAGTGCGTCTGGGTGAATATAACCAGATTATCCGTGATTTGAATGGTAAAATAGAAAACGTGGAATATCGTCTTAAGACTTTAGAACAAAAGCTGGATGCTGTTAATAGTGATGTTGATTTAAGGTTTACGCAAATGGAGCGTAAAATTGCCCTGAAAAAAACTGCCGAACAAGGGACTACACAAAATTCAGCCCAGAAAGTGTCTAAAAGAACGGCTAAAACTACAATAGAAAACAAAGGAAATAATGTTTCTTCTCAAAAATTGTATGAGTTGGCGCTGGCTGATTTAAAAAGCGACAAGCTGGATGCCGCTGAAGAAAAGTTGAAACAATATCTAGCTTCTTATTCGAAAGAAGATTTGGCTGGTAATGCCCAGTATTGGCTTGGCGAAATTTATTATAAACAACAAAAGTATACACAAGCAGCGGTTGCTTTTAAAAATGGATATAGCAATTATCCTAATGGAACAAAAGGAGCTGACTGTTTGTTAAAGCTGGGTTTATCTATGAAAGCCTTAGGTAAGAAAGATGAGGCTTGCACGGCTTTTGTTAATCTGCCGACAGTTTTTGATAAAGTAAATTACTCTATAACTGAACGAGCACAAAAAGAAGCGAAGGCGTTAGGGTGCAAATAATCCAGGATTTCTTTAATAACTATCATATTGATTTGGCAAAACCATTGGCAGTTGCTGTTTCTGGTGGTGCAGATTCTTTGGCTGCCATGTTGCTGTTAAAAGAAGTATTTCCCCAACTTCAGCTTATTGCTTTGACCGTAGATCATCAGTTGCGGTCAACTTCTGCAGATGAGGCTCGTTATGTTGCCTATATTGCTGCTCGGTATGGTATTGAACATCATACACTGGTATGGACGGAGAAAAAACCAACGACTGGCATTGAAGAAAAAGCACGTATAGTCCGTTATAATCTTTTATGTAACTGGTGCAAACAAAATAATATTTTTTCTCTGGTGTTGGCTCATCATTTGTCAGACCAAGCTGAAACTTTTCTAATGCGATTGCAGCGTGGTAGCGGTATTTATGGCTTGTCATCTATGGAAGATGTCTCATGGAAAAATAATATCCGGCTGCTTCGCCCTTTTTTATCTTTCCATCCTGATCTATTCAAACAATATTTGCAAAAAAAGAATATTTCATGGGTTGAAGATGAATCGAACCATTGTACAGATTTTCTGCGGGTAAAAATACGCCTCTTTCTGCCTATTATGGCGGAGGCTATCGGCATTGATGCTGCAAAAATTTTTACGGCGACACGAAACCTGCAACGAACAAAATCTTTTTTGGAAGATACTGTTACTCAAATTATCGAAACTAAAGTCCATTTTTGGCAAAAATCCGGTTGTTCCTTTGATTATGCAGAGTTTTTAAGCTGGCATGATGAGCTTAAATTTCATATTTTTAATCGCCTAATCATATTATTCGGCAACAGTGATTATGCTCCCGAAGCCGAAAGTTTGTTAAATTTAATAGATGATATACAGCAAGAAATCTTTAGCGTGCATACGTTAAGTGATTGTCTGATTATCAAGCAAGATTTACGCTTATGGATTGTTAAAGAATACCGGGAACAACGCTTGCCCTATTCGGCAGATATGTGGGAAAAATTTATTATTCAAAATCCGTTTGTTAGAGGTATAAAAATCCCGTATGCGCTTCGCAAAGCTTTGCTTAATGAAAAATAATCAAAAAAATATAAAAAAAATCTTGCATTTATATTTTTTGTTGGATATAAGTTCTTTTGTTCTGATGGGGGCGTAGTTCAGCTGGTTAGAATACATGCCTGTCACGCATGGGGTCGCGGGTTCGAGCCCCGTCGCTCCCGCCAGTTAAAAAAGCAGTCTATATAGGCTGCTTTTTTATATTCTCAATTTGCTTTTATTTGTTTTTTAGTTTATATTTTTTAAAAGCTATTTTTTTTTAATTTATTTGTATCGGACTGCATATGCATGATATCTGGAATCCATGGCACGGCTGTGTGAAAAAAAGTGAAGGTTGCCAACATTGTTATATGTATTTTTTAGATAAACAGCGCGGAAAAGACGGAAGTCACATTTATAAAGTCAAAAATAATTTTGAATATCCTCTCAGCAAAGATAAAAATGGATTTTATAAAATCAAGAGCGGTGAACAAATCCGCGTGTGCATGACATCTGATTTCTTTTTGGAAGAAGCTGACAAGTGGCGACAAGATGCGTGGAAGATTATAAAAAGACGCTCTGATGTTGTTTTTCAACTGATTACCAAACGTCCGGAAAGAATCGCACAATCCCTTCCTTCTGACTGGAATGATGGTTATGATAATGTTTTTCTTAATGTTACATGCGAAAATCAACGCCGTGCTGATGAGAGAATCCCGATTTTATTTGAACTACCTTTCAAGCATAAAGGCCTTATGGTTGCACCTTTTATCGATGCTGTTAGTTTTAAAAGTTACCTACAGGTCGGACAAATTGAACAGGTTATTGCCGGTGGCGAAAATTATGATGGTTCACGGCCACTGCATTATGACTGGGTAAAAAGGCTTTATGATGAATGTGTGGCGGCGAATGTTACATTTTGTTTTTTGGAAACGGGAACGAATTTTATTAAAGACGGAAAAACATATCATCTACCTGGTAAGCGACTGCAAAGCATTATGGCTTATAAATCAGGTCTGCAATTTATGGGTAAGCCGATTGATTTTAAATTATCCCCTAATGAACAGGGCGGCTTATTCGGGGAAGAGAATAAATATGTCAAATTTTTCGGGGAACAATGCAAAACTTGTGGCTACCGTATTTTATGCAATGGCTGTTCCAAATGCGGACAATGCCTTAAATGACTTAGTTTACCAAAAATTTACCAAATAAAGTTATAATTTATTGAGAGGTTATTTCAATTGGAGTTTATGAGTAACAATGAGGCCTTCTTTTCCAAAGACTTTTTGGCCGTTTTGCCTGATTTATCTGCGTTTGTTCAAGTTGCAGGTGTGTTGCGTGCTATTTTTATCGGTGCTTGGGGCTTGGCTTACCAATTTAAACTTACGTTTCTTTTCCGATATTATCGGCGTCGTTAAGCTTAACCATTCCGAAAGCTATGATACGGCTTTATACTTTATTATGCTTTTGGCAATAAGTGGTTTTCTCTGCAGTGTTTTTGCTTCTTTTTCACAATATTACTTTCAGGTACATTTTGTCATTCCCTGCAAAAGCCGAATGGAAAAAGATTTGTTTTCGTATCTACTCGGACATAGCTATGAATATCTGATTTCCCAACAAAGCGGTATGCTGATTACGCAAAAGGAACAAGTTAAACTTCTCCCAGCCATGTTACAGAACATCTATGGCATCGTAAAGCAATTTTTTTATCACCTAGTTAAATGTATTATGCTGACTTTTATTTCCCCTTTTATCGGTTTAGGATATTTGTTTTGCCTAATACTGTGTATTTTTCCGGGAAAAGCCCTTTTCCGGCTGTGTCCGCGCGTAGAAAAAGACCGCAATAAAATATCTACCATTGTTATCGGGCGGATAGTTGATGTTGTAAATAACCTGCATATTATTAAACAATTTGACAATATTGAGGAGGAAAAACAGCATTTACACACCTTATTTGCGCAGGAGTATAAACTTAAAAAGAAAAACATGCTAGTTTATTGGGGCGCTTATAATCTTGTCGGTGTTTTAGTTGACATAATATTTTTTTCCATTTTGCCCGCAAGTATTTACCTCTGGCAGAAAGGTTCTTTTTCAAATGCGGACATCGTGTTTTTATTGATTACTTTAATCCAGGGGAGTAGCAGCTTACCCATGCTACAAATCAACCTGCAAGATTACAGAAAGAAGATGGCAATCATTGAACAAGGCCTCCTGCCTTTTGCTGATCCACACGGCATTGTTGATGCCGAGGGAGCTAGGCCACTTAAAGTTAAAGGAGGAAAAATAGAATTCCGTCACCTTGATTTTACTTATAAGAAAAGCAAAAAACCAATTTTCAAAGATTTTAACTTAACGATTGCTGCCGGGGAGAAAGTCGGTATTGTCGGTGCTTCTGGTGCCGGCAAAAGTACTCTCATCAATTTGTTGCAGAGGGCTTTTGACGTTGACGGCGGGCAAATTTTGATTGACGGACAAAATGTCGCCCAAGTTACACAGGAAAGCCTACATCGCGCTGTCAGTCTTATTCCGCAAGATACGATTTTGTTTAACCGCAGTATTGCTGCCAATATTGCATTCGGCACCAATGGCTGTTCTTTGAAAAAAATAAAAACGGCCGCAACTAAGGCTTATGCCGATGACTTTATCCGCGAAAAAGAAAACGGCTATGAAACCTATGTCGGCGATAAAGGCTGTTTGCTTTCTGGGGGCGAAAGGCAACGTCTGGCTATTGCACGGGTTATTTTGCGTAAATCTCCAATATTAATTTTAGATGAGGCGACCTCTGCACTGGACAGCAAATCGGAAAAGCTCATTAAAAAGGCTTTGGACAACCTGCCACAAAAGCAAACAGTTATTGCCATAGCCCACCGGTTATCT
>CAYQDC010000002.1:0-4985 GCA_964416205.1 uncultured Acetobacter sp. | reverse complement strand
TTTTTATAATATCTTATTATTTTTTATTTTATTTTTTTTTTTTTTTTTTTTTAATGATACGGCGACCACCGAGATCTACACTTAAAGGAATGGACAGGATAATTGTTTTGGAAGAAGGAAAAATCGTGGAAGAAGGAAATTTTTCCGAACTGTTGCGCCGAGGCGGAAAATTTACCAAACTTTATAAAGCGACACAATAAAACGGAGAATTGCATGTTTAAAATCAGCTTTAAAGAATTTGCATCAGCTCAGGCGTCTTATTCTCCGCTCAAATTTATTTTTACCGTATGCAAAGGGTATTACCATTATATTTTTTTTGATATTTTCTTTAGTTTTTTAAGAGCTTTATTTGAGACCTTAGTACTGGTTATATCTTCGGCCATGATTGGGTATTTTGCCGGGATTTCTCTGGCAGAATTTTCATGGAAAACAACAATAACCTATCTTTCGGGTATTATGGCCTTTTCTCTGCTGATACACGTGATACGCTTTTTTCGCGATTTTATTGGTGAAAATATACGCAATATGATCCGCTGGCAAGTTGAAGAATACGCCTTAACGTATGCTTCCGGTCATTCGGTAGCCTATCTTAAACAACAAAAATCCGGACAAATCGCTAACAGGATTATTAAGTTGGGTGTGGCATGCTGGGAGCAAATGCTTTCTTTTACACGTTTTAGCTCCTGCTTTTGGTTGATTTTTATAAATTTGTTTTTCATCGGCCGGGCAAGTTTGTGGTTTTTAAGTCTGGTTATCGGGTTCGGTTTGTTTTCCTCGCTGTTATCGCTGGTTACTTCCCGCAAAATAACTTATTTAAACAAAATCAGTGCGGCAGAACAGACCAAATTTAGTGGAGAGGTTACAGACTCGCTCAGTAATATTCTGCTGATCAAAATATTCGGGCAGGAAAAAAATGAAATCGATAAGCTGCAGCATGATTTACAACATGTGAATCGTGCCGCAACCACCGCTGTAAAAAATGAAGAGATGTTTAGAGCCTTGCAATTGGTGACCCTTACAACTTTTCAAATCTGTAGCTCATTTTTGGCTCTTTACTTATGGAAATTACAAAAAATCGGTGTGGCAGATGTGGTGCTTATCTTGATGCTCTCAGTTAATATCCTGTCCTATTTTACACGACTGTTGTATGAAATGATAAATATCCGCACTTCTCTCGGGCAATTAACAGATGCCCTGACTTTTTTGCGTGTTCCGCATGAGATTGTTGATATACCAGATGCATCGGCATTACTGGTCAAAAAAGGCAAAATTGAGTTTAAAAACATTACGTTCGGATATTCTATAGGTAAGAAAATTTTTCATAATTTTAGTTTGACAATTAATCCGGGAGAAAAAGTAGGAATTGTTGGCAAATCTGGTAGTGGCAAAAGCACTTTAATTAACCTGTTACAGCGTAATTATGACATTGAATCTGGCGAAATTTTGATTGATGGACAAAATATTGCTCGGGTGTCTATCCATAGTGTGAAACAGGCTTTGGCCGTTATTGCACAAGATAGTCAAATCTTTCATCGAACCATCCGGCGTAATATTGCATTCGGTTCTCCGGATGCAACCGAACGGCAAATTTTTGCCACCGCACGCAGGGCAAATGCAGACGGATTTATTAAAGAAATGCCTCACGGCTATTTGACAATTACCGGCGAACGTGGCGTCAAACTTTCCGGTGGACAGCGACAGCGAATCACCATTGCGCGGGCCCTGTTGAAAAAAGCGCCGATTTTAATTCTTGATGAAGCAACTTCCGCTCTTGACAACCAAACGGAAAACGAAGTTGTTGATGCCATTAATACTTTAATGAACAAAAAAACAGTGATTGCTATTGCACACCGCCTGTCTACACTTAAGAAAATGGACAGAATAATAGTTTTGGAAAAAGGAAAAATCGCAGAAGAAGGCTCTCTGGATGCACTTCTTGACAAACAAGGCAAATTTGCCCAGTTATGGAAATTGCAACAAGAATAAACAAATGACTGATAAGTATTGGTCTTACATACAAATATTATTAAAGGTACCCAAAGGCTTACGTGACAGATTTTAAAGATTGTATCGTACGCTACTTTTACTGCGATATTTATTTCTATGTCCATTTTGAGCCACTATAGACATAGCTTTATATTTATATAGGCAAATATGTCTACATCGACGCCGATGCAGTTATTTTGATGGGTGGAAACAACACACATTGGAGGACCGTTTTTCTGTTATCCCTTTATGGATACAATTATTGAAGATAGCGTATTGCCTGGTATTGAAATCGGTGAAAACATATTTCAGACTAAATTTTTATTCTGCTTGCAAAGTATTTTTTTCTACGGCATATTGAAGTATCGGAAATAAAATCTTTTACTTTTGAGATTGGATAAAAAAACTCGAAGTAGCGATTTGCAGTTGCAATGATGACCTATGTCCGGTAATTTTTAAAATGGAAACTACTGATGAAAAATCGGTTATGGTTATAAACTGGTTAATAAATAGGAGTATGGAGGTATGAATCACTGTCTTGGTACGAAAGCCGTTCATAACAGATTAAACCGGATTATCGGGCAAATTAATGCAATCAACCGTATGGTTGATGATGGTACATCTTGCGAAGATGTACTTATACAAATTAATGCGGCAAAATCAGCTCTACATAAGGTTGGACAAATGGTTTTAGAGGAGCATATGCAGTGTTGTGTACGTGAAGGTATCCTGCATGGTAATGCTGATGAAACAATAAAACGCTTTGCTAAAGCAATTGAACGTTTTTCCAATATTTAAATTTTCTCTGTTTCTTTTTTTGTTTTTGAATATTTTCTTGACTATATACCATATAGGGTATATAGTATATTAAGATTTTGAACTTAACAAAGAGAGATTGATATGTTAAAAGATATTATTGAATATATGGCCGGTCTCAAAATGACTATTGTTTCTGCCATATTTTTATTTGTAAGTTTAGGTCTTATGTTTGCTGATATTCGGTTAGCTATTGATCCAATTTTGGGAACTATTCTTATTTCAGGTATACCTGTGGTATCTGAAGCTTTATATAATATTGTGTACAAGCAACGTATTACATCCTCACTTTTGATTACAACGGCCATGATTGCAGCCATTTCTATTAATGAACTGTTTGCAGCCGGCGAGGTGGCTCTGATTATGGCGATTGGAGAGATTTTAGAGGATATCACGATAGATAGAGCTAAACGCGGATTAGACAGATTGCTAAAATTATCCCCGTCCCAAGGACGACTTATTACGAAAGAAGGCGAGAAAATAGTTCTTCTACAAGATATTCACAAGGGTGATGTTTTGCGTGTTCTACCGGGAGAATCCATTCCTGCTGATGCAATTATTATTCGTGGTACAACTTCAATCAATCAAGCCATGCTGACTGGTGAATCCCTGCCAGTAGATAAAGCAGCCGGAGATATCGTTATGGCTGGTACAATTAATTGTTTCGGCTCTATTGATATTCAGGTTCAATCCATTAAAAATACTTATTTGCAAAAGATGATTAGCTTAGTTCAAGAAGCACAAAATAATAAAGCACCCACTCAAAAAATCGTTGATAAATGGGCTGCGGTTCTGGTACCTGTAGCTATGATTGCAGCACTGTTGACTTATTTAATTACTGGAGAAATTATTCGAGGTGTTACCGTTCTTGTCGTTTTTTGCCCCTGTGCTCTGGTTCTTGCCACGCCAACATCAATTATATCCGCAATCGGCTTGGCGGCTAAACATGGTATCTTAATTAAGTCAGGTGCAGCTTTGGAAGAAATGGGAAAAGTTGATACAATAGTATTCGATAAGACAGGAACTCTAACAACTGGAGAAATTCAAGTTTCTGATATTGTTTCGTTTGATAAGAAATTATCTATCAAAAAATTATTGACTCTAGCTGCTAGTTTGGAAAGTTTATCTGAGCATGCGTTGGCCAAAGCCGTCGTACACAAAGCAGAACAAGAAAAAATCAACCTTTCTCACGTTCGAGATTTTCATATGACTCCAGGACGCGGTATTTGTGGTCTGATCGGTAATGTAAAAGTTTTTGCTGGAAATGCTGCTTACATGACAGAAAATTATATTTCTTTCACAAAAACCGAAAAAAATGAGATAAAAAAACTACAATCACAGGGAAAAGCTTTGATTATTTTAGGTTTTTCAAAAAAGGTTATCGGCATTATTTCATTAACCGATACGGCAAGAACTGATACCAAGGATACCCTCATGTGGCTTCAAAACAAACAAATCAAAACGGTAATACTTACCGGCGATAATGCTCCGGCAGCGAAACATTTTGCTAAAGGGTTTCCTATCTGTCATATTTTTGCCAATCTTTTGCCACAAAGTAAAGTAAAAAAAATTAAAGATTTGCAACGAACTGGACATTATGTTTGTATGGTTGGTGATGGAATTAATGACGCTCCGGCACTTAAAACTGCAGATATAGGAGTGGCTATGGGGCGTATCGGAAGTGATATAACTATTGATGCCGCAGATATTACACTGATAAACGATAAGATATCGTCCATACCCTATCTAAAAAGGTTATCAAATCTTACGCTTAAGACTATTCAAATTAACATCGTATTTTCTATGCTGCTTAATTTTGTCGGTATTATTTTATCCTTTTACGGCATATTAGGACCTATGAGCGGAGCGATTATGCATAATGTTGGATCAATCTTTGTTATACTAAACGCTTCCCGCCTTTATTACAGGTCATCAGTATAAAAGGTCTCTTTTGTCGCCATGCCTATCCTTTTAATATAACATTTTAACAATACTACATTAATATTGATTTAAGGGTAAAACATGTTTATAGTCTGAAAATATTATGTTTTATTGAACAGAGTGATTCAAAAAAAGATTTAATTGGATATGTATGAACCGGCTGTTTATGCGGAAAATGTTTCTGGTATTTCAGTATCCCTCAAAAAGGAAAGAGAGGATAAAGAATATATCATTCAGATTAC
>CAYQDC010000001.1:0-75740 GCA_964416205.1 uncultured Acetobacter sp. | reverse complement strand
GCGGTTTGCAAGTTCGTATCGGCGCTTTCGCGGGCGGATTTTTCGTCGTTAAGGGCGGTTTGCAAATCCGTCTGGTCTTCCAAATCCCCGGAAATGTTGCCCCAGTTGACGTTTTGGGTCTGTAAAGACTCCCAGTGTTCGTCGTCAATATAGTCCGGGTTGTCGACAAAGTTATAGGTGTTGTCGTCAATTAAGCTCCTGACCTGCTGATAAATGCCCTGAGAGTTGACATAGCCCAAAATGGCGTCTTTGGGATAACCGCCGATTTGGTCGCTTACTTCCTGATTAAAGGTGATAAAGCCGCCGGATTGCAGAAAGGGCTTTAAATCGGACATAAGATACAACATTCCGTTCATATCCTGTCCCCACGGTGGAAGCCCGCCGTCGGCCGGCGAAATCATCGTTACATCGGGAAAGCCCTCTTCTACAGACGCATAATTTGACCCGGTGGCGTCAGTTGGAATTTCGTTACGTGTTCCATTGTAGGCAATCGGATTTGACAAAGGAATCGGATAGGTTAAATCTGTTGATTTCATCTGCTTTTCTCCAAGTTAAAAATAAATTTAATTGACTTTGGGTTTGTTTGCCCAATAAAAAAGCCCCCGGTTGGGGGCGGCGGTTTGATGTTTGTGTTTTATAAATCAGGAATCTTCTTCAATTTCGGGGTCTAAGCCCTCGGATATATCCAAAGAGGCTAACAAAACATCGCTGTCAGTCAGCTCCCATTTTTCCAATATATCGGATAATTTTTGTTTTTTTTCATCCGTGTCGCAATCAGAAAAGACAGCCCGGATAAACTGTTCTTCCGTATGAAAAGAATCCTGTTCTCTGGCATGCACCTCCTGAAGTTGTTTTTTTAATTTCTCGTTTATCATTTAATCAATTTCCTTTTTCAAAAGAGGGACATATTCGTTAAAACCATTTATCACCGAGCTAAATTTTTCCATCCTCAATATCTAATGCAATTTCCAATATCTGGTCGGTATCAGTTATCCCTTTATCCAAATATTTCATTATCTTTTTCTTTTTCTCATCTCCTTTAACCGATACCAAAACTCCGAGTATCCAATGTTCATTATCCCAAATTGCTTTAAGACGGTCATATAACTGTTTTCCAAGCTCTGTTTTGAATTTACTTCTATCAATCATACACCCCATCTATTTTTTCCTTTCTGATTATTTCGTAGTCGTTAAAGCCGTTGTTTTTAACCGTATAGCGGTAATTACCGATAGCTCTGACAACTATTTTCTTTTTGCGTTCTTCTCTGCTAAGGTTATTGTTCAGTTCGTGTATAACCTTACCGTACTCTTTTGGAGAAAGTTTGACAACTGTTTTTTTGCTTCCTGTGGAGCGGTTGCCAGAGGAAGTAAATTTGCCGTCGTCGTCGCGGGGGTGGTCTTGTTCCTGCCACTCGTCACAGGCGACACCCGCTAAATAGCACTCGATGACGGTGCGGGGTTTGGGTGGGGCGATTTTAATACCCTGCAAGTAACATTCTATGGTGGTGAGGGGCTTTTTGGGTTTGTCTGATAGCCCGCGTAAATATAGTTCTATCGTGTTCATTGGCGCCATTCTCCGGTTTGAATAAGGGTGGCAATCCGTTTGGCGCGTTTGGGCGTCTGTAGGGCATAATCCGAGTTAAGGCATTCGCGGGCGGCGGTTTCCCAATCTCCGGCGCGCATTGCCCTAAGCATTTTCCGAAAGCCCTGCAGGCCTTTTATGCCCAGCTGAAAACACATATCCAACAGCGCATATTGCCGTTCTTTATCCAGTTTTTTGAAAAAATCCAGCTTCGCCAGCTGTTTAAGGCAAATACAGACGTCGTTTCTTAACAACATCAGCGCCGCATTGCGGGTTATGCCGTGGTGCCAGTCGCCGAGCGCTTTCTTTTCTTCCGGGGTAAATTCGCGCGCTTCGCAATTATGCCCGATACCGATTGTCAGTTTGCCGGCGGTGCATTTATAGGGCGAAAGAACGCAACCCTCGTGCTTTTCCAGCCTTGAGGCGATTAAACCAAAGTCTTCTTCAATGTTGATAGTCATGCTTTTGCCATAAAAAAAAGCCCGGGGTTACCGAGCCTGATGTTAAAAAAATATGCCGGCATTACACCGGCAATAGTTTTAATTTGATGGAGATAAACATCACAAGCTAAAGATAGCTTAGTTTATTTAATTGTCAAGGATAATTATAAAAGAAAAGCCCCGGAGGCGCGCCCCCTGGCTTTTCCAACAGATATATCAAAGTCTTAAGTATATCACGATTATGGGGGGCGGAGTTAATCCGCCCTTTGATACCGATCGGATGACTACCGGTATAAAGAAACCAACTAGCTTCTTCGCTACATAAGATGAACCTGTTTTTGCTTATTGTCAAGTATAATAATTATATAATTTAATTTAGACTAACCAGACGGACTGAAAATCCTCAATCCATGGATAAAATCAGTTGATTTTTAAAAAAGTTTATGCTATATAATAAGTAATCGCTGGGACTGCGTCGTTATCGCAGGTTTAGTCTTTGCAGACTAGCCCAGCGTCTTATTTTGGGATTTTCACAAGTCCATATCCTTCAATGCGTCCATTGTCAGATTTTCTAAACATATTTTTAATAATAGACAGATTGCTGTTGTCTTCTTTTTCTACATATCTGAAAATACATCCAGCGACCATATCTGCGAGTTGAATGCCCAAACTCATGTGAGATGGTGCAAAAAACAGAGTTTCTATAAAATTTTCATATTTTGACATATACCAACCGCCAGAGTTTAACATATTTTGATGTAAATTTCTTAATCTTATATCCTGGGAATTTTCTCTATGGTCGCAAATTATGAGTCCACATTGCTTTGTTCCAATGCTTCGTGATATATCTTGCAGATAATACTGAAATCTCTCTACGAGCGTTTTGTAACAATACCAATATATGTCATTTTCGGTTTTGATGTATGTTTGCTTATAAGCCTCTTCAATAATCATATAAGAGGAAATAATTTTTACTGATTTATATTTAGCTATTTTAGATAATATTTGTTTTCGTATAAAGTCGCGTTTTTCCCATGATAAACCAGTCATAGGGTTATCGGCATCATTATTATGAGGACTGAAAAATCGCCATTTTATTTCTCCGGAAAGATTATGAATTTGTAATATATTTTTGAAATCAGAGTTTAACTGATGCCATATTCCTGTAGGAATAATAATTCCCCCCAAAACAAAAGTTTTTGTATTTTTTTTATCAGGAGGAGGTGGTGTTCCCGATTCATCTATAAAAAGTAAATGCATATTTATTCCTGTTAAATTCATCTACGGTTAAAGATAAGGTTCTTTATACCGCTACTTTTCTTTATTGTCAATCCGCAGGCTTCTTTGCCGTACGAACAGCTAATCCGCCCTTGAATTATTTAGCTAAAGACGGACTGAAAACCACATAAAAGAAAAACCAGCTGCGGTAACAGCTGGTCGTTTCCACAAAGGAAAGAAGTTGACTCATAACTTCCCTCTTCGGTTGTTATTATAAGCACGGAAAATAAAAAGTCAAATACTTTTAAGACTCTTCTCCCCCAAGGTTGACTTTAAAAAATGAGTTATGTATAAAAGAAAAGTCCGGTGTTGCAGCACCGGGCTTTGTAATAACCTTGGAAAGAAGTTGACTGATAACTTCCATCTTCGGTTGTTATTATAAGCACAGAAAATTAAAAAGTCAAATACTTTTTTTCGTGCTTAAAAGTCGGCTTCTTTCCCAACCGCCGGTAAAGGCTGAAAGGATAAGATGACAGACTTAATCAAAGTTTTGAGTGTCTTAATTTTGATACTCAGAATCATCATAATTATAATTCAGTGATTATGATGGGGCGGAGTTAATCCGCCCTTTGATTGTTTCTCCCCCAAGGTTGACTTTAAAAAACTTCTCTTATATAAAGTTTATGCCGGTGGAACGAACACCGGCATTTATCTAACCTGAAAGGAGCTAAGCCATAACCTTAACTTCTTCTGAGGTTAAGATACCTTATTTTTCTTGCAGAGTCAAGTAAAAAATAAGGCTGTGATGTTACCTTGTCAAGCTCTTTTCTAATTTGTCAAACCTAACGCCTGTTCAGCAGCTCTTGTCAGAAACGCCGAACGATTGTCGGTAACGGCGTCTATTTGCGCCATTAAGGACTGACTCATATAAATAGAATATTTACGTGGCTTTTCAACTGGAAGATAACTGACATAACCTAAAGTAAAAGAATAATTGTCAGTCCATTCCTGCCAGTCCGGCCATTCTTTTTTGATTTGTTCTAATGTGCGTGGCGTGGGAATGTCTTTAAGCGTGCCAAGATAATCAGCAAGTGCTTCGTGTGCGTTTTTTACCGCCTCCTCATAATCTTTACCAGAAGAAAAGCACCCAGGAAGGTCAGGGAAAATAACACCTACCCCGTCAGCTTCCGCGTCTGTTTCAAATAATGCGATATATTTTAACATATTTATGGTCGCTTTATCCTCTTTTGCAAAAAAATTACACTACAATATTGTAGCATTGTCAAGTATTTTTGTAATTGATAAAAAAAGGGCTTGACAAGTGCTTGCTGTTTTGCTATTTGTTTAGTTGATAAAATAAGTTTATTATCATTACATAATCCTTTCATTTAACAGGAAGCCCGGTGTTGTCGCATCGGGCTTTTTTATGCCCTATTCCTTTTGACGCCAGTGATTGATAAAGTTTTCCGGGTCTTTTTCCAGCTTTTTCAAAATTGCTTCGGCTATCATATAAATCCTGACGGCAAATAACCCGCAGACGCCGGACAGGCCATAGCGTACCGGGTCGGAAATGTTCAGATATTCGCACAAAAGGCCGGACAGCATACTTACCAGAAATGTTATCGCCGTATCGCGCAAAGTGTATCTGATTGAAATAAAAGGGCGGATTAACACCGTAACCATAGCAATAAAACCGCCCCAGATTGAATATGTGCCTATAATATCTTTAAATCTTTCCATAAGTCCAGCCTTTCTAAATATAATGTCCGTCCCAGAATGGCGCTACGCTCCATGGCATAAAGCCGGTTTCGTTAAAGCCGAAGATTGTACTCTGATCTAACAGATAAATCTTATCTTCAACACCGGCGGGGGTGGGCAGAAAATCACGCGAATAAATTAACGCCAGTTCTTCGTCGGTCGGCGTGAAATTAAGCACGTAATAAACTGTCATATTGCACTGGTCTTTGACATACGCGTTTGTCGTTGCCGTGGAGTGGTCTTTGAATATGAAATTGAGGTAACTGTTAATCTCCGGGACGGTGCCGTTGGAAAACAGTAACTGCAATTTGCCCAAAATCAGCCGGCGGTATAAATCTGTTGACAATGTGGTCTGGACGCCGTTGACGTTATAAATTCGCGTAACGTTCAGGATTTTGCCCCACAGACCAAGCCCCCAGTCGTCTGCCGTGCTGATGTTGAGGAAATTGTCAACAATACCCAGCCAGAAATCATTGAGGTTTTTGGAATACCAGTCGTTTTTCTGACTTATCAGCGATTTCAGTTTTTCTGCGTTTTCATACTGCCACGTGATATTGGTCAGCAAATCCGCCGGCAGGGAAAAGGAATCATGTATCTTTATATCAGCCATTGATGTTTACCGTTATGTCATCTGTTGAAATTGCTGCCGTTTCGGTGCAGAACAGCCGTATCGGATCCTGCGCCAGATTGCCGTCGGCGTAAAGAATGGAAACAAGGTCGCCTTCAACCGGTGTTCCCTCAATCGTTACGCCGTAAGTTGCAAGGTCTACACCTGCCCCGGATAACTGCCAGCCCGACTCGGTGTATGTAAAGTTATATGTACCATTAGCTGATACAGCACTGCCAAAAGTTGAGGTGTCGACACTTGCCCAGGTTACACCCGAGGTTATGGACGCCTTAATAATGGACGCAATGGCGTGAGGTTCAGGCGTTACCAGACCAACCCGGCAACCGGTGATACTGATACCGGATACCTGTGATGTTACCACGGCGGATATAACCGACGGACTGATTAAAGCCCGAATCCCCAAACCGTCATAGTTGTTATCGGCATATTCTCCGGCAAAATAGGACACAATCACGTCTTTTACCGTGTTTTCCAAATCAGAGTCAGAGCTTGATTCTGCGGTTAAGTCCAGTTCAACCGCAATGTTGACACTGGCGGGAATGTAAAATTCAACCGGGTTGCTGGTATTGTATGTCTTATCGGTTACGACAACCGAGGTATTGCCACTCCAGCCACAACCGGCGGATTTGACTTCATATAAGGCATACGCAACTTCTTCGGCGTCGCCACCCTCGACACATACGAATACGCTATGGGCGGGAATCGTCCAGTTATCAAGCTGGCGGGCTTCGCCGTACGGATTATCGTAAGTGAATACGTCAGAAACGTTATCCAGGACAATACAAGCGCTTTTATAATTGCCAAACAACGCCGAACCGGAGAAAAGCCCGGCCAGAATACGTTTTTTATAGCTGGTGTCGCTTTCCCTGTCGGCGCCAGGGGTCGCCACGGCCGTGTTGGTAATGGTTTCCCAACCAGACACGCCAAGGGTGGAACTGCCGATGACGGTATTCAGCTCACCAATGCCAAGCTCTATAGCGCCGGTTTCTGAACAATAGAAAGTCCCGGTTGCCGTGCCGTTACTGCCAATGATGATTTCGCTTTCGTTTAGCCAGATAACGCCGTTGGCGCTGGCCTGGGCGTCGGCTGGAATCACCGTGTTGGCAATACCGGTTACCAATACCGGTACGGTTGACGCATAAGCACCAACCCGGGAGATGTTAAAATTCTCCCCCCATGCGTCCAAAGCCGTGCCGGATGATGTTGTGAAGTTGATTAAAACGTTGGCCATATCGGCGTTAAAAGTAAGGGTTGCCACCCGCGCCTGCGTTTCTGTGTCAATCAACCGCCCCTGTGGGGTTTCCTCCTCCAGTGATAAATCCGTGCCAAGGGCTTCGGTGAACTCGCTTTGCACTTCTTCCTGAACGTCTGCCGTGTCCGGGATAACAACCCCCGAATTGTTGTAACTGTAATTGCTAGCCATTAAGTGTAACCTCTCCGTAAGATGTGGTAATGTTTACCGTGTAAGAATAAACGCCGTCGTTTGTTTCTGCCTCGTAATCCGCAACAGAGGACACCTCGTCGGTGTCAGCAAGCTCTGCTGTCAACTGCGCCTGAAATAAATCAGGGTATGAGGGGCTGGCGAATATGGTATTAAAGAAATCAATGCCCTTTTCTGTGTCATAGCGCAAACCGCCCCGATTGCCCTGCGCCTTGTTGGTCAGAATATCCGCCATTGCCTCTAAATCGGATTTAACCATTAAATTGCCCGATGTATTGAGGTAAATATCGTTGGAATCGTTAATTGCTATGGTTTTCATTGTCGTTTTTCCATTAAAAAAGCCCCCGGCGGGGGCTGGTTTGATGTTGTGCTTTATAAATCAGGCATCTTCTTCAAATTCAGGGTCTAAGCCATCGTTTATATATACAATAGCCAGATTTATATCGCTGACGTTCAAATCGTACCGGTTGATAAGGTCAAGCAGTTTTTTTCTTTTTTCATCCGTGTCGCATACCAACAACCCGCCCTTAACAAAAACATCTTCATACCCAAGGGCTTCCGCGTCTGTTTGAAACGCTGTATGCAACGCCTCTTCCAGCTCTTTTTCATACATTAACGTATTTTCCTTTTCATCAATGGGACATAATCATTATATCCATTTATCAAAACCTCGTAACAATATTCTCCTGTCCACCATTGCATAATTTTACCTTTGGGAATATCTTTTCCCGCGATATACTCGTTAAGACCATGATGTAAAAGACCATATTCCCGGGGAGACAGGGAAACGGCTTTTTGCCGTCTTGCATTTATTTTAGACTTTATGATGCTTTTTGCAACCGGTTTTTTGCGCCCTGTGGAGCTACGGCCAGAGGAAGTAAATTTGCCGTCGTCGTCGCGGGGGTGGTCTTGTTCCTGCCACTCATCACAGGCGACGCCTGCTAAATAGCACTCGATAACGGTGCGGGGCTTGGGTGGGTCAACCTTAATGCCCTGTAAATACATCTCCATAGTCGTGAGGGGTTTCTTTGGTTTGTCTGAAAGTCCGCGCAAATACAGTTCCATAGTTGTGAGGGGCTTTTCAGGTTTATCTGAAAGCCCGCGCAAGTATAATTCTATTGTGTTCATTGTGGTGTTCCTGTTGTGCCACTGCCACCGGTTACGCCACCGTGGACGTGTCCGGTTAAGCTTATACCGCCACCGACGACTTCTGTTGTGGCCGTGGCAGTGCCGGATATGTTCAAATCGCCGTTAATAGTGGTGTTGCCGTTAATGGTGGTTTCGCCGTTGACGATAACCGACGCGGCGGTTATGGTGGCGACGCCGTCTTTAAGGCTGATTTTGGTTACGCCGTCAACAGAAGATAACAGCACGGCTTCGTTGTCATCTTCGGCAATGGTAAAGCCGTTTAAGTTATCGGGTATGAAAAAGCTGTCTTCGTATTTATGCCGGCGGTAAGTGTTGGGCGTGTATTCGGCTAAAGTCTGTTTAAATACCGAAATATCCTTATCGGAAGCGACAATCCAGCCAACATCGCCCGCTTTTACCGGTAAACTGAACACAAAACCGCCACCGGTTAAGGTCAGGATCGGAATGTTAAGCAGGGGACGACGTTGCAACTTTTCACCTGTTGAGGTTATGTCCAGGGGCAAAATCTGCACTTCGGCGCGGTTGGTGGCGCGATCATAACTTATAACCTGCGCCGGAATAACCTTTTCAATCGTGCTTTTGAACTTCTTTTGCGTGAACTCCAAAATACCCGCCTGCGTTCGCACGTCTGACGGATTAACTGCCGGTAAATTAACTTCTGCCATTGTCAACCTCATATACCGACGCCGGTCTTTCTTGCGTATATGTCGCAATAAAAAGCCTGCTCACGGCTGGAAAAGTCATAATCTATGGTGTATATCTGATATTCGCCGTTTAATGCCGGGATTTTCACACTCTCAACCCGCACCCAGTCACCGCAGGCTATTGAGGGGTCTAATAAGCAACGGACTTTAACGCCGAACTGATCGGGTTCGGGCAAGCCTATCATTCCGGTGTCTTTGGTGATAAGCTTCATAGTCCGCCCGCTTGATGACGGATTCCGGTCAACTGCTTTCAGCTGGCCGTTGTCTTCAAATAAGACGACATCTGAAAGTTGATTGTATTCTTTGATTAAATCACCGGTTGAGCCGGAAAAGTTAAAGTCATCGATGGTTTTAACTTCGGTGGCGTCCCAAACCAGGGTCATACCCATTTCAGTGGCGATAGACTGCGCCAGAGTCTGTGTCGTTACTTCGCCAGTGCCATAACTTAAGGGCGTGCGCTGTTCGAAATACAGGCTTCTGGCTTCCATATTCAACCAGGTGTCGGGCATTCCGTCTGGCAGGGCTTTGTATATGTCGCCGGCAAATATCCGTCCGTAGCCGGTTTCTTCATAACCGGCGTAAATGTTGATTTTCTTGCGAATATCGGGGTTTATGTATGGCGAAACATAGGTGGTCAGGTATTCCAAGTCCTCTGTAGAGAGGTTGGCAACGGCAACGCGGGCGTCTGAACCAACTGAACCCATACGGCGACAGACTCGGCCACGGATAGCAAGGCCGTTAAGGTTTTTCATCACCTTAGAGCCGTTGTTGACGGTTTCTACCTCAATGTAACAAACCCGTTTATTCTTCATTCATTTCATCCAAGGTTACAAAATACAGGTTGCAGGTTGTGCCAAAATTCTCGTAATTCGGGAAATTATCGTCTTCGGTTACGAATACAAAATTACCGCCGAGCTTTTCCTGCATATAGGCGTAGGGAATCACTTTCTGATTGGGAAAGCAAAGAAAAGGAAAGCCAACGGTATCGTCGCCGGTTTCTCCCAGTGGCTCGTTATCGACAGTTACCGACATATAGGTTACATCAAACGCGGTATGCAGTTTGACGTGAATTTCCTTATCCAGGCCGTCAATCTGAACATCAAACTCCTGATTGGCATAAGATGAATTAAGAGATATGGAATATGACATTTTCAGGAATCTCCGTTTAAGGCCGAGTAAAGCCAGCTTGATGATGTGCCGGATACAACGCCGGAATTAACTGTTGATACATCAGACGCCGATGAGGCCGAACTCATAGCAACGTAAGTGGAAGTTACGGTCTGGACTTCCTTAAAACTTATGTTGTATAGCGTTTTATCAAATACCGAAGCCGAGATTTCAAAAGGGCGGGCAGAGATTACCGCTTTTTCAATAATCTTGTTGCCGGCTCTTACTTTTAGCACCGTGCCAGCCAGATACAGCTGTTCAAGCTCGGTTAAAGTTGATGTGTCGCTGATTGAGATATATGCCTGAATGTTAATCTGCGCCGGGTCAAATATCTCGTGGTCGGTTACTACCGCCCCGGTTTCAATCGGGTGTTCAAACAGTTTGGCGCGGTCTTCAACAGTTACCCGGACAACGCCAAGCCCTGATAAAACCGGTGTTTCATCCTGCCAGACATTGAATTTTGATGTGTCCTGCGTGCTGTTGCCTACCAGCAAAACGATATTAACTGCCTGAATTATACTTGCCGTTGTAAAAGCCATTATTCAAATCCATTGTCAAAAGTTACCGCCGTTTGCATACCCTCTTCCATAAAGGATTTTGGATTGTCCGTCTTAACGGTCATATTCTGAATGACAAAACTTTTGCTCTGACTGTAGGTCTTAGTATTGTCAATCATTGTCTGGTTGGTGGCCTGCGTTGAGTAGTAATTTGATACCGCCCCCGCCGGTGCGCTGTTTAATGGCGACTGGTTGGCGTATATCAACATTGTCTGCCCGCGGGCTGCCGCCTCCCATGGTGAAATGTAGGTGTTGTTTTTAGACGTTCTTTCTTTTTCTCTGTCTGGAGAAAAATACGAGGGGGTTTTGGGCGTTCTCTCTTTTTCTCTGTCTGGAGAAAAATACGAGGGGGTTTGGGGTGTCGGCTCGTTTTCTCTGTCCGAAGAAAAATAAGAGGGGTTGGCGGGAGTTCTCTCGTTTTCGCTGTCTGGTGAAAAATACGAAGTGTTGGCGGGGGTGGACTCGTTTTCGCTGTAGGGTGAGATATAACGGCTGGCGTCGCTGGTTCTATCGGTATCTGGTGAAAAATAGGTGCGGTCGGCGGGGGTTCTTTCGTTTTCTCTGTATGGTGAGATGTAACTGCTGTCGTCAGGGTCTTTGGGCGAATCGGTGGTAAAATTCTCCAGACCAAGCCATTTTTTCAGGCGCTCGGGCATCCAGTCCACAAGCGAGGCCAGTTTGTTTTTAATCCACTCAATAATGCCCTGAAAGGCAGTTTTAACGCCGTCGCCAAAGCCGTTCCATAAATCAGTAAAAAATTCTTTTAACTGGTTAAATGTCGCTTTTATTTCATCAACCTGTGTAAACAGCCATTCAAAAGCGTCGGCCGGGACATCGGTCAAGCCGTCCCAGAAATTACGTACAAACTCAAGGGCGGCGCTGAAATTATCAGCTACAGACTGGTAAAAGTCACCAAAAACGGCTTTACCGCCGTTTAGCCACGTGTATATATCCTGAATAACGGCAATGACGGCCGTAATGCCAGCGACAATTCCTGCCCACATAAGAACGGCCGGATTGCCAGCCAGAACTTTAAACGCCACGTTTAACAGTTTGACGCCACTGGTAACGGACATAATGCCGACAGCAACGGCGGCCAGTGTCGCCAGTATTTTGGTCATACCGGAATGGGTCGCCAGCCAGTCGGTAATGTTACGAATGACTTTTGCCACTTCGGTCAATGCCGGGAGCATAGCGCGGTAAATACTGTTGAAAATGCTGTCAATACCCATACGGATATCGCCGGAAATCTGCTGATATTCGCGCATACGGTTAATGTCGTCCTGCGTAAATATCTTATATTTGGAAGCTCTTTCCAGCGAAGCGCGGTATTTATCAAGCCCCTGTATTAACAGCCGGGTCGTCCCCTCGTCAAGGCCAAGAGTTTTGGCCAAATCCCATTTTTCAGCGTCTGATTTCAGGGTTTCCATACGTTTGGCGATGTTTTCCAACATCTGTGCGGGGTCTGACGATATTTGCACCCCGTATTTGAAAGTGGCTTGCTCTAAAGCTCCACCACCCTCGCCCATTAGCAGGCTCTGATATTGACTGCGCAGATTTTCCATTGTGCCGGCAGTACCCTCGGTGGTGCCACCAAAAGCTCTGGCGGCATTGCCGATTGTGGACAGTTTTTCTGCGGTTATACCGGCTTTTTGTGCCAGCCAGTCAAGCTGTTGCCCCTGTTCGGCAAAGTTAAGGGCTTTTTTAATGGCAAGGCCGACAGTGGCTATTTTGCCAACGGTAGTAACCAGACTTGAAAACTTCTGGCGTAATTCCAAAACAGATGCCTGCGGATCGCCTTTAAGTCTGGTTACACTGTCGCCAAATAACTTTACCTGCTGTTTAGCCTGTTCAAGCTCGGTTGCCAGCTTTTTATATTCAACGGTGTCGGACTTGCCGGCGTCGGCCAAAGACTTCATCTTTTTTTCAGTCTCGGCAACCTGTTTTTCATATCTGGCAAGTTCGGCTTCGTTGCGTTTTAATTCCGTCTCAAAGTCTTTCAATCCGTCAGACTGAAACGCAATCGTAAATATGTCTAGTACTCCGGCCATTACCTTTTCTCTTTCAAAGATGCGGAAGCGATAAGATATTCGTTGTATTTTGTAATGGAGACAGCCTCAAAGATGTTCATCGCATCTTCAAGGGTGTAAATGGTTTTTAACTCATTTAACGTTGCATGCCCGCTTGCAATAATCTGTCCAGTAAACCCGTCAATATTGCGGAAGCTTTCGATTCGGCAAGGGAGACTGCCTTGTTCAAGAAATCCCAAACCTTGCCGTTTTGAAAAAAATCGTAATTATAGGCTATGCACTCCTGTTCAAGCTTAAATAAAGTGTCAAAATCCGGCACATTGTTATCAACCAGGGTTTTGGAAATCAGAGGGACATTGGGTTTGCCGTCATAGCAACGTTCGCAGTATGACAGCATTTTCAAGGCCATTTCTTCTGATTTGCCGTAGTTTCTGGCCATGGGCATCAGCCCTGTCGGCAGGCAGAAAAGGACTTCCTGCGCCACCGTACAGGGCATTTTGGATATGACAAACCGGTAACCGTTAATGCCGATAACTTTCGGTTCAAGAAGCGCCCGCGTTGTCGGCTGTTCTTCATTAAGCCTGTTTTTCTCAAAATCTTTACGTAATAACATACCGCTTCCCCGTGTTTAGATTAAATTGCATCTTCAAAGACGAAACCGTAAGTTTTGGTTTTGATACGACCATCACCGCCGTAGGTATAACCAACAGCACCACGTTTTACAGCGCCGTTAATATACGTTTTGGCCACGCCGGTAATCGGATTTGTTACCACCAACGTGATGACGTCTTTTTTGGGAAAACGGTTTTTAGAGGCGCGGTTGGCCTGAAACAGGCTGTCCATTAACGCTTCTTCTTCGGTATTCGGAATAAGCGGAACCTGTACTTCCAGACCGGAAACGGTTGACCATACAATCAAATCGCCGTTTATACCGGACGCATTCCCGACAATTTCAGTATCGCCTGACGGACCTAAATCCGCACCATCCGGGAAAGCCGTAAAGGATATACCGGACGGAAAAGTTACAGAGGCAACCAGACGGCAACTAACGCCTATTGCAGAACTATCTTGCATTGTTTATTCTCCTTAAATTAAAATCTGTGACCCGCTGACTTTGCGGATAGTGTCGTTTTTCAAATAAAGCAGAGTGTACTCGCCAACATATACGGTGGCACTGCCGGACGTTTCTGTGTTAATGGATACGGTAAACACGTAGCCGTTATTCTGCAGGTCAAGGTAGGCGTTTTCGTCATCCATTACCTGAGTTACATACGCGCGCTCGGTAGTTGTCAGCTCTTTGCCTTTGGAAAATACGTGATTGTTTAAGGCTTCCTGACACGTGCCGTTTAAGACGCCGGTTAAAATGGCAATACCGTCATCATCGGCAGAAACAAAATCAAGCCCGATAAAGATATTCAAAAACTCGGTGGCGTTGGCGTCTTTAAGCCACGCCTCGTTATCAAATATTGCCGTATCCGTACCGTCGGCATTAAAGCCGTTCTGATAAAAGGCGATTTTCTGCCCGCTTTTCTGGGTCTGGCCATTGTAGTTAATGCACAAATCATCAAGTGTCTGATACAATGTACCGTCGCCGTCACCAACAGCCACCGCCTGACTGTCAAACTGCTGGAACATATATGACTTGACGCCGTTGGCCTTGTCATAGTTGGTGGTTGCCGGTAAAATACACGACATAATCCACGCCGGGACAACACTGTCATCACCATAACTGATATTGTAGTTGGCAGTCATACCCTCGTATTGGGCGGCAATGGCAATACCGTCGGCATAATTTGACGCACCAAGGTCAAAAGAACAGCGGTAGTTCATATTCTGTTCTGATACCCAAGCACCGATTGCAGCAAGGTTATCATAAGCGTCAGAGGCTTTAAGAAAACCAAAGGTCAGGAAATTGGTGCTTATATCAATGGTTTTGTTAAGAACATCACTGATGGTCTGTTCTGCTGTACCCTCAGAAATAACCGGGGCGCCGGCGGTATCCCAACCAAGCAGGCTGGCAAGGTCTGTACCCTCGCTTCCGGCTTCGGCATAACTGATAGCATTAGCACCGGCTTCGCCTCCGGTAAGCTTAAAGGACGCAGTTGTGGCGTCGTAAGTTACGGTGGCGTTGGTAAACAGTTCACCGCCGGCGGTATAGCCCTGAATTGCGGTCTGTATTGTACTGGCAACATCGGCATAAGACGAAGCACCGGACAAATCAACCCCGGAAATCTCATAAGAAACGCCACCAAGGTTTATAATCATAGCGCCGTCGCTTATCGCTGTAAAGTCAGCAAGGGCAGTTAAATCCTTTGTTGAGTACATATATGGTGCCAGGGCGTCAAAAGAATAGCGCATAAATGACAGCTTCTTCGCTTTGGTTGCGGTTTTGCTTGTCCAGCTGAAATATTCTGACGCAAAAGCGTATTCTGCCGATGTTGTGCCGGCAAATTCACCGACATCAGCAGAAGAAGTGAACTCGTAAACCGTGTTGGCGGCAAAAAGTTCATTTGTGGTAAATACCCGGCAAATCAAATCTTTACGAGATGCTGCCGATGTATTCGCCACCGTGGACGTAATAGCCACGTATTTGCTCATAGGTATAGACATCTATTTTTACCTTTCATAGTTTGTAGATTGTTTCGTTTACTTTTTCAATCTTTCCGACCTCTTCCGTGAAACTGTCGGTATAAAGGCAGGTACAATCAAAAAACGGCATAAATTCAAAATCATCGCTGTCATTGATGAAATCCTGCTGGCGGACTGTATCCGCCCGATATTGCGCATAATCCAAAGAGGCAAGGCTGGCTATTCCCGGCTCTGACTGCAGATACGCGCGTATTGCTTCCAGTACATCCAATCCGTTAAGGGTGGCGACTGTATCCCCGGCCAGCTGACGGCGGGTGGCAGAAAAACGGATTGTAACTTCCTTTTTGGCAAGGTTGGTTCGTAAAACTCCGCCTGCTGTCTTCTGGCGTTTCCGGTATTGCCGTCCCAGCTGGTTTATGGAAATAACAGAAATGAAAACAGTGGGCTTTATGGTGGTGAATTTGAACGCCTGCTTTAACTGCCGGACTTCCCAGCCGGTTATATTAAACACCTCAAAAGCGTTTCTGACACAACTGATAAAATCCGCATAAAGCCGGTTTTCTGTTTTATAATCAAGCACTGTCGCCATTTCTCAAAACTTTCACTTCGCATAATATGGCCTTTGTCCAGCCGTTCGTATCGTGCCAGACCTGATTTTCGACGGTTTCGTACGTTCTGCCGTCGTATTCCATTTTGTCCGGGTGGGCATTCTGTGCCAAGCCCTCAATCAGGGTTGAACAGTAGAAAATCCGGTAATTTTTGTTTAAATCAAGCCCAAGCTGTTGATACATCCTGTTGCTGACAGGTTGCAAAGAGCCGGTATAAGCTACCGGGTCGGCATATTGCGGTATGTCCCGCCCCATGTCATCAACTATTGTGCCGGTGTATTTATAAAACTGCACGGTTTTGTTGGTGCCCAGCGGGGCAATAGCGCTTAATGCTGCGTTTAATACATTGAATGTCATATTTTCTCCGCTTTACTCTGAATACTTGTCAACATCTGTCCGCTTGCCTGCAGGGGCTTTGTACCCTTTTCGCCCTGCTCCTGTCGCTTCATCAAGGTGAACCCGGATAAGGCCGGTTCGTTAATTTTGATAAATTCTTCGCTTAATACGCTTTGCAACCATAAAGCCAGCTGGTTGGCGGCCTGTTCAATGGTTATTTTGCCGTCAAATACCGACATCAGCGAAGCAATAAAGGCGCGGTCGCCCTCGGTGCTGTTTACTCTGCTGACGGCGTTTGTCATAAACGGACGGGGCGGTATGACTATGTTGCGGGTGCTTTTCTTTAATGGTGTACCCTGTGCGGCAAACCACGCCCGCATTTTATCTGTTACATGGATAACGGCGCCGTTATTCTGTATTCTGGCAACGTTGGCAACGCTTATACCGCTGTCATAGCGGTTATTGGCAAACCAGCCCGCCTCAATCCTGAAATCTGATATTTTCTGTGTTAAGGCGCGCCATTTTCGTTTATCTGATTGTCGCATTGGCACGCCCTTTCGCTAAAATACCCGTTCCATAGAGCCACCAATATAAAAAGGTATGGCAGTCATTGTTTCCAGCAACGCCAGCAGTTGTAAACCCCACGGCGTTAAGCTTAACCAGTAGCTCCACGCGTCTGTGGTTGTCGGCAACTGTACATAGCTGATACTGACACCGTCAACTGACGCGCTGGCAACCTGCCCGGCGACGTTCGTGCCGGTGGACGCGTCATAGTGCAGTTTAATTAAGTGCGCCATAAGTAAATATATCGCAAGTTTGCGCTTCTCTTCCGTCCAACGTGAACCGGAATAAGTCGCGGTGATATAAACCTGCGCTTTGGCCAGATATATCGGGGCAAGGTCGGCGTATGGTGCATATTCCGCGGTGTTAAATTCAGGGAATTGCTCTAAAAACTCTTCAACTGATACCGTTACTGTGGTCATATTATTATTCCGCTTCTGTTACCGGGGCGCTTTTGCCGGCGTCGGTGTAGTCGTCATCGGTAAGCTGTTTGGAGTTGTCTTTGCTTAGCTTAACGGCTTCTTTGTCGACATCGGGTTTGGTTTTGTAATAACGGACATAGCCCTTTTCAAGGTGATTTTGAAAAACTTTGTTTTCCTGCAATATTGCCAGCTCGTCATTATCAATCTTGGTTACTACGCCCTCGGGCATAATCAGGTTTTTATCCGTTACGTCAGCACCGCCGGCAATCAATATCCGTTTGGTTACGATATTAACTCCGCTCGGGCTTTTGGCATAAACATTGTAGCAAGTTGCGTTGGCTAATTTGGATAATACGTAAGGCATTATTCTTCACTCCCCTTTTTTTTGGATTTTTTCTTTTTGGTGGTGGTTTTGACTTCTTCCACCGTTGCTGTTGCTGTTGATTCCGTCGTTTTCGCGGTTTGTTCTGCGGTTTGTTCTGCGGTTTGTTCTTCTGCAGTTACTTTCATAAATTCCCGCCGGATATAATTCTTAAATACCGGGCTTGTGGCCAGAACAGCATAATTTGCCGACGTCAGATAATTCTCACCTTTTTTAAGCAGAATACCTTTGACAAAAGTGTTCTCCAGTTCAGATACAACCTTTACCATATATCACCTCTTCAAAACGGGGGCAGGAATAAACCCCGCCCCCTGTTGCATTAAATGCCCGAATAACGGACAAAACCAATCGGCTGGGTTACGATGACACCAGCAGTTGCTGACGCATAACTTTCAACCGATACTTTGGCGCGTTTTTCAACACCTACAAGGCGCAAAACGTCCTGTACATACTGTTTGACAACCGGTTTGCCATTGACGCGATCGGCGTGAATGTACATCACGTTTTCGCCACCGTTAGCACCGTTTAACTGAACAGCGGCAACAATGCGGGCGTTGGGATAAGTGTCTTTAATCCATTGTGAAACGGATTTTGTACCCAAATCGTTCATCGTGTTCAGGTATTGTGTGCTTTCAAGCGCAAGCGAAATGGTGAAGCCGTCAGCAATCGGGTCAAACAAACCACCAAGCTGATTAACCAGAGCCGAAACACCGGTGATAATATCAGAGGTGATTTCCAAAAATGTTTTACCGCTCCAGCTTGTACTGTCAGAAGCGCCCTCAGCTACAGTCTGATAGGCCGGCAAATTCGGGTCGTTTAAGATACCGTAAGTCTTGTTAGTGCCGTTGGCATAACCATAAAAGCCGATATTGTTGTGTTCAATCGCTAAGGACTGCGCAACTGCGGCGGCTTTTTCCCGGTGGCTGTCAATGCGCATACGCGACGCGCGCAGGCTTTCAAGATAGCCAACTTCAAGCCCCTCTTCAAAGCGACAGATTGAGCGGGTTACAAAGTTCTGATTCCAGCTTGAAAGCGGAATGTTGGCCGTGTCGCTGTACGGATGTGCCGAGCCGGTACGTTCCATAACGGTAACAACGACTTCTTCATCTTCAAAACTGCCGGCAATACTGCGCCCGACAATGTCGTCAATTTTCAAAGCAGAGGTTACAACCTCCACCGCTTCCGGTTCCCAATACTGAAAGAACTGTACAGGGTTGGTGATGCTGGAAGTGGTCTGCAGGGCGATGTTGTCGTCCATAGCGTATATATTGCTGTGAATAACGTTAGCTTTTACAGCCTCATCCATACTGACACCCAAATTGTACAGGTCTTTCTCGGAAACTCTGGCAAACTCTCCAAAATTGAACTTGTTTACCTGTCCCGGTTCAAGTTCCAAACGTATTTCTGTTTTCTTCATCTGTGTTTACTCCTTAATTTCCAAGTTCCAGCACGCCGATTTCGCCAGCTTCGCCTGAATACTTAATAAATTTAGCGTTAGCAATCTGGGTTTCGCCAGTGCCAATAGAAGTTGAACTCGAATAAGCGGATATTGCACCAGTGGTCTGATTAAAGGCGGCAATGTAACCCGGGGCAAAAGCAGTCGCGGATTTTACGAATATGTGGCCAAAAGAACACAAACCGCCCTGAATGCCGTCTGGCAACTCAAGCCCGGCGGTCAGTCCATTATAGTTGGCAAAAGTTTTGGAATTAACACAAATACCAAGAAAAGTACCAGTACCGCCAACTACAGCAAAATTGTCGCCCGCTGTGCTTTGTGTATAAGCTACACCAACTTTAGCGGACGCGCTACTAGTACCGGTAAGAATGAATCCAGCTTCACGGCGTGGGGAATCGTCAGCGTAATCGCCCTCAACACCCTTTGCCAGAAACTGATTTACAACAGTCTGTACCATTTTTATTTACTCCCTTTCAAATACTGTTTAATGGTGTCGCTCTGTTCATAGCTATCCCAGGCAGAGGCTTTTCGCGCAGTACGGCCTACCGCTTTGATATAACCATCAAGAGCGTCTTCTGAATTTTTGATGTCGAGCTTATCGCACGCATATCTGATAACCTCCGCAATCGTCATATTGCCATAATTGACGTTATCACCGACAAGCGGGCGGACTTTGGCAACGAGAGCGTCGCGTCTGCCAAAATATCTGACAGCCTCGTCCATAGAAAAGGATTTTTTCTCTTCCTTTTCCTCTTCTTTCTCATCGTCGTCGTCCTCTGCCTCTTCTTTTTCCGGGGCTTCGTCTTCGGTTTTTTCCGCATCGTCGTCGTTATCCTCCACCGGCTTTTCCTTTTTCTCTTCTTCCGGTTCAGGTTTTTCGTCGGCTGCTCCGGTTACAGAGGGTTTAGCCAGTTCTCCCAGCTTAGCCGTAAGGGTGCGGAATTTTTCCTCTTCGCCTCCTTTAAATTCAGAGGCGGGTTTCATAGCAATAGCGTCGGCTGCACGCATAATATCGCGCCTGTCTTCATCGCACGCTTTGTTTTTTTCCATTTTTAACTCCTCATTTGTAAGTTGCGTTAAATCTTTGCTGTCCATTACCCTGACGTCTTTACCCATACGCCCCTCGTCAACCAAAGCAATATGGTTTACTCTGACGTCTCTCTGGACAGCGTCGTATGGTTGCCCTTTGTATTCTCCGGGCAAAAGTTCGTAACGGCAGAAATAACCGACTGATAAGTCCTTTTTGCCGTTCTCAATCTCTTTTTTTAATGTTTCTGAATATATCTTGATGTCGCAGGTTATAAATCCGTCCTTAAATTCCGGATTGTCGCCGGTTACACCGTGGACGCCCTTTTCTTCGGCCGGGGTCATACCGTCTTTTGTCCCCAACATCGTATGTTCGTCAGTTATCGGGATAAGCTTAAAGGTCTCCAGCGTTTCAGGTTTGGACAGCTCCTCTTCGGGGCGGTAAACCTGATAAATCCGATCTGGTTCAAGCTCCGGGCTTATCTGGCGTCCGAGGTATGGAAAAACCCCCACTTTAGAGAGGGGGTTGTTTTTGATATACCAGAAATCGTTGTAATCTACTGTT
This sequence comes from uncultured Acetobacter sp., assembly GCA_964416205.1. Lineage (GTDB taxonomy): Bacteria > Pseudomonadota > Alphaproteobacteria > RF32 > CAG-239 > CAG-267. The sequence goes on along the minus strand of CAYQDC010000001.1, from coordinate 55,121 downwards.
TTTTTATCTTCCGCCTGCATTTTCTATTCCTCAAAAGATAACACCGCGCACATCACACACCGGCAATAAGGCAACTGCCCGGGGAAACCCCGCTCGCCGGTGTTTTTATCGATTATCGGCGGGTCGTTAATGTCATAAACATTGCCACTTAATACGTTTTTGTGGTATTCTCGCGGGTTGGCAGAGCCTCCCGAATGTAACCACCTGAATTTGCGAATACCTGCCTCCTGAAAATTGCGCAGGTTGATACAGCTGTAGGCTTTGCGGGTCTGATCCTGCGCGATTAACTGCGCCCGCCGTTCGGTTGAATAACCGGTTTTCCTTAACTGTCTGGCCAGCCAGCGAATACCCTCGCCGTTTTCAATAGATCGGGCAACGGCGCCGGTTATCTGCTTAAAGTAGTCGTTGGGAATCGACTTAATCAGACTGACATTTTCAAAAATCAGCGCTTTAAAGATTTCCTTTTTTTCGGCAGAGGTAACCGACAGCGACAGGGTAAAATCTTTTGCCTTATCGCTTAACATATCTTTTATTGCCCGGTTTACCTGATTGTTTGAATACCGGTTGGTGCGGTTTACCAAATCCCGGGCAAGGGTTTTCGCCCGCCTGCTGAACTTATCGCCGTATTTTTCCAGTAATTCATTTAAGGCAATTCTGGCCTGACTTGAAATACTTTCATCAAAGGCAATGTCAGGATAGCCGGTGGCATAGATTTCCTTTAACCGCGCCCGACATTCCGCCGTCATTGCGTGAGTGAGTTTGCGCAACTCCCGAACATACCATGCCATTATACCGGCGTTCGGGTTCAGCCTGGTTGATGTTAATTCATTTTCAGACATTTATCGCTTGCTTTTTCCAATTTTTGTGGTAGTATAAATATATAAAAGCTGGATTGAACTGCAGAAAATTCGGCCTCGCCTGCCGGGTAGCTTACAAAGCTATTACGATGGAGGGATTCCCTTAAATGGGGTTGGCCGTCCTCCCAATCTAGCTTTTTCCTTTTATCCTTAAAGACGGATTGTTTCTAATCACCGGGCAACTTTTCTCCAAAGGCGATTTCCCAAGATTTACTAATAATATCGTCAGAGTCAGTCATTCCTGCCTCTATAGCGTCAATTAACTCCTGTTTTTTGGCGTCGCCTCTAAGAATTGCCAGAGTTCCCCGGATAAATTCAGGGTTATTCCAGGAATCAACCAGCAAATCATAAAGTTTCTTCCCGGTTTCCGTGGGGACGTCTTCCCTTTTAATCGACACCATGTATTTTCACCTTTCCGATTATCTCATACTCATTAAAGCCTTTGTTTTTAATCTTCAGGGACGACCAGTCTTAAATTTCCAAATTCAGGAACTTTTCGTGCAATCTCTTTCGTCGTTGCCGGTTTTTCCTGTTCAATGAAATCTATCATTTTTTGCCGGGCTTCCTCGGTGGGCAGAAAATATAACAGAATATCTATGTCCTTTTTGTTCAATGAATATTCAGACAGAAGTTCGCGAAGCTTTGGCGCGTTTTTTGTTTCTATATAAGTATCTTCTTCCATTATTTTATTTTCTCCCAATCAAGAATTTTATAGTCATTAAATCCGTTAATAAAAATATAATATTTTCGGTTGCCGATATATCGTTCAGTATAACCTTTGTTTATTTCCTCTTTTGTGAGGTTGGTGTTTAATTCGTGCGTGATTTTACCATATTCTTTTTTTGAGAGTTTGACAACTGTTTTTTTGCTCCCTGTGGAATTGCTACCAGAGGAAGAGAACCTGCCGTCTTTATCCCGGGGGTGGTCTGTTTCCTGCCACGCGTCAAGGGCTGGTTCGTCTTTTGGCTCTTCGGGCTGTTCTTCTTCCTCACCAAACAGGCCGGAAAGGTCTTCTTCTGCTTCCATTTCTTCGGATAAGGCATTGAAACCGCTGTTTTCGTCCTGTCTTAGGGCGTTGCGGACTTCTTCGGCAGATACAACCCCAGCACTGATATAAGCGGCGTTGGTCCGGCTGTTGATTTCGTTAATCTCCGCAAGTTCTTTTGCCGACGGCGTGTCAATCGGGGTAAATACGCAGTTGTATTCGTAGCTTCTGCCGTATTCGGATTTGGTCAGCAGGCGGTAATGACGATTAAGAATCGGGACAAAATCCTGCTCCTGTATGGATAACAACAGCTTTTTGTAGTTTTCGTCCTCGTAACTGCCGGAAGACTGCCAGCCTTTGGGCGAAGTTTCAAGTAAGCGGGCGGACGGCATACCGGCAATGGCGGCGACAATCTGATAGCTTAGCATTGTAACCGAATCGACATCGGTTAAGCTGGTATCAAGCTGTCCAAGTTTCTGATCGCGCCCTACCAGCATCCAGCCCCAGTTATTCCTAAGCCAAGACATAAGGCGGATTTCTTTGTCCATCTTATCAGCGTTGGTAATATAGGCGTTTAGGTTGCCCTCCATGTAGTTCAGGCGTTTGGACTGTGCCAGCATCGGGGCTTCTTTGGCGGTCTTTTCGGCGGCGTAAACCTGTTCATATAACAGTTGTGGCAACGGATAACCGCCAAAATAATAGGTTGGCTTCAAAATATCGGGAATATTGCCATACGTGGCAAACTGCACCCAACTGTGGTGGACAATCTGTCCGTCTGGCAGGCGAAAATATGTCGGTTTGTAGAATCGGCGACAGGTCGGGTCGTTTGACGCTCTGCCGTCTAAAACAGGCGTTATCCACTGCGGTTCGATGTTTACCATTCCCTTATAGGTGTGGTGGCCGACGGCGTCTATATTAAACGGCAGGGAATAATCGACATCATCAACAACCGGCAGACACAGAGCCTGACCAAAACGGCGCTTTTTCTCGGCAAATTCCCGGCATATACCGATAATATCGTAATTCTGCGTAAAGGTGGCTTTGGCCTTTAGCTCGTCAAGAATACGGTTGTCCTCGTCGGTGGTTTCGTCATCGTTTAAGGTAATGTCATAAGCAATGGCGGCGGCGTCAACTGCCGGTTGCATGCAGGCTTTGTTGATAAGCCAGTTCTGCGACAGGATAGCGCAGTTCTGAAAGCCGATAAAGCTCTGTCTGGCAAAATAGGTATAAATAATCTCCTGCCCGGCAATATTCGGTTCATACGCCTGTGCCAGAGCGTTGCGGGCAGATTGGGACAATTTGCCGTCGGTGGCGATATTCAGGATGTTGCCACCGATATTCACCTGCTCGACAACAAATTCATCAGCCCGGCGTCTGATACTGGCGTCAAAGCCCGCCATAAGGCTCGGTCTGGTCATCTGCGGATGAAAAGGGGTAGCGCGCTCTTCTTTTTTCGGTTTTGGCATAACAACCGGGGCTTTGGGGGCTTTTTTCTTAAAAAACTTCATTGTCTAATACTCAAATTGTTGTTCCAGCGCATAGCGGGCGCAGTCGATACAGTGATTGTCCTTATCAGGATAACTGGCTTTGGGGTTGCCCTGTTTGTCCACCTCGTAAGCATAGCCGGTAAACTCCCGCAGGGCGTTTGGGCATCTGTGCGGGTCGATGACGATTTTTTCCAAACCCTGTAACTTCTTTATGCCGAATCTGACTGAACCAGCGCCCTTTTCGGCTCGCTCAACAGGCAGACCAGCGTCGGCAAACTCCCATATAGACTTTGGCTCGGCAGAATCGGCAATGATTATCGCGTCGTCATCGTGGACGGCTCTGACAAGATCTATAGATTCCCGGTTGGACAGGCCAACCTGATAAATCTCTTCGTAAATGTAAACGGTCTGGCGTTTGCGGTCATAGTGCATTTTAAGCCACACAAACGGGTCAACAGAATAGCCCCAGTCGATACCCTCACATATATTGTCAAAATGTCGGGTTTCTTCTTCCGGCAATATCCGGGATTCTATGTTAGTGAATACCGATAAGCCGGTGCCGACTTCTTCACCTAAGTATTCGTGGCGGTAGGCTCTTTCGTTGGTCTTTTTTAAGTGTTCAACACCAACAAAAAAGGACTTGCCCAGCCACTCGGCCGGGACGCCCTCGTAAGTAGAGTGATGAACAAGGCGCGCCGGGTTGTCGGTTTTGGCTTCAATATTTACCCAGTTGTTCGGCTCTATCGGCGGATTGTAGGAATAATAAATCAGACAATCATCACCGCCACGGATAACGGACTGCATAACGTTGCGGATTTCCGTCATACCGTCATATTGGGTCAGCTCTTCAAACCACAGTTGTTTGATGTAACCAAACGGCAGTTTAATCGAACGCGAGTTTTCCGGATCGTCCAGGCCTAAGAAAAGGATGTGTTGCCCGGTTAAGGTATATTCGGCCTTGAGGGGGTTTTTGTAAAACCTGAAATAAGGCATTAAACCCAAGGCACTCACCGCCCATTTAATCTGGTTATATACCGAGGTTTCCAGACGGTTGCCGACTTTACGGTAGCAAACGGCGTGCGTTCCCGGTGATTTTATCAGCGTTAAGATTATTTCAATACTGATAAAACTTGACTTTGTGGACGCACGGCCTCCTTTTAGCCAGTATTCAGTATGTCCGCCGTTCTTAATATCTAAATGAATTGCATAAAACGGCGGTGCTATCAATTTTGATAATCCCGCCATTTCAACCCCTTATTTAATATCATCGATAATTACAGGCGGTTCAATCTGCATTACTTCCTGACGGTCAACCGGCTTTTCGCCGATGGTGTCCCGGATAACTTCAAAAGCTTTGGTGTCGCCGATAAGGGCTTTTTCCATAAGCGCCGTACAGATACGCGCCTGGGCGTCGCCGTTCTCCAGTAACATAATCAGCTCTTCTTTTAAGGCCTTTCGTTCCCGCCTGGCCTTACCGCTGGCAATACCGGCTTTGCGGGCGCGTTTTCGGCGCTCGGTTGGCGTTAAATCTTCATTTTTGATTAAATTATCTTTATTTGCCATAATGTTTACTCAGCAGATAATGTGCTTTTTTGTGGCTCTTCGCGGGGTGAAAAAGCGGATTGATAAGAAATACAGATAAAATCCTATGAAATGGGTATGACGCTTTGAATGACGTCAATCGCATTTTTGATTTGTTCTATAAAGTCGTTGGCCTCTGAAATGGAAAGTGAATGGCCGGTCTTACTGCCGTCGGAATGCGTCAATATGATTTCTATAAAATGCTGTCTGTCAATGTCTTTAGGGCCATATACGACTTTTATATCATAAGGCATAACCGTTATTTTTTCGGTGTAGGTTATCATTGTTTTTTCTCTTTGCAATTAAAGGTATAAAAAAAGCCGGTTGTTATGTGCGCCGGCGGGTGGGTATCAATCTTCTTCAAGCTCCGGTTCTATTCCGTCATCAATATAATCTGCCAGCAAATTAACATCGCTGGGGCTTGTAATATCATATTGACGAATATAGCCAATCAGTTTCTGTTTTTTTTCCGGCGTATCCATTTCATAAAGATTTAAGGCCAAAAATTCTTCATCATTCCATATATCACGCAAGATATTATATAATTCCAGACCAACAGGTTCAGAAATTGCTTTGTTTATTATTGCCTTAAAATCCAGCGTCATTTTATTTTTATCCTTTTAACAATATCTCTGGTGCCGTCTTCACGCAAAATCCCGGTGTAAATATAATTGCCGATGTATTTTTTCAAAACACTTTGCTTTCGTTGTTCCTTAGTAACATCAGTCATAAAAGCGCTCTGAACTTCGGCGAACTCTTTTTCGGATAATCTGACAATCCGGCGTCGTCTTTTTATTTTACACTTTCCGGCGTTTTTGGCAACCGATTTTGCGTTTTTTCCTCTGACTTTGCTGAATTTACCGTCATCATCGCGCGGGTGGTCTTCTTCCTGCCACTCGTCACAGGCGACGCCAGCTAAATAACATTCAATAACCGTACGAGGCTTTGGCGGTTCGATTTTAACTCCCTGTAAATACATCTCCATAGTTGTTAAGGGCTTTTGGGGTTTGTCTGAAAGCCCGCGCAAATACAGTTCTATCGTGTCCATAGTGGCGTTTTTCCATTAAAAAAGCCCCCGGCAGGTGCAAAGCGGGGGCAGTGTCATTTAATATTTAAGGAGGGATAATAATTAAGAGTAAAAAAAATGGACAATCACCAGGCGACAATTATCCATTGTGATAACTTCTAGCACACGTTTTCGGAAAAGTCAATACCTTTTGGAAACCGTATGTGTTTTTTTTCTGCGCTTTTATATTGGTGGAGAAAAATTATAAACCACTATTGATTTATTGTAACTTATAAGCTACAATAAAAGTATAGTAAAGGAGAACAAAAAATGCCGGTGATTGCGCGATTTTATGGAATAGTGATAAAAATGTTTCTGTTGGGGGCGGAGCATAATCCGCCACACGTGCATGTTATTTACGGAGAATACAGCGCCCTGTTTGATATTCAAAGCCTGAAAATGCTTGAGGGGGATTTGCCAGCAAGGGCTGCTGCAATGGTTATCGAGTGGATGGAGATTCATAAAAAAGAATTGCTGGAAATGTGGCAATCGCAACAATTCAAGGTATTGCCACCGCTTACATAAGGAGGCCGACGATGTTTAAAATAAAGAAAATAAACTTTTTGCCGGATTTTATCATAAAAGCCGAATTTGTAAGTGGCGTGCAAAAACTGTATGATATGAAACCGCTGTTTGATAAATACGAAGCATTTAAACCGTTAAAGGATATTCCGGGGCTGTTTGCCAAAGGCAGGATTGATTGTGGTGGTTATGGTATAACCTGGACAGATGACACAGATATTGATTCCAGTGAGATATGGCATAACGGGAAATGTGTATTAAATACAGAAGAAGAGTTTATTGCGCAGGCAATGGCTAATGTAGAAGCCGACATAAAAGCAGGGCGCGTTTTTGGTCATTTTGACACGGTGGACGAGTTGATAGCTGATTTGAAAAAGGATACGGACGCGGTAAACACTGATTTATAAATGTAAACTTTTGTTGACAGCAGGCAGGTTCAAAAACCTCTTTCCTGCTCTTTTAAGTAATTTCTGTATTCTTCCGTTGCATCATTTGATAAAGCTTCCAAAAATCTGTCATTATCATTAGATGTATTAAAAATTCCAGAATACGATGTTCCCATCCTCAGGCGGGTAACATATACATTATCAAGATGATATTTTTCTCCATAAAAGCAAATTTTACCGACATTCATTTTTGCCACAAAACCATTTTTTTTAGGTGTCAACCCTAATTCATCTTTAGCCTTTTCCGGATGTCCGGGATAAAATTCCGCCCATTGACAAGATAAATAATCTTCGTTCCTTTCTTCTCTCAATACAAACGCATCTTTAAAGATAACTTTCCGCTCTTTGCTGCATACACTGGGTTTACAATATCTGAATACATTATGCTTATCTTTTAATCGCTTAAAGTTAGCTAAAAACTGGACACGACGTATAATCTTTATAAAATTCATTGAAAGTACCTTCATTCATAATATCTCTGTTTTGATATACTAAATGATATTTAACCCGTTCGCCGGTCAAAAACTTAACATAAATAAAGCTATTCGCAAAATTCTGCTGCAACATGGGACGCCCTTTGTCATCAATGCCTAAAGCTATGTTATACATTGTTTCAAACAACCTATTTTCAGCAAAATTTAATAATCCTCTAAAAGTTATTACATCAAAAGGTAAATCCGGTTCATCTGCATAAATTTCCACTAAGCGTCTTGAAAAATATTCCCCGTTTACGCCACCCTTTTCATTAAAAAGCTGTATAAAATTACGCACATCAGCATCGTATGAATTTATATCAACTTCATTATCTGCGATTGCTTTATGTTCAGATAAATTTAAAGACGTCAGGTTAATATACGGTATTTGTATAGATGGCAATATACCTTCAGAATAAGGAACGCCCAAATCACAACATATATCCGACATTTAATTATCCTCCTCTTTACAGGGACATAATATCTGTTGAATAAAATCATCACAGCAAATGCCAAAAAATGTCTTTTTTACTACTGAATGACTGTCTTCAATAATTTTCTGTATATTATCTTTTTCCACCTGTTGATTATGAATAACATCAATATCCAAAACAACCGCATTCATACGATTTTCAGAATTAAATTTATACTGTGCTTTATTTAATAAATTTAACTTAACAATCCTGTTGTCTAGTTCAAACTCAAAATTTAATCTTAAAGGAACTTTTTTTAATGTCTCTTTATTCAAAAGCAACTCTATTTTAAAACTATCCAAATTACCGTCATCAAATACATTGATATAACGAAGCCCTACTCGATTTATCTGTGTTATGCTCTCACTGATTTCATTAAATATTTTTTCAAATTCCGTATAAAAATCTTTCCATTTTCCATAATTAAAATTACCTAAACTTATTGTTACAATTCCTTCGCCACAGCCTATCTGATACATTTTATCCTTGCTTTCCAACACAAAAAGAATTGCATTTTGCAAATTTAAATCCCGCATTCGCTCTTCTTTTGGTATGTCATATACTGGAGATTTCTGCGGAGAATTAAAAGTATCTTTCATTTTCACATATAAAGGCCAGACAACCTCTTCAACTGGCAATACCCTGTCAAAACGAAGCTCAATAATCGCACTTAACAAATTACTGCTTTTTATTTTTACGGGTAACAATGAGGCATCTATATTATCAAAAAACATTGTCCATACCTTAAATGAAAAGTTAATATTCTGTTAATATCAGTAACATAAAAAGTACTGTTGTCAATAGCAACATCTTCATCTTATAAAGAAGTTAATACAGCAATATTTAAAGTAAGTTTAATTTGCATGTTTTTTCATTTTCCGCATTCGTCAAAGTAGCGACCCATGTTGGCCCAGAAATACGGCATATTGGAATAATTACGGCTTTTGGTTTTGGTCAGCCGGCCACCGAAAAAGTAAAACAAATCGTCCAGCCCCCGGCTCAGATAATGTTTGAATAAAAGCAAATCGTGTTCGTATTGCTGGCGGGTTACAAACTGCACCGGGCAAGCTCTGTTATCAATTATGACGTGGCGGATTATCCGCTCCCTGCCCTCGGCGGTATATTTTAACCGCTTAATTGCCCGGGTATATTTTTCGCGGGCAGTCTGAATATTTTCTGAAACGGTGTATGTTGGCGTGCGGTCAACCCGGGGTTTGGTAACATCTGGCACTGGCGAATCAAACCGGCAGGCCAGATAGAGGTTGTAAAATCTTTTGCCGGCTTCCAGCCTGTCTTCGGAAGTGATACGCGTATCGCCCCACACCAGCCACCCTTTGGCGTAATACTTCTCAAGCTGTGTTCTTTTTTTCCCCATATTTCCCCCGCTTGTTTACGTTAATAATCTCCCGGGTTTTATTGGCCTTATAGTCCGGGATTTTTTTTATTTCATAAATTTTTCTGATATATTCCAACTGCACTCTGACGTATTCAACGGTGTTATCAATCGCTGCTGCTATCCTGTCAACACCAGCGCCCTGATTAAACAGAGTAATAATCTTTTCGTGTTCAATTTTTCGCTTAAATGTTTCCTTTTTAATCAATTTATCATCGGGGTTGGTCTGTATATAGCGCAAACACAGCTCCGTTGCGTATTCTTCCAGATCAGGATCGGACGCGCACCGTTTACAGGCGTTGATAACCGAAGTATGGTCTTTATCCAGTATCCGGCTGATGCGGGGGAATGAATACCCTAAAAGCCGTAAAAACCGGCAACAAACCCTCTTTGCCTGTACATAGCGGTGTCCTCGTTTGGGAGTTTCCAAATCCTCAACAGAACAATTAAATTTTATACAAACGTCTTTGAAAAATGGATAGTACGAGGCTTTAGTGTTCATATTACCTCCTTGTCAAAAAAATAAAAGTTGCTCTGCGACATTTTTTCCTTGTCGCGCCAGTCTAGCCCCTGCCAATAGTTAAAATCTTCCAGTCTGCGCCCTCTGACTCTATTGCCGTATTCAATACACTGCGTTATTCTGGCAGTGGTGACCCCTAAACATCTAGCGCACTCTGCCCGCGACTTCCAAACCTCCAGTGTTTTGACATCAATCACCGGTTTTTCCGATTGCACAGGCCTACGCATTCGAACTCTCCCCTCTCCACACAGGCGCGTTGAAAATCATCTTTACCTGCTCCGGGGAAGCCTTAACCTCTGCCAGACCGTGTGCAGCCAGATTGTTTTTGCTCGGAAATTCGTAATCGCGTCCCATACGTTGCTGGCAGGCAAGACGCAACGCCTCGTCAAAGTCATCGGTCAAACCGCAGTTGACAAGCTTTTCAGCGTCGCGATAGACGTAGAGGTTATGCCGGCAACAGCCCAGGGCAATGTCGTTCTGAAACTTTGCCAGCGGAAAATCCGGTTTGTAATCGGCTTCGGTGGTGGTTACTGACTGCCGGTTGGCTTCGATGATTTCTTTCAGGTGTCCCGGTTTGGGTTCGTGCTGAGTTTTGCTCTGCGAGTAAAAAATCGTTACCGCCTTTTCGCACTGGTTTAAGCTGAACTGACCTAACGCCAGCAACCACGCGTCAATGATGACGTCGTTTTTCAGGGTGAAACCGGGATAAAAATTTTTCGTAAACTCTTCAAAAGCAGGTATTTCCATTTTGCGCATTTCGTTCTTCCTCTTCGGCTTTTCGTAACCATTCCTTACCTTCCGGCGTGTCAAAAAATGATTTTGCCCGGGGCGGGTCTTCCTGGTATTCGTTTAGCCAGCACAGGTTGTTCAGCCACGTAGACGCGTGTTTGATGTACTGCGTGTCGGTTTTTTTCTGCAAAACCTCGTCAAAATAGCGCTTTGCCCCGGCAATAAGCTCATCAAGGGTGGCGCGTTTTTGGAGCATAATCGTGCGAAACTTCTTGTAGGCCTCCTCCTTGTCCACCTTGCGCGGATATTCCTGCCAGAACTGCTCAAACTCAGCAGGATAATTTTTTGGTTTTTTTTCGTTTTTGGGGGAGATAATAATACTTTCTGAGGATTTATCCGAAGAAAGTATATCTTGTTGTTTGTTGTTTGTTATTTGGCTATCCGTTTTGCCATACGTTTTGCCATCACTTTTGCCATACGTTTTGCTATCCGTTTTGCCATCGCTTTTGCTATCCGCTTTGCTATCCCACCGTTTTTTAGCCCCCTCTTTCCCTGCTCTGGAGCGTTGGTTGTATAGTTCTTCGTCATCATCAAATTTAGATTTCAGCAATTCCCAAAAATAGCTTTGTTTTTTTGTTTGCGGGACATAATCCGTTTCTTCCCACATACATAATTCAGATAAAGCCTGCAACATTTCTATAATTTCATCAGCGGAAAGCTGGCTTTTCATAAGTGCGAATTTATCGGCATAAATTGAAAAATATGTTTTACTCATTATTACTCCCCTTTATAAGGTGGGAGCGCAGAAAGTTATAAAGGAGGAAAGATGCCTTGCCGCGCTCCCATTGTTTGACAAACTCCCCATTGTTTTCATTTTCGCCGCCACTGTTCGTTGCCCATTGCGGTCAGGCCGGCCGGAATATCTATCCGACAGCCGTAACCATATTTCAAAATCAACACCAGCAATTCGCGCAACGCCAAAAGCGGTATTTTAAATGGCCATAATATGTATTTCATCCTTCTCCCCCATAAATTAAAGGATTGGCCGGGCGGTCTGTGATTGACATTCAGAAAGCAGAACACGTCCGGCCAGTGGCACAGCGGTTACCCGACCCGCCCGCCACAACGGTTAAGCCTCTTTTTTGACGGCCTTTTTCCGGCTTTTTCTTTTGCGGTGTGTCTTTTTGTAATCCGCCATAAAAGTCAGACATCTTAATTTGCCACTCTCGCGGACTTCCCTGCCCTTAAGCAGACGAAAGACAAAACTCGGGTCGTTCATTGCGCCGGCGCCAAACTTTGTGGCCGACATACCGGTCTGGCTTAAAAAAGCAGAGATTTTTTCCTGGAACTTACAATTTGAAATCATGTTTTTTACTCCCTTTGTAGCGAACTTATAGCATTATTTCAAAAAAGTCAATAGCAAATTTACCTCAAATAATAACTTTACAAATAAAGCATTCTTGCTATTATATAAAAAAGGAGAAACAAATGGATACTATTGAAAATGTAAAAAAAAGAGTTGGACAATTAGTTGCTGAACGCAACTTGTCTTTTAATTCACTGTCACTTCAGCTGGGGAAAAATTCTTCTTACCTGCAAAAATTTGTAAAAGAAAAATCCCCCAAACGATTAGATGAGCAATTTCGCAAAGGTCTGGCCATTCTTTTAAATGTAGATGAACAGGAACTTACTGATTTACCTTTAGGCGATGTTTCTGCAAAACTGAAATTACAGCAGAATATCGTGTCCATAGATGTACTGGATGTTTCGGCGTGTTGTGGTAATGGTTGGGAAAATTTTACCGAAAATGTTATCGGCAAATATATGATGACGATGCCGGCGTTGCGCGAATTAACCTCGTCCGCCCCGGAAAATATCAAAATTATCAAGGCAATCGGTGATTCCATGATGCCGACCATATACCCCGGTGATGTCGTGTGGGTGGATATATCTTTTAAAGAGCCGACCTCGGATGGGCTGTATCTGCTGGCGGTTGGCAAGGAACTGATGATTAAACGTATTCAGATTAACCCGTTTGACAACTCGGCCACCATAAAAGCGGATAATCCGCAATATGAAGCTTTTAAAAAAGAGAATTATCAGGATATAGACGTTATCGGCAAAATTATCTATCACGTGCGCAAAGTGGGGTAAGAGGCTCGGCAACCCCTTAATTTACACAAATTGTTTTGTGTGTAGCTGATTTTATATAAATATTTTTCAATGAAAACACCCCCAAAGTGGGGGCTTTTTTTATGCTGATTAAAATTTCTTTTATTTATTTTCAGTGGGTTAGTGAAAATATAGCATTTTTAATAAAAAATAGTGCAATTTTGCTATTGACATATAAAGTAAATATGCTATAAGTATGCTATCAGTTAAGACAAAAAGACACAACATAAACGGAGATGAAACAATGAAAAAGGATTTTATCAGCTGGAACCAGATTTGCATCAACGCCATGGAGAATTTTGTCAGATACAAAAACGGACAAATCCGGGAACTTGAAAATCGCAACCTCGGCCTGCAACAGGCGTATAAACCGCTTTGCGCAAGCCTTTATCTGGTCGGGACGTTGCTGGTAGTTATGACATTGTGCTTAATTGCCGTGGCTTAAAAAAAGGAGGACAAAATGAAAACAATAGATATTAAGGGCAATCCTTATGTAACCGTAAATGAGCGCTTAAAAGCCTTTCGCAATGAATTTAAGGATTATGCGCTGATTGGCAGAATTGTTGAACGTACAGCCGACAGCGTCGTGTTTGAAGCGCAGATTATTGATGATAAAGGCGTTGTCCGTGCTAACGGCTTTGCCCGCGAGACGACGCAAAAAGGTGGGGTCAACAGGTTTGCGATGCTGGAAAATGCTGAAACTTCGGCGTGGGGACGTGCGCTTGGCAACTTCGGCATTGGTATTGACGAGGCAATCTGCACCGCCGAAGAGCTGAAAAGCAAGCTGGAATATGAAGAACAGACCCCGGCTTCGCGCCCGGCGTCGCACCCAGCGCCAAAGGCAAAAACGTTGGAAGAAAGGATTGAGAGCTTTAAGCAATATATCAATACCACTTCGCTTGAAGATATGAACAGCGACAAGTACAGAAATGCGCTTAATTCCCTGTGCAAACTGGCGGGAGCGGAACGTGCCGAAGAGCTGACCAACATTCACAACAACCGTTTTCAGTTTTTAATGCAACAGTCGCTGGAGTAAAAAATATGACTGCAGAAGAAGCAAGGGAAAATCTTAAAAAGGTAATGGAAGCTTTAAGGGCAAGCGCCAAACACGACCACTTAAAGAGAATTGAAGACGCCGGCGAGGCTTTAATGAACGCAATCAGAAAGAATATTGCCAGACATTATTACAATTTTGAAGAGGACGGCGACGCTTTTATCACCGCACTCAAAACCGACCGGGGCTATGCCTACGAGGTTCTGACCGACGGCGTTTTGGATAAATTTATTAAATTTGTGGAGGTTAGCTGTGAAGAATAAAATATGGTTTGTAAATTTCTCAATTCTCCTGCTGGGGGCGATTTTGGGATATTCAGTTATCAATCTGTACAGTCAGAAACTGGATAATCTGAAAATGGAAAAAAGCCTGCTGGAGGCGCAGGGCGCATTGTTGGATATGCTGATAACAGATTATATTGACGCCATTGAGGAGATTGAAGGATGAATGATATTTATGAAGACATCATTGAAACCGAACGTCTGCTTGACCAGTGCTTTGATTTACAGACCGGGGAAGTTGACGAGGCCAGAGAGGCCGAACTGCAGGCCAAAAAAGAAGCCCTGATTGCTGAGGGGCTGGAGAAGCTTTGCAACCTGCGCGCCAACAAAATTGCCTATATCAGCGGGCTGGATGCCGAAAACAAGCGCATAGCAGAAAAGACCGCCACAGAAAAGAAAAAGCTAAATCAGCTGGATAACTTTATTCTGCTGATACATCAGAAATCCGGCAAAGATAAATCCATTGCCGGCACGTGGACAGTTGGTACGCGCCGATCAACACAGGTGCGCATTACCGACCCGAATTTTAACGACCCGCGGTTTTTCATCATCAAAACCACCGAACAGCTGGATAAAATGTCGCTTAAAGAGGCACTGAAAAACGGTGAAACCATCCCCGGCGCGGAACTCGTAACCAACTATAACCTCAGTGTGAAGTAAAAAGGGAAGTTGAAGAATGATTTTAGACGTAATTATAGCCTTAGCAGTTTATGACGCATTGAAAAAAATCTGCTGGTTTGTTGTGGAATGTATGGAAACTTATTTTTATTTCAAAAACAAGGATAAATAGATGTTGCTAAACTCTGGACAAAGCCTGAGAGGTCGATTCATCGGCGATATGCCCGCATTTATCGCACTTCCACTGATTACCGACAATAAATCCACCAAAACGGCGGGGTGTGCTTGTTTGTCTGTATTGCCCCTTAAAGCAGGATTTACAGGTGTATTTGTCCGGGGTGGTTTTGGCAAGTTTCTTTTCAAGAGAGTTAACCCGTTTTTCAAGTTCGCAGATACGATTTTCCATAAACATATACCTTTTGCATACATTAAAGATTTTACTGAACATTTTTCGTGCCTTTCTTTTATTGTTTCCCAAAAACATCATAAAAGAAACCTGCGGGGTTTGCAAGCCAAACGTGCCGCCTGCACCCCGCTTGTAAAAAAATGCTTGACAAATACTTCCGGCCGTGTTTTTAATAGGGGCAGAGCTGAAAACTCTGATACAAGCGGATACACCGCCCCGATAGATTTTGCGGGATTTTTTATATCTGCCGATTTAGTCGGGAGTGCCGCGAATATACTGAATAAGCGCGCGTGTCTTGTATCACGTTTTCAGCTCCCGACACCTTACGGTTTAAGGAAATCCTCTGAAAAAGGAATACAAGATATGAAAAATCAAATCTCAATTTATAATTTTAATCACAATCAAATCCGTACTACCACCATTGACGGCGAACCGTGGTTTGCTTTAATCGACTGCGCCAACGCACTCGGCATTAAAAACGCCGCCACTTCGGTTAAACTGTCTGAAGCTGGAGTAGGCAAAACCTATTACAGCTATTCGAGTGGCGCAAAAGAAATCACTATCATCAACGAACCAAATCTCTACCGGCTGATATTCCGCAGTAACAAACCGCAGGCGCAGGCGTTTGCCGACTGGGTGTATGCGGAAGTCCTGCCCTCTATCCGCAAAACCGGTGGCTATGGCGCACCCGCCCTGCCTGATATGAAAGCCCTTGGCGGGGTGATGAAAAACTGCGCGGCAACGGCTTTTCGCAGTGAATTTGAAAAAGCCGTTACAGATTTAATCTATACCGAAAAGTTTAAAACCATAATTCGTGAAGCTGTCCGCGAAGAACTGCAACTTGACCCGGCGCAATGGCCACGGCAGGACTGGTATGTTACGGCGCACCACGCGATTGATGAGATTTACCGTCAGTACACCGGGCTTAGAAACGGCGTAAAACAACTGGCTGAAACTGATTATACCAACAGGGACATAAAGAAATGATTATCGCAAGCAAAGAAGATATTACCACCGCTATGTACCTGTTAATGGACAGGGCAAACCGGGCTATCAAAGACGGCAAAAAGGTTGAATTTGAAATAAAGGACTTCAAAGAAACACGTCACAGCGCGCAAAACCGATGGTATTGGGTGTTTTGTACGGCCGTGGCAAAGTTTCTGGATAACGCGGGCGTAACCAACGGCAAGTTTGACTTGCCGTTCATCCCCGAAGACATCCACCGCATTAACAAACAAATTCTGGGCTTAAAGACAACCACTAATTTAAGCAAAGAGGCGTTTGGTGAAATGTGTACTCGTCTGGAGATTTTTTGGAAACACCAGACTAACGGTATGTTTATCATGCCAGAACCACCAATTCAATATTTAGCTATGAAAGGATACGAAGAACTATGAGCGACAACAAACCGATTTTTACCCTGCGCGACAGAGCGCTTTCGGCCTCGTGCTTTATGAAAACATACACCCGCGAAGACGGGCGGGAAATTCCGCTGTATTCGGTGTGCTTGCAACGTTCTTATAAAAAGAAAGGCGAAGAGGAATACACGCGCGAGCAGATTAACCTGATGCCGGACGATTTGCTGAAACTTGCCCGCCTGTGCGCCAGTACTTACAGCGAAGTTCTGAAAGCGACACTGGCCAACCGCCCTGCCCGACACGATTATCCGGCACAGGCAATGGATATGCCAGACGATGACATACCGTTTTAAGGAGGCATAAAATGATTGATTTAATAAACGATATTTTAGATTGGCATAAAAATACATTCCCGGAGGCAACACAAAATGAGCAGGAACAGAAACTGTGCGAAGAGTTTACGGAATATGCAATGGCTATAGGTGATTATGTCGAAAGCAAGGATATTAGCAAAGACATTAAGAATCTTCACAAAATCAAAGAAGAATTAGCAGACGTCATTATATCGGCCGTCAATCTCTTAAATTATCCTGAAATTATGAGAATTGTTAAGGCCAAAATGGAAATTAACCGCAGTCGGGTGTGGGGAGCTAATCACCATATAGAAGAAGCGGAGCAAGAAAATGCCGGTTAACGCGTTCAGATTGCCTCATATAACGGAGAGGCTAGACCCTAGTGTTGACTGGCAGAAAGTTATTGACGAGGGTATTCCTTGCTATTTTTGGGAAGAAGATGACGAGGAAAAAAAGGTGGGCGTATTGGACGCTATAACCAGATTTAACGGCAGAATTGCTTATTATATGAGGATTAACAGTGAACATATATATCCATATAAAAACTGTAAACCAGTCGAGGAGGCTAAATAATGTATTTTGAGGAGGTTTTGCCGTTACTAAGAAGAGGCGCAAAAGCCCGGCTTAAATCGTGGGCAGAGGGTGAATTTATTTTCATCAAAAGCGGGAAATTTAGGCAAGTCGTCGACGAAAAAGAGCAACTTTATTATCTAGTTGGAAGAGAAATTATTGATGATGATTGGGAAATTTATGAAGAAAGGAGCGAAGATGAAAAAATACAGGGTTGATATTGGAGCAATAGCCGATGTGTCGGACGTTGTCATAATCGAGGCAGAAAGCGAAGAAGAGGCGCGCCGGTTGGCAGTTAAGACTTGTGTTTGGGAAATTGATTTAGTCAGACCGGACACGGTTGAGATTTACAATGTAACGGAAATGGAGCGATGACAAGCCGGGGTGTTGCTGAATATACCGAATAAAGCAAGGAGCGCGGAGGGATTTGGAATTAACTCTGATGTCTACATTGTGCGCCCCGGGTATTATTAAGATAAGAGGTGAAAGCGGACATTGTGGAATCATATTCCCGATTGTACGCACACCGGAGGCTTTTAACAAAATGGAGGAATTAAAGAATGAAAAAAGAGGAGATAGAAAAAGAAGTAGAAGAGTACAAAAAGAAAATGGTTGAGGCAATAAACATAATTATCAATCACGGTGGCGAAGAAGACATCGAAGAGATGACTCAAGGGGAGGTTTTAAAAGATGAGTCAGTTACTGACTAAAGCACAGGTAATGAAACAACTGGGAATTGGCAGAACCAGATTGGAACACTTGATCAGGCAAGGCTATATCAAGTGTATTCAATCCGGTACAACATACTTAATTCCCCAATGGAGTGTAGAACAATGTCTGCAAAATACAACAAAGCCCCTGTCAAGCTCGTTAAAAGGGGAAAAATCTACCATATCACGATTTCAACCATCGTCAGCGGACAAAGAGTTTTCATTCGCGAAAGCTCTCACACAACAGACCGCAATCAGGCTTTGCAATATGCAAACCAAAGACTTCAGGACATTATCGAGCAAGCGAGATTCAAAACAGCTCAACTAAAAGAGGTAACTGTAGATTATGCTTTTGGTTTATTCTGGGACGAAGTGGGTAAATTGCACGCCAATGCCAAAGATACTTTTAATAAACTGAAAAACTTAATATCTTACTTTAATTCGCAACAATATATATCAAATTTAACTGTTGAGGATATTACCGCTTTTATAAGGGCAAAAGACGCTGAAAACAGAAAAAACGCCACTATCAACCGCTATCTGGCTTTGTTGTCGGCTGTTTTTTCACGTTGCCGGTTACATAAAATAAATTTGCCGGATATTAACATCAGGCAATTTATGCGTAAAGAACCGGCGGAAAATGTGAAATACTTTGCGGACTGGCAAACCGTAAACAAAATCGTTGATAATTCCGCCCCGCACATTAAGCCGATAATCTTAACCGCTATTTATACCGGCTTAAGAATCTCAACTATCTTAAATCTGAAATGGACGGATATTGTCGGCGATGAAATTATCATCAGAGTAAAAGACTGTAAATTTGAGGGTGGAAAAATGCAGCGCAAACCCATTTTTCCGGTCTTAAAGGAATTACTTGATACCCTGCCCCATAACTCTGATTATATATTTACCTATAAGGGAATGCCGGTAAAAAGGATAAATAAAGCGTGGAACAATGCGCTTAAACGCGCCGGACTTCCACATTATACCATTCATACCCTGCGCCATACGCACGCTACATGGATATATAATTCTACCGGAGATTTGCGCCTGGTCAAAGACTCGCTGGCGCACTCAAATATCAAAACAACGCTTAAATACGCCCATCCATTTAATAACAGGGTTATCTCGGTTATGGATGATGTTTTTAAACAAGGATAAGAAATGATTTATGGATATATTAGGGTAAGTACCGAACAGCAAACCTGCGCTAACCAGCGTCACGAAATAGAACTCTTTGCTAAACGGAATAATATTGTTATTGATAAATGGGCAGAAGAAGTGATTTCTTCTCGTAAAAAACTACAGGACAGAAAACTAAACAGAGTGTTAAAACGTCTGAAAAAAGGTGATACTCTGATTGCAACGGAAATATCTCGTCTTGGCAGGAATATGCTTGAGGTTATGGGGATTTTGCAGACTTGCCTGCAAAGAGAATGTCAGGTGTGGACATTGAAAGAAAATTACCGCCTGGGAGCGGATATTCAATCTAAAGTCCTTGCTTTTGCCTTTTCTCTGGCCAGTGAAATTGAACGCCAGCTTATCTCGGAACGTACTAAAAATTCTCTGCAACGGCTTAAAGATGAGGGCAGACACCTTGGCAGACCATTTGGATTTACGCATTCCAAACTAAAAGAACGTCACGATGAAATAAAAAAACTTCTTGATGAAGGCGTTTCCAAAAAACAAATTGCCCGCCTGACGAATTGTTGCTGGGGGACGCTGGACAGATATATCAAAACACATTTTTCTGACGCGTCAGCAAAGCAGATAAAGGACGCGGTCTAAGGGTAAATTTGCACAAATTTAACACAAAAGTTAAAAATCACATCTTAAGTATTTGATTTTATTTATGTAAATACATCACTCTTAATCAGTGGGTCCAGGGTTCGAATCCCTGCGCGCCTACCAATACAACCGCTTGTATTTCCATAGTTTTTTAGCGTTTTATCAGGCATTGTTTGCAAGCGGTTGTTGCTGTTTTCGGTCGTTTCGTGTCGATTCGTGTCGATATTTCAGCACAAAATTCTGCTTTTAGTAAATTTCCTGAATCGTTTATTCTATCAAAAAAAGGGGAGTTTTCGTTATAATAGCATCACTACAAGTAATAATTGCCTGGCAGGTTGGTATTGGAATTTCTTATGCGATGACAAACAATCTGGCTTTGGTTTTTCCTATTCCTAACCTATATGGCTTAAAATCTTTGTCATGACTTCTGTCAGTACTTCGGATACATATCCCTTCTTCTTGCACATATATCATCGTGCACCCGACGCCCCTTGAAACATACCTTGTGCATACACGTTATGAAATTGCCTGTATGTCTTGGGACTGACTTTAGATATGAGCTCGTACACAGGTTCATCGTTGAGCTTATTATCGTAAAAGTTAACACATTCCAGCAAAATTATGCTTATCTTTTTTGCGTTTGGCAAGCCACGGATATCACCTATAATCCCAATAACGTCTCAGCCGTTTTCAATAACGTCACACAGTAAAAGCAATGCCATCTCTTTTGCGCTTAGTCTGTCAAAGATATTGATCAGAAATTCATCGTGGTGCTTCCTGGCCTTTTGAAAATACCTATATATAATCGCGTATTTTTCTGGCAGGTCAAAGACTTTTCGGGGATTTTCTCCTTTTTTTTACCAAATCCAAGATGATTTCACCGGCGTTGGATTGTGCAAAAGTTTTTTCCATAATTTTTTTCATAATAGTTCCTTATACCGATAATAGGTTGGTTTGGTGATACCATGCCTTGATATTACCTATTTTCGTGCCATTTCTTCATTTTCTTGTTCTAAAGTTTCTTAACTTCTTTCCTACTTTCTTCTTGTGTTGGCGTTTCAGGTTTGACCAATGGTGTTGAAGCTGAAACTATACTCTCTTTAAAGCTTTCTTTTATTTCTTTTTTTGAGATGATACTTTGGGCTTGGGCTCGCTGCTTTTGTTCTAATAGTCGGCATTTTCTTCTACTCGTCATTTTCACACATACGTTGGGGCGATTTCTTTGGCTACTCTGCGGCCCATTTAGGCGTTCGTTTTTAGAGATTTTATCGGCGATATTTTTCGGAATATCTGATATTTTGCCAAACATATGTATCAAATCGTTCTGCGAAAGGTAAAACCTTTTCCATGACATTGCGTGCCAGTGAGCCGTAATTCACACCTGGCAGATCCATAGCTTTGTTATTTTCACTGTTTCTGAGCAATAACTGCGCTTGGTCGGTAACAGCACCACCTCTTTAGATTTTCCGTATTGGTCATCGTTTCTCTTTTATCGCGTCTGTTGCTGTTCCCAAATGCGAGTTTGGGTAAGTTGTTGCTCTTTTTGCTGGCGGATTTGTGCCTGTTCAATACATTTTAAAGCCATTTCTTTAGGTACGGTGCAATCTGTGGCATAGGACATATATACCTTTTTACCATAATTGTGAAAATGGATATTTCTTTCCACTCCGTCACTGGCATATACGCCGTTGCCACACGGGGTCCATGTGTGTCCGTGTTTTTCGCTGGAAGTCCGAATTTTACGACCAGATATTTCATCCGGTAATTTGTTGTCAATAGAAACGATGGTGCCAATGGGTATTTTACCGTTAATCTCCTGCATTTTAAGATATTCAGGGGAAAATCCCTGTTTTTGATAGGCTTCATTGTCTAATGCAACCGTAATAAACTGTCCGGTCTTTTCCAAAGGAACAGAGATATTACAGGCAGAGTTGCTACGTCCTGCACCGACTTCAGTTTCCGGCCAGTCCGGATTGTTGCGACCGATATCAATGCCGATACCGGAATTAGCTACAATGGTCTGCATGCCGGAAAGACATTTGCCTTGTGGTTGCCCCGTCACTTGCCGTGCAGTCTTACAAATAGCTTTGCCTTTCTCGCCCGGTGTAAAACAAAAGGCCATGTCCGGATTTTTATCAACAACTGCCTGAATGTCCGCTTGGGTAACACCTGTTTTTTCCAGAAGTTCCTGAATAGAAAGTTCACTGGAAATATGGTTGTCGATAGCTTTATTATAAATGTCAAGAGCCTTCTGCTTGGTATCGTTTTTTAACCACGGCATTTGCAAAGACTGTCCAGCAACTTTGTTCCAGTCTATAAAAGTCTGCTCTCCACCGATAGTTTGTGTGTTTTGATAGATGGTATTGTTTTGTCGTTCGTTTAACTCATAAATTTTCAATCTGTTTTCAAACCTTTTTTCGCGATTATTCATATCTTGTATATATTGCTTGTGCTCAGAAGATTGTTCCACAACTGAGGCAACAGAGACAGGCGTTGACAACCCCAGCATCACCAGGCCGTATTTGCCATAACGAACGGTCGCCGTCTTAATCTTGTTCCAGATTTTGCAGGCATCTTCTTTCAGGCTTTGTTTCAGCTCTGAACGCTCGCCGGACATAACAACCTCCATAAATATAAATTTTAACATCAAAAATATTATACTATATTTTTAAAGGTGTGTAAAGCTTTTTATTACCATTGTCCGTATAAAGACGAATTCTTATTCAGTGTATAAAAAACATCATCGACAGGGCGGTTATAATAAGCATAAACAACATTGGCCATAAAACCTTTCTCACTATGGTAAGGATTATAATAACCTAAAATCTGACGTTGTAAATAACGAGGAAAAACTTGTCGCAGTGTATTGTCAATACGTCTGGAAAATTCATTGTCAAAAGAAGGTGAAGTCACGATGTTGGCCACCATAATTCCGTTATTTTTCAGATGTGATTTTACTTTTTGGAAAAAATCGGTTGTAACAAAATTCATCGGGATACTGCGCACAGCCGAATAAACATCAACCACAATTAGATCATATTTATGTGTTGCATTAAGCATAAACAAATAGGCATCCTGGGCAATAAACTTTTGGTTTTCGGGCAGTTTTTTTTGTAAAAACTCCTGTTCGGATATATCTTTAAGATCTTTATCTATATCCAAAAAGGTGTAATGATGAAAACTGTCATTTAACCCGATGGTGAAGCCACCAGCGCCAAGAATAAGAATATCACGCGGCTTATCTTTTGGGAGCGTTTTAATGAAAGTATCGTTAATAAAACGCACATAGCCGAACATCAATTCCTCTTTTTCGGATACTTTGGAAGAAAAAGATCCGTTGATGTGCAAAATTTTTGACTGCGGGCGTCCGCTCTGGTCAAAATCATCCGGTTCTATTTCAATACGTGAGATGGCATCATCTTTAATCAGTGTATGGTTACGATTCATAAATTTTTCATTATTTACAGTAATAGCAAAGAGTATCAGTAGCAAGGATAAAGCCAGCGTTTCTTTGCGTTGCCGGCATGGGCAAAGCAACAGAGTAGTGGCAGTGGCGGCAATGGTTAGAATAACCACCGTAGTCGCTACGCCAAAAACCGGCATAAATATCAATGTTGTCGCCAAAGATCCGAGAACGCTACCGATAGTATCAACCGCCATAAAGCGTCCGGTATAATCTGTATCGTAACGATGTAAAACCCGTCCGGCAACAGATGTGATAAAACCAAGACAGACGGAAGGAAAAGCAAGGAAAACTGCTGAAAAGACAAAGACAAACCCCAAACTTGAACGCAATCCCGAAAAAAATATCAGATAAAAATAAACTTCAAGCAGATAATAAGAGCCGGCAATAATGTACCAAACGATTAAAATTTTGGCAAAATTAACCATTATAATACGTACTGGCCGTCGGGAAAAATGTATAACCGAACCGATATAATAACCGACCGATAAAAATAGTAAAATGAAAGCCATAACTACGGAGGTAATCAGTGTATTTGAACCAACAAAGTTTATCAGCTGCCGCAAAACGATAAGTTCAAAAGATAAACTGGTATATCCCAGCAAAAAAACAACGGCAAGCAAAACGTATTTCAATTTGGCAGTCATAAAACTTTTCCCGATACAAAAAATCCCTGCAATTGATTGCAGGGATTTTATAACAGGCGCACCTTAATTATTTGTTAAAAACCAGCTCGTTATTATCGGTATCAACCTCAACTACCGAATTATTATAAATTTCATCAGCTAAAAGAGCATAGGCCAATTTGTTTTCCAACTCTTTTTTAAGCAGCCGTTTGAGTGGGCGTGCACCATATACTTCATCGTATCCATGTTCAACAATCCACTCATCGGCTGTCGGGGTCAACCGCAGTTTAATACCACGGTCAGCCAAGCGTTTTTCAATATTGGCCATTGCCAATGTGGCAATAGATTTAATATTTTCCTTTGTCAGCCGTTTAAAGATGACAATATCGTCAATACGATTGATAAATTCGGGACGAAAAGCTGTTTTCAAAGATTCCAGAACCTTTTCAGTTTGTTGTTCCGACGTCAATTCCGGATTAATCAAGTATTCAGCACCGAGGTTGGAAGTCATGATGATAATGGTGTTTTTGAAGTCCATCGTCCGCCCTTTGCTGTCTGTTAATCTGCCGTCATCCAGGACCTGCAGCAGGATATTAAACACATCGGGATGCGCTTTCTCCACTTCATCAAACAGAATAACCTGATAAGGACGTCGGCGAACGCTTTCAGTTAGGATACCACCTTCTTCATAGCCGACATATCCTGGAGGAGAGCCGATAAGTCGCGCCACGGAATGTTTTTCCATATACTCCGACATATCAATGCGCAACATGGCATTTTCATCATTAAACAGAAATTCTGCCAGGCTCTTACTCAATTCGGTTTTGCCAACACCGGTTGGTCCTAAAAACAGGAAAGAGCCGATGGGCTGGTTCGGATTGGAAATGCCGGATCTGGAGCGTCGCACTGCATTGGCAACAGCTTCAACTGCCTCATCTTGTCCGATCACTCTCTTTTTGAGAGAATCTTCCAGATGTAGCAATTTTTCCCGTTCGGAAGAAAGCATTTTATCAGTCGGGATGCCAGTCCATTTAGAAACAACTTTGGCGATATCTTCCGGCTGCACGGTTTGCTGCTCTTTCTTTTGAGTGTTTTTCTCCAGTTCTGTTAATTCGGCATAAAGCTTTGGGATAATATCATATTGTAGCTCACCTGCACGCTCATAAAGTCCGTTACGTTCGGCGATCTGTGCTTCGCTCCTAGCTTTGTCCAGCTTATCTTTAATTTCGGTAATAT
The DNA here is from genome assembly GCA_964416205.1 of uncultured Acetobacter sp. GTDB lineage: Bacteria > Pseudomonadota > Alphaproteobacteria > RF32 > CAG-239 > CAG-267. Next base: position 29,954 of record CAYQDC010000001.1, on the reverse strand, counting down.
GCTGTAGATCTTGTTTTTCCATTTTCCATTTTGCATCAAGGTAACGTGCTTCTTCTTCTAGGTTGACTAGCTCTTTTTCAACATCGGCAAAGCGGGATTTTGAATTTTCGTCGGTTTCTTTCTTTAACGCTTCTTTTTCAATCTTTAATTGCAAGATTTTACGATCAAGCGTATCCAATTCTTCCGGTTTGGAATCAATCGTCATCCGCAGGGAAGAAGCCGCCTCATCCATCAGGTCAATTGCTTTATCTGGCATATAACGGTCAGCGATATATCGGTTGGCCAGCGTTGCAGCTGCAATCAAAGCCGCATCGGAAATGCGAACGCCGTGGTGCAGTTCAAATTTCTCTTTAATACCACGTAAAATGGTAATAGTTTCTTCCACGTTTGGCTCGTCAACATAAACCGGTTGGAAACGCCTGGCAAGTGCTGCATCTTTCTCAACATATTTTTTATATTCGTTAAGGGTTGTTGCACCGACGCAATGCAATTCACCGCGTGCCAGAGCTGGTTTCAGAAGGTTAGAGGCATCCATGGAACCTTCGTTGGCACCGGCACCAACAATCGTGTGCATTTCATCAATAAACAAAATGATAGTCCCTTCAGCCTCTTCCACTTCTTTCAACACTGATTTTAAGCGCTCTTCAAATTCGCCACGGTATTTTGCTCCGGCAATCAGCGCCCCCATATCTAGAGCGAGCAGACGCTTGTGACGTAAGCTTTCGGGTACATCATTGTTAATAATGCGCATGGCCAGACCTTCAACAATCGCCGTCTTACCAACACCAGGTTCACCGATAAGCACTGGATTGTTTTTTGTACGCCGTGACAAAACCTGTATTGTGCGACGAATTTCAGCATCACGCCCGATAACCGGATCAAGTTTACCTTCTTTGGCGCGTGCAGTCAAATCTATAGTAAATTTCTTCAGGCTTTCAAATGTATCTTCAGCTGTTTCAGTATCAGCAAGTCGCCCTTTGCGATAGGTAGCGATCGCCTGATTCAGTTTAACCGGATTAACCCCACTGGATTTTAAAAGTTCGGAAGCTTTGTTGCCAGCTGATTGTGCCAAAACCTGTAGCAACCGCTCCAATGTAACGAATTTGTCGTTATTTTTTTCAGCAAAACTTTCAGCCTCGAGCAACAAACGGCTTAATTCTTGCGAGAGTGAACTTTGAACGTTTTCTCCCGAAACTGCCGGCAACTTCTCAAGTTCAGAGGCAATGTTTTCCTGCAAAACTGGTAGATTACCCCCGCTTTCGCTGATAAGATGTTCCATCGTCGGGTCTTTTAAATCCAAAATGGTCGCCAACAGGTGCAACGGTGTAACAAATTGATTGCCTTTTTTTATGGCTAAGTCAACCGTACTTTTTACCACTTCCTGTGTTTTAACTGTATATTTTTCAATATTCATATTCTGTTTCTCCTTTACTTCATTATGTAGGAAAAACAGGATGAAAAATCAAGAGCTGATGTAAAAAAACAGTTAGCCCTAAATTCTGTCAAAATCGCCCTGAAACAGGCATTTTTAAATCGAAATTCAAAGAAAAGTTGCGAAGACAAAAATGAAAAAAAATACAGGCTGTTAGAACAAAAAGCAGCGTGCCCAACGTACCATCTAAGAAAAAGAAATAAAAGAAAAACGCTCAATTATTTTTAACCTTATTGCGGCATTTGATTTCTGATTGCTGCCAATCCTTCTACAGTTAGTAAAACAATAGCATAGTTTTCATCCAAAAATACGGAAGATACCGCTGGCCATGGACGACCGTCCTGTGTCAAAAAGGCACGCATCGCCGGCGTTATTTCCCTTATTTGCGACAATCCGGCAAAAACAGGACTGGCTGCATAAAAATTAAACATACCGGACGGGATATGGCGAACGATAAATGAAGCATTCAGTACATAGGATCCTGAATGTTCATACGGACGACCATAATAACGCGGGCGCAGTGGCAATTCGCCAGCAATAACAGGTATCCACGGCGTTCGTAACCCTGTTTCCCAACGGATGGCACCTTGTTCATCCAACCGTGATGAAATGCGTTCCACTAGCCTTTCTTCCGCAATTTTTCCGGCTTGCCACACTTTTTGAGCCGCCACATCGGCATTGACGGCCAGAAACAGCATAATACTGCCGACAACAAATGCTATATTTTTCCATATATTTTTGTCGGAAGACCATAATATGGCCGCAGCACCGGCATAAATAAAATTCAACCCGTAGAAATTTATCCGTGGCATATAGGCTACTTCATCTGAAACGACAGCTACCCAGGCGCTTAATACTGTTGCACCGAGAGCAATGCTCCACAACAACAATACTTTGATGACAGACACCGCATGCTGCAGGGAACAGATAAATGCCGCCACTATCAATATCAAACCGCATATTTTTAAAGATGATGGCTGAAAAGGCACACTGTCCGCCAATTGCTCCAAAATCAAAACAGACATAGCTGGCAGGCGGACAAACATCTCCCATAACGACGCCGTCTGCATATTGTAATGATCGGCATAAACAATACTGGCTGCTTTTAAAATTTTTAATAATATGGCGAATATAATAAGGCTGACAATTATGCATACCAGTGCTTGCCCCTGTTTTCTCCTCTCATCGGCTGAGGCCAGCAGACAGCGTACAGCCCAGCAAACGATCATCGTTTCCACAACGCTCGGATATACACCCAGAGCCAGTAAAAAACACAACATACCGGTGATGATGGCTACCTTCTCTTTTCTTTCAACCAGTATCAATCCGCCGATGACTGCCGGTACTGCCATAAAATTGCCCAAAATGTTTATCGGAAAATAAAGCCAGCCAAGAACAAATGGTAGCAATGCCGGCAGTAATGCCACCATTGTCTGTGCTGTTCGTCCTTTTATCTGCCAGTAATGCGGTAACAGGCTTGCCCCAAAGGCCAACAATGCAAATGCCAACCAAGTATTCAGTAAAGGCATGATTTGACCACCAAAAAGCACAGTATTGAGAATGAATTTGCTGTAACGCCCCTCAAAAAGCCCAGTACCCAAGTTTAAAACTTGTGTGGTACCTTTGACCCAGTCCCAGTCATGATTGCCAATAAAAAAGGTTCCTTGATAGTATAGAAAAACAAGATTTAAGGTGGCATATACCCATAAAAATAAGCTCCGAGTCATTTTTTCTCCTCACTTTTCTTTTTGCCGCTGTTCATACTCGCTGCTTGCACTTTCATTTACTTCCCTTTGTAATATACATACAGCGTTTCATCCCATGACTTGTCCGTTATTGCAAAAAAGTGGCTACTCGGAAATTTTTTTACTTTAAATCCGTATTCTTTTTGTTTTGCGTCCAAATCTTTTCTATATATCTCATAATACTCTCCGTTGACAATAAAAGCCTGGCAATTTTCCAGCTGTTTTCTGCTTATTTTGCGAACATATCCGTGTTGTTGCCAATCCCAGTAGCTACCGAAACCTGTGTCACTATACGGAATGACCGAAACGGCATTAAACATTACTAGCAAAGTTTTATCCATTGGAATACCTTGTTGTTGTATAAACTCATATACTGTTTTGCCCGACGAATATACTTCTTTTTTATCACGGGCAAAGGCATACTTACTCCAACTTATCTGTATGGCAAACAGGAGTACCATTGCCAGGCGCCATAACGGCGGATATTTTTTATTTTCTGCATGCTGCCAGCATATTAGCAGTGCCGTTAAAATCAAAATACCTATATGCCACGGCTTAAACGGCACAAGAACCATAAAAACCAGTAACGGACAAAATAAAAAGAAAAATTCTTTTTTGAAATAACGGGTTAACAAAATGACCATGCCTAAAAAATATATTATCCCGATGTAAATGTACAATAAATTTTCAGGAACACTGCAAACCGAAACAACAAGCCCCATGGAAACCAGATGAAATACATTGCGAATAATATACGCTGGCTGATTGATAAAATCTGCCATATATTCGTTGGACGATGCCGGCCATAACATAGCCAGACTACCAAGACCATATAACGTTAACAGCAGAAATGCAGCTTTGGTTTGCCCGGATAATCCCGATAATTTTTTCATTTCCAAGTGTTTTGTTTTCGACTTATGGCGTGCTGCACAGATTTCACACAGCCACATCAGTGCCAACGCTCCGGATAGCACCAATGCATGCATGCAGACCATTCCCATAAACATCAATGTCGCCGCATATCCTAACGGCATACGCCAGCGACCACGATATGCCATTGCTACGATGACAACAGCCAAAAACAACAGGCTATAATTACGTGAAACAATATTATACTGGTAAAATATGTAATATGTCAGCGGAAAAAGAAAACGTATCGATATCGAAAATGGCGACTTGTAAACAAACAATGCTACTGCCACAAAATTTGGCAAAATCGATGTTGTATAAAGCAATGTATACGGCAATCCCAAAGCTAACCATAATTTCAACCATAAAAACCATAGAGGTGGCGTTCCTTCTATACGCGCCAGTCTGGCGAACAACTCTGAAAGAGAAGCATCACGTGCAATCAGATAAGCCTGTGCCTCATCGGCAAAAGGTTCGTGTGCGGCTCCCAGATATAATGCTGCGGTCAGCCACGTCAGCAGATATAAAGGTAATAAGAAGTTAGTAATTTTTTTTTTCTGCATCAGCAACCCTTACGATATTTGGTATGGTCAGCATAAATTTCTGCCCGCGGTTTGTAAAGACCTTTTGCCAAGTAATACAAAATCTTCATTGCTTGATGCCGCTCAGCTGACTGAAATCATTGATGCCAGCTCATTCCTTATGTGACGCAATTCCTCTATGGCAGCGGTAATATCTGGTACAGTGGAAATAACCTCAACGGGTCTTGGTGCAGATTGCTCTTCATCCTCAAAAAAATCTTTCAGAATTTCTTTTCCCAAAATATCCTTAGCTGAACGGTTTTTAAACAGCTTTTGCACTCCTTCTATAGTATACCGGCGTTCATACAAAAGCTCTTTTATGCATACCAAAAGAGCAACGTCATCGGGACGGTAATAACGACGAGAACTTTTGGTTTTCATAGGCTTTATCTGAACAAATTTTGTTTCCCAAAAACGTAACACATGCGGTGCAACCCCCAGGTCTTCCGAAACTTCTGCAATGCTGCGAAATGCCGATTTTGATTTATTTACACTCATTCCGTCTTCTCCTTTTTTATAACAAAAGGACGGTTTACTCTGTCACTGTTCCAACCGCCCTTCTAACTTTTATCTTAACTATTCCGAATTATTTATCCGAACCAGCATCCGCTATTTTGTTGACAGCGATTTTCAGCCCTTGGGATGGTCGGAAAGAAATGACCGTACGTGGCGTAATTTCCGCTTCCACGCCGGTTTTTGGGTTACGGCCGATGCGGGCATTCTTATGTCGCAACAAAAACGACCCAAAAGATGATATTTTTACATCGCGACCGGCTACCAGCTCGCTTTTGATTTCATCAATAACCATATCTAAGATGTCACCAGCATCTTTGCGCGACAATCCTATTTCTTCACAAATCTTTTCTGCGATATCGGCACGAGTTATCGTTGTCATGTTTTACCTTTCCTCAAAATAAATAATTATCATTCCTGTCTTAGAGTATAATCTGCGTATAAAACAATTCAATACTTCCGTTAAATTATGCATAGTAATTTTTTATGGTTTACATTCAAAATCTTACCAAAAGTCCACCCCACGTAAAGCCCGCCCCCATAGCTGGAATCAGCACCATGTCTCCTTTTTTGATTTTGTCGCCGGCTACTGACTCGGATAATGCCAACGGAATGGAAGCTGCCGATGTATTACCGTGATGATCCACGGTAATGATTACTTTTTCGGTCGGAATACCCAGTTTTTGCCCAACTCCAGCTATAATCCGGATATTAGCCTGATGCGGCAACAACCAGTCTATATTTTCTGCTGAGATACCGGCCTGCTCCATAACGTTGTAGCACGCATCGGTCATTGCACCGACTGCGAATTTGAAGACTTCTTTACCGTTCATACGAACAAAACCGGCATTTTGGGTTAATGAAACGCCACCGGTTGTATATAGTTGCTCATATTCAGTTCCGTCCGCATACAGTTTGGTTGCCAGAACCCCAGTATCTGTAGGAGTACCATCACCTTCTTTGGCTCGGACAATAACTGCTCCTGCACCATCGCCAAATAAAACGCAGGTATTACGGTCTGTCCAATCGGTTACTTTGGACATGCTTTCCACGCCGATGACCGCTGCGGTCTTGATCTGTCCCAGACGCACCATGTTGTCCACCATTGTGATAGCATAAACAAAGCCTGAACAGGCGGCGCCGATATCAAACGCTGGCATTCCTGGCTTAACCCCAAGCTTTCCGGCAACACGAGCGGCTACCGAAGGCGTTGTATTATCCGGGGTTAATGTTGCCACAATAACCAGGTCTAAATCTTTTGCTGTCACGGAAGCTTTTTTCATTGCCATTTCCACGGCGTGTATAGCCATATCCGATGTTAGTTCTCCTTCGGCTACAATATGGCGTGAGCGAATCCCCGTGCGTGTACTTATCCACTCGTCATTGGTTTCTACCATCTTTGATAAATCATCATTTGTTAATATCTTGGCCGGCAAATAATGTCCGCAACCGATGATTTCCGTTCTAATACACTTCATAGCAAGCTTCCTGTGATAATTCATCCAAATCTATATTTTCCAACTCGCGGCGGATAGAACCGACAAAGTCTTTGCGTACCAGACGTGCAGCATTTTCCACCGCAACAGAAAATCCGAAAGCATCCGTCCCTCCGTGACTTTTAACTGACAAGCCATTTAAGCCTACAAACATGGCCCCGTTATACAAACGTGGATCCATTGTCTTTTTTAATTTTTTCATAGCACCAAACATAAACGGCAAACCAATCTTGGCTAAGAACGACTGCTTGACAGACTTTTTTATCAGTCGCATTAACAACTGGCTGGTACCTTCTACCGACTTTAAGGCAATGTTACCAGAAAAACCATCGGCAATAACAACGTCCGCCTTGTCATTTGGAATTTCATGTGGCTCGATGTATCCGATAAAGTTTAAGTTTAAATGGGTATTTTTGATGATATGGGCGGCTACGTGGATTTCGCCCTTGCCTTTCATCTCTTCTGCTCCAATATTCATTAGGGCGACTCGTGGCCTTTCAATTCCCAGCGAATATTTGGCAAAAATATTGCCCATAATGGCAAATTCTGCCAAATTGATACCGTCGCATTCAGTGTTAGCACCCAAATCCAACATAACATAGCGCCCATTAATATGTGGCATAATGCTGACAATCGCGGGGCGGTGTATTTTGTGAATTGTCTTCAACAGCAATTTGGAAATAGCCATCAGCGCTCCCGTGTTTCCGGCAGAAACAACAGCCATCGCTTCACCTTTCTTAACGGCTTCCACGGCTTTATACATACTGGTTTCGCGATTGCGAATGACGTGTGATGGCTTATCTTCATTATGGACAAATTCTTCCGTATGAAAAATCTGACAGGCATCTTTTAAAGCAGGAAATTTGTCAATTTCCGCGCTTACTTTCAGCTTGTCGCCATAAACAAGAAATCGGATATCGGGGTTTCTTTTATGTGCTAGAACTAAGCCCTCAATTACTACTTTGGGGGATTTATCCCCCCCCATAGCATCTATTGATATGACCAGATTATTTTCAGACAAAACTTGCTCCATAAAAATAGATTAAAATTAAAAATCTGTCAGATAATTACACTTCTTCTTTTCTCTGAGCAATTACTTCTTTACCATCATACTGGCCGCATTTCGGGCAAACGTTATGAGGTCTCTTCAATTCACCACAGTTCGGGCATTCATGATAAGCATTGGGCTGCAAAGCATCATGCGAACGGCGCATATTGCGGCGAGATTGCGATGTTTTCTTCTTTGGTGTAGCCATTTCTTTAACTCTTTAATTAAAAATTTATTTGACACAAACAACTCTTGTAAAATCCGTAACAGAATTACACAAGGGTTTCTGAGTTTGCTTTTATATAAAAAAAATCTATTTGGCAAGAGTTTTTTTTACTTTTTTAAGTTTTTCGCATAATACCGTGACAAAACAACTTTTTGCTCTTTGTTGCCGTATGCCGACAAAAAACTTATCTTTACAAGATCACTATACCAACCAAAATAATACGTTAAATAACCAACGGTTGTTGTTTACTAAATTAAAAAATACATAAAACTTTTTTTCTTGAACACTGCTGAAAAATATGATACAATGAAATTGTATAATGTATAGATTTGTCTTATTATTAAAACCTAATTATGAAAAATTTAAACATGCATGAAAGAGAGATTTTGGCCTACCGTATCATTAACCAGATAGGTACTGATACTCTGGAACAAGACGTTGTTGCTACTGAGGATTATGCTTTATTGGCATTATTGATGAGTCGAAGTGGGTTTTGTTGTGAGCTTTCTCCGTGCTCAGTAAAAACGATTATTGACTCCGGCAACAAAAGGCTAATAAGCCTCGTGTTTCATGCCTTTGGCAGTTTATCTACCGATGAGGTTATTAACTGTCTGGCTGACAGAGGAAGCGTTCCGTCAACTCTTCTGGCTGAGCTTTACGTAGATGATGGTGGGCTTAAGCTTCTGGAATTTCTGGCGAAATATCATCTGGTGGAGCCCAAACGACTAGTGAAAACTTTTTGTTACGGTTACCGTTACAAATTTACCGAAGACGAAATCAACCTTTTGGCAACAAAAAAGGAAAGGATTCCGGATGAGCTTTTTGATAAAATCGTCCGCGAAAATGAGGGTAATCTTATGCGCTGTTTGTCGTGGCTGCAAAGGCTGCCCAAAGAGCAGGTACTGAAAATTTTCCACGGAGACAATGGAAGAAACAATTATTTTGGTTGGTGTGGTGATCTTGTAAAGATGGATTTGATTAAATACTATCAGCTTCCCCTCGAGCTGATAGAAGAAATCTTTAGAACTGGTACCCGAGAAATGATTGTACTTTTGAGGAAAAAGCAAAAAGTTCTCTGTGATGTATGAAGTTTTTTTACGCTAAGCGAAAATCTTCTCATGAGAATGCCGCTCCCTATGAAAAAGGGAATGGCATTCTTATTGTATGAAAAAAAGACGACCTTTGTTTTTTAATCACTTTTTCAATTTTGACAGGACGGCAAACGGATTTTCTCGTAGTGGCGTATAGTCTTCTATTTGTGGGGAAAATTCTTCACCTGCCTGCCGAGGATGGTCTTCCATCACCAGCGCCAGCTGCTCAATCGCGATATCACCCAAATTTATCTTGCCGCCAATGACTATATCCGGCACGTCGATTTCTATCCCATCATCCATTTCTCGGATTTGCTCATAAGTGGCATTCGTATCATAAGTCAATGTAAAATCGGTTTTATAATCGCGGTCAAACGGCTCCAGAGAAATGACACTTATCAACCCCAAACTGGCGCGCACCTGCCCAGAAACATTAAGAATGCCACGTTTTTTTTGAAATTTTAATCTAATGTCTGCCTCAAAATAATTCACAGCAGGAACTTGCAGAATTTCCCGTAGTGTTTCCAACTGCGCCTTATTGGCCAAAAGTTTGTATTCCTGTTCGCCCTGATTGATATCCTCAATTTTCAACGGATAAGAAAAATCTTTTTGCATTCCTTTTTTCCTTGTGATATAGGCTTATATTGTTCATTATATAATTGTAAGGATAGCGCTATGTCAATAAACAAAGTTTTTTTTTCAACGGCTGCGGTCGTGATGATGCTCGGGGCGTGTTCCAACGAGTATTTTATCCAGACGGAAGGGAATATACCGACCAAAGACGATGTTATGCAGATTAAACGAGGAATGGCACAAAGTGACGTTCGGCAGCTTTTAGGTTCGCCCAGTGTGATTACCAGCCTTGACCACCGAACTTGGATTTATATGAACTCGACGATGAAAAGAATGGCTTTTTTTGAGCCGGAGGAGCTGGAACGCAACGTGTTGGCCATAGAGTTTGATCATGACGGCAAGGTACAAAAAGTCGTAGAACTGACTAAGGAAAACGGTCGGAACATTACGATTTCAAAAGATACCACGCCAGTTTTGGGTAGCGAAGAGACCTTTATGGAGAAATATTTCGGTGGGGTCGGTTATATGCCAGTTCAGCCGACGCGTAAAGACGATGGATTATAAATTTTATAATCAATGAGACAATATATTAACTTTGTGTCATAGGTTGTTTATAGTTTCTTACTAATGGGAAATTTTCCTTTTAGTTTTTGGAAGCTTTTTTGTTTTGTCTATAAGTCACGTTTAGCTTAAATGTGGCTTTTTTGTTAGTTTTATAATGAAAAGATATGAATATATAACTAAAAAGTTACACCATCCTAGGCTAAATTTTTTTGGGTATTGATTTTTTATAACACAGGTGGAGTTTTTTCTGTTCTTATACCTTAGATATCTTGTAAGCTCTGCATTTTGTTCAATTGGTACGTGCAGTTACAATACTCTCTTTTTACTGTTACTTTTCCCTCATTTTGCAATCTTTGTATCAGGTCGTGCTGTGGCGGTTGTCTATGTCAAATGTCGTCGGGGGGGGGTATTTTTATATCTCACATATTATTCAACGACTCCATTTTGCTGTAAAATATGGGATTGATGAACGACATTTCTTCCTGGATTATCTGGCAAGCGGATAAGAAAAATAATGAGAAAAACATATACCTCTTTCCGCTTTTTCCTCTTTTTTGCTATTTATACATATACAGCACGTGACCGTTTTCTGTCAGCCATTCTCTGCCACGAGCAGCATCTTCATCCAAAAATTCCACTAGTGCCCAAAAATACGGCGAATGATCCTGGTGTTTCAAGTGCGAAACTTCATGTGCCACGATATAGCGAATCACAAAATCTGGAGCCAGAGCCAGGCGCCAGCTGTAATTGATGTTATTTAACGTGGAACAACTTGCCCAGCGCGATTTTGTGTCTTTTATACAGATATTATGTACCGTTTTGCCAATCAGGTCTGCAACTTTCTGAGAGCGTACAGTAAATTCTTCCAGTGCGAGTTTTTTGATAAAATCTTTTACACGGCGGTGCAAAAACTCTATACCGCCGGAAACATACAAAATGCGATTTTTTTTATCTAACCTGGTGTTACCGCGGATCGGACTGTGTTCTATGGTGTATTCATGGCCAAACAAACTTATCTTGTCATGATTCTGAAAATACTTCAGCTCGGGTATCTTGCTCAGATTATCCCTTACCCAGTCCTGATGGCTTTCTACAAACGAAACGGCCTTTTTGCGCGAACAATATTTCGGAATCGTCAGAATAGCCATACGGTCTTTTTTATCTATGCGGAGTGTCAAACGGCGTGAACGCCCGGAATGAATCACTTTCATATCAAAGCCCAAATCGGCATTGATTTCAAAGGTCTTCCCACTCAACAATATAATTTTCATAGTCAGTTACCTCAGATTCACTTATTAATATTCTTTCTTGGAGAGACATGCCAGCTTCATGAACAGACGTAGCACGCCCGCTTATCAGCGGATGCCATGCCGGCAAAGGCCTTCCCTCGTCCAACAGTATGTATGCACAAGTTTTCGGGAGCCAGCGAGGTTTCTCTCGAATCGTAGATGTATTTATATCACGGCAATCGTTAACTTTTTGGAAACGATGGGTGTAAATTTTACACAAACAGCTTTTTGTATTCAAAAAACGGCAGTAAGTATTTGTAAAATATATTTTTCCTTTTATTTCCAATTTATTCAGACAACACTTGCCACAACCATCGCAAAGCAACTCCCATTCCCGTTTGCTCATCTGTTCCAATGGCTTTCTGTTCCAAAACAGAGGCTCAACATCCGACAAATCTGCAAAGCAACTTTCCGAATCGCACTCCTCTTCCAAGCTGTATTCTTCTGACATGGCAAACTCTTAAATCAGTGTTTTTATTTAAATCTTATGGTATATTATCTGTGTTATGTACTCTTGTAAAGGAAATAATATGAATTACAGAATATGTACCATAAGCCACACTGCCGAGGATTTGATCTTGTCTGAAAGCTGTTGCAAAAAACTAAGGTTTTGCGGACAGACAAGTCTCTAATTAATATTGCCGATAAAAATTACTTGCAGATGGAAATTAAAAAAAATGAAACCTGATATCCTTACTGGTCAAGCAACAAGAGCGCTGACTTGAAATTACCATGCCCCAGAAAAAATGCCGGTCTTACACATCACAAATCTTCCCAGTCAACAATATGGTCTTCCAATTCGTCTTCAGATACGTCTGTTTCCCTAATGCTCCTCCCCTTTACAGTGGTATTGGTAGAGGAAAACTTGTTTTCAAATAACTTGCGGTAAGCACATGTCTTTGGCATCCAGACTAGTTTATCTACATTATCTGGCGACAGTTTAAGACATGCTGGTACGAGTTCACAACGTTTTTCATATACCGAACAGCACATTTTTTCTTCGTCGAAATAACGGCATATTACGTCGGTATAATATACTTCACCGCTGTCGGTATCTTCTAACTTTATCAAACAGCATTTACCACAGTGGCAACAGATACTTTCCCATTCTTCCGTCGTATATTTGCGGTTGAGATTAGGATGTTTTGTGGCAGACACTTCTGTTTATCCTCGTTGTTCTGGCAGGTGATCTTCTGGTGCTAGATTGCTGAAACGGGCATATGCAGCATCCCAAAACAGCTTGACTGTTCCAGTGGAACCGTGTCGATGTTTGCCAATAATCACTTCACCCAGATGCTCCGTTTCTCGATCTTTTTTCTGCCACTCTTCGGTGCGCTTGATAAAGTGCTCGTCTGTTTCTCCCATGTTTTGTTTCGGCTCAGCATTGTGAATATAATAATTTTCACGAAAAACAAACATGACGATATCTGCATCCTGTTCAATAGATCCAGACTCGCGCAAGTCAGACATCAATGGGCGCTTGTCATCACGTTGTTCAAGGCCGCGGTTTAACTGTGACAAGGCAATGACTGGAACCCCCAGCTCTTTGGCTAAAATCTTAAGCCCGCGGGAAATTTCAGATACTTCCTGCACGCGGTTACCTTCACTCTTCTTATCGCTAGAACCGCTTATCAGTTGGATGTAATCAATGATAATCAGCCCCAGGCCGTTGGTTCTTTTCAGACGGCGAGCACGGGTGCGAATCGTATTAATATTGATTCCCGGTGTATCATCTATATACAGTGGTAGCTTTTGATATTCATTTACAGCACCGATAATGCGCTGAAATTCCTCCATTTCCAAATTACCGTTACGCAGCTTATTGCCCGGGGTTTCGGTGATACTGGAAAGAATACGCGCCGCCAGCTGCTCAGCCGACATTTCCAACGAAAAGATCGCAACGCCTTTATCTTGCGGCTCTATCCCGGTATTTTGGGACATATATTCCGCTACATTATAAGCAATGTTCATTGCCAGGGCGGACTTACCCATTGCTGGACGACCGGCCAGAATAATCAAGTCGGAATTGTTTAAACCGCCGGTGCGGAGATCCAATTCATCCAAACCGGTCGGCAATCCGGAAATGCGTCCTTCCTTCTGATATGATTTTTCTATTTGTTCCAACGTTGCTCTTAAAGTTGTTCCGAAATCTTGAAAGCCTTTTTGCCCGTCACCGTGCATGGCTAGATTGAACAAGCGCTTTTCAGCGTTTTCAATCTGCTGAGTCGTACTTTCTTCCAGATTTTCACTCATCGCTTCGCTGGCGATATCGTAGCCGGTAGAAATCAACTCGCGACGCAGATACTTATCGTATATAAAACGGGCGTAATATTCAATATTTGTCAACGGCGACGAGGCTTCTGACAATTTTACCAAATAGGCAATGCCACCAACATCGTTAAGGGTTCCGTTCTGTTCGAAATAATTTTTCAGCGTAATAACGTCGGCGACACGCCCGCGGACGATCAAATTGGTCATCACTTCATAAACTTGGGCATGAATCGGATCAGAAAAATGCTCTGGCCGTAAAAAGTCAGATATTTTTTCATAAGCCCTGTTGTTTGCCAGCAATGCACCGATTAAAGCCTGTTCGGCTTCTATATTGCGTGGTAATTGCGTTATGTCCAGTTCTTCCATCTTTTATCAGAATCCTTTCCTATCTTTTCTTTGGGTTATGAAACAATCTTTGCAAAAATGCACGAACAAAGGCAACCCACTGTGAATAATGTGGATAAAAAGCCTGTAAATATCCGTCGACTCCGTATTATGTGGATAATTCTGAAATGGCTTTTATTTTTTATGACGTCATGCTAAGCAAAATCGTCTTTAGTATTTTAAGGATATTATCTATGAAGATTTTGGTTATCGGTGGCGCCGGTTATATTGGCAGTCATGTGCAAAAGCAACTGTTAGAAGAAGGCTTTGATGTTGTTGTCTTTGACGATCTTTCTACAGGCTCTGAGATTAATTTATTGCCTAAGACTGAATTTATCCGCGGTTGCATTCTTGACAAAGATGCACTGAATGTGGCGATGGGGCGTAATATTGATGGTGTTGTCCATCTGGCGGCAAAAAAAGCTGTCGGCGAATCTATGCTCTGCCCTGAAATATATGCAGAAAATAATATCTGTGGCTCTATCAACGTTCTTAACGCGATGGTGACCTATGGTGTGCGCCATATCGTTTTTTCTTCTTCTGCTGCCGTTTACGGTATACCACAGTATATACCGGTTAATGAGAAGCATCCCATTTGCCCTATTAATTATTATGGTTATACAAAAGCAATCATCGAAGAGAATATGCGCTGGTATGCGCAACTGGGAAAGCTTGATTATGCAGCCCTGCGCTATTTTAACGCTGTCGGCTATGCAGCGGACGGTTCTATTCGTGGCAAAGAAAAAAATCCTCAAAACCTGATGCCGGTTATTATGGAAGTTGCTATAGGAAAAAGGGAGAAATTTTCTATTTTCGGCAATGATTATGATACGCCAGACGGAACCTGTATCCGCGATTATGTACACGTTTCCGACTTGGCAAAAGCACATACGCTTGCGCTCAGAAAACTTGTCACAGACAACGCTTCTTTTACGGTCAACCTCGGTACAGGAAAGGGGAGTAGCGTAAGGGAGGTTGTTGAAGCCGCTGAAAAAGTTATCGGCCAAAAGCTCAATTATGACTATGCACCGCGGCGTGCCGGCGATCCCGCCATATTGACAGCCAGCGCCAATCAGGCTAAAGAGTTTCTCGGATGGCAGGCCAGATATACGGATGTTGAAGAAATTATTCAAACCATATGGAATTTGGAGCAACCGTTCGGCATATAAAAATGGAAGACCTATTGGGGTTTCTTTTTGGAAGGAAAAAATGTTAGAAAAATTACAATATCTGTTTATACACCATGTTGTTTTGTCGCAAGAGTTCATGTGGGTTTGTTTTGGTGTTGCCGTAATGGTTTTACTTTTTTTGGACTTATGCGTTTTTAACCGCAAAAACGAAGTTCCAAGTTTTGCTCATACGCTATGGGTCTGTGTAGCATATATCAGTGCCGGACTGCTGTTCGGTTTTTTTGTCTGGTATGAAGAGGGTACCAACAAGGCAATGGAGTATTTTACTGGGTTTCTGGTGGAAAAAAGCTTGTCCATGGACAATATTTTCGTGATGTCCATTATATTTACCAGTATTGGTGTGCCGCGCATTTACCAACATCGGGTTCTGTTCTGGGGTATTTTGGGGGCGATTGTTATGCGGGCGCTACTCATCGGTGTTGGGGATGTTTTGATTAAAAACTTCCATTGGGTTTTATACATCTTTTCGGCGTTCCTTATCTATACCGGAGCCAAAATAGCCATACACAGCCTGAAAAAAGACAACAAAGAAGAAAATACGGAAGATAATATTAAAAGTAGCTCCATCTACCGTTTTGTTGAAAAGTATTTTCCTGTAACGCATGAAATAGACGGGGCACATTTTATTACGAAAAAAGGTGGCAAACATTATATTACACCGCTGTTGTTTGCGTTGATTATAATTGAATTGATGGATGTGGTTTTTGCTCTGGACAGTATTCCGGCAATTTTCCTTCTGACCGATGATGTGTTTATCGTTTACACTAGCAATATTTTTGCTATTCTCGGTCTTAGAGCGCTATACTTCTTGCTGGAAGCTGCCGTTCATCGTTTTGTCTACCTCAAGCATGCGTTGTCTATTGTGTTGATTTTTATCGGGTTGAAGATTTTTCTGCCAAAAATTGGACTTGAGCTGGAAACATGGCATTCACTGACGGTAACGTTCTCCCTGCTTTTCGGTGGCATTGTTCTATCGCTTTTTAAGGAAAAGAAAAATGCAAGGCAGAAGCCTTGAGATCTAAAATGGGTATGAGCAAGTAACGTGATGCTCTTATGCACCGGACTGCCTGTCCAATGATGCTGTTGAAACGAAAATATATGCCCAGACATCGTAGGTTTCCAGTTTTAATGGTAAAAAGGCAAATGTCGGAGGAAATATGAATGGTATCTGTTTGAAAACGCTTTATCGCGCCACTTATGTTTATCTGGCGCTGCCTATGATTGTTTTTTTTGCAGGCTGGTTAAATTACGTCGCAGCCTTTGTGCTTATTATGTTGACGACAGTTGGTTTGTATAAGATTTGCGCGACTGCAGACGAAACGGTAAATAAAAACTGGCGACTGCCGTGGCGTTTTTTATTCTTTTTAACGGTTGTGGCAACAATATGGTGCTTTTTGGCTGGAATCGGTTATTTTTATTATCAATCTTTTGACTACCATTTTCGTAATGCGGTTTTTCGCGATCTTATTAATTATTCATGGCCGGTTTTTTATGATAAAGCCGATACGCCCCTAGTTTATTATATGGGTTTTTGGCTATTACCAGCATTATTTGGCAAAATCAGCGCGACTTTTATCCAAAATGCCTATTGGAATTTTTATCTGGCAAATATCTGGCTTTATGTTTATGCCGTTGCCGGAGTAATATTGATTTTGGCCCTGCTGGTGGTGGCGACACGCACTGGTTCTTGGAAAAAACTGGCATCAGCGGTTATTGTATTTATCTTTTTTTCAGGCATGGATATTATCGGTATTCTCTTCTTTAAAGTCGTGGAACAGCCTTTTGTCCTTCATTTGGACTGGTGGGCGACTTTTATCCAATATTCATCGCTGACGACATGCCTGTTTTGGGTATTCAATCAATTTATTCCTGTGGCACTTGTGACGCTATTGATATATAATGAACGAAACATCCGGAACTTTGGCTTTCTGGTGGCGATGACGCTGTTTTTTGCTCCTTATCCGGCGGCAGGAATCGGAATTTTTACCATTGCCTACGCGGGGCAGACCTTTTTGCGAAGTGGCGACAAAAAAAGCTTTTTAGTCGTGGAGATTTTTTCCATTCCCAATCTTATCGGTGTTTTTTGGCTGTTGCCGGTCTTTGTGCTTTATTTCATCACCAATTCGGAAGGGATGGACAAGCTCTGGTATATCTTTGACTATACAACGCCAATGCGACTACTTATTTTTATGTTGCTTGAATTTTTGCTAATTGCAGCTTTGCTGGCGCCTACATACCATAAACATTTGTTTTTTGCAATGGCCGTGGTGACACTTTGCATCATTCCCTTTTTCCGGCTGGATCAACAAAATAATTTCTGCATGCGCGCATCCATTCCGTCGCTTATAGTGCTTTGTGTGTATGCTATCCGCTTTTTGATAACCAGCTTTTCAGAACATCGAAACGTGTTTCGACGGACGCTGTTGACTATTTTATTGCTGATCGGTGCGACGACGCCGCTAACAGAATTTTACCGTGGCGTATATTTTACCCATCGACTCGGACGACTTAATGTTGTTGCCGACCAAATACATACGCTTAACCAATCTTTTGTGCGAATGCCGGTTTTCGGCTGGGATGCCAATCATCAATTTACTGCAAAAAAATACCGAAGCGACATCTTTTGGCAATACTTGTCGCGAAAACACCAACCGGAAGCCAGAAAAGAATAATTCTTGTTGCTTATAAGCCTTAAAAAAGATTTGACATTGCTTTATATATCGACGATACTAGTTTAAAATTGTTTTTTTGAGGAAAAGATGTTGTTTTTATCAGTTTTACTGCTTTGTTTTTTCAGTTTGAAAGCTTTGGCAAATCCTGCATGTGCGGTTTGTACGGTTGCCGTGGGGGCCTCACTTGAAATTGCGCGACGACTTGGCGTTGATGACAGTGTGGTCGCGGTATGGTCTGGTGCTTTTTTAATGCTGATCGGCTTTTGGACGCTGAAATGGATGGAAAAGAAAAGCTGGCAATTTAAGGGACGTAATTTTCTGGTGCTAACGCTGTCGGTGGCTATGATCGGGTTTATTTATATTTCGCATCTTGTTTATATGCCGAAACCTATCTTGATTTTCTGGATTGATCCGTTTTTATTTGCAACCATTTGTGGTGCGCTGCTGTTGAAATATTCTTCCGATTTTTATCAATGGATGAAAAAAAAGAATGATGGACATGCACATTTTCCGTTTGAAAAAGTATTTGTACCAGTGACCTCCTTGGTGTTGCTGTCGTGGTTATTTTCCTATATGCAACTTTGTACACCGGTATTACCTGATTTGAGTAATATATAACTATAGAGGAGAAATGAGATGAAAAAAGCAGAAAACGTTAAAGAATTTGTAGAACGTATTGATGCAACCAAAAAAGTCAATCCGAAGGATTTGTCTTCCGACCAAGATTTAACGATTGCTATAATGAATCTTATTTCCATTGAAGAACATCTAGTATTTTCCGGTGCTAAAACCGGCAAAAACTCTTTTTATGATCTGATTGAAGACATTCGTGAAACGCGCAAAAAGCTGATGATGAAAATTATTCCTTCTTATGAAGGAGAAGTGTGGTGCATTTCCAAGCATTTGCTGGCCAGCTCCATGCGGCTGATGGAAGTTGGCACCAAGCAACAGAGCCTCGGCAATAAAGAACAGGCTTATGACATGTTTAACAAGGCTTATGATCTTTATTGCCTGTTTTGGGGACTGAATATGAATATGCTTAATGTTAACGATGTCAAGTGGATTGAAGACAATGTTGCCGATATAAAAAAAATTAGCGAGAAAGTAACAACGGCAGGACTCGTGCTTAGGGATACAGATGCTAAAGATAAAACCGACGATAAATCTGCCAAAGTTTCTGACGGCAATGATGTTTCTGCATCTTCCAAGGTAGAACAGACCAACGAAACGCAAACAGCTTTTGCAAAAATGAAGATGTTTGTACGCAAGGCGGTTGACTGCTGTATTGAATAGTGTTTTTTAATTTTCTTTGGCTCTATTAAACAATTTTGTTGAAATTACCTTTTGTTCTGAAAACAAATTTATAGTTTACACGGCCGCTAATTTATGCTATATTTAAGTATATTGGTTTGTAGGATTGTTGTTAAATGGAAATAGATTTTCGAGATATACAAAACAAATATATTGATATGGTAAATTCCAATATCAATAGTTTACTTGTTAAAATAGCCAAAGCCAAAGAAAGTGCGAAATCAGACGGCAAAGGAGGTTATTTTTTTACGATAGAAGATAATGATCAAGATATTCGCGAGTTTACCTTTATTCATATTGATAAAGACAATGTTAATAAGCTTTGCTCACTCGAAACCATAAATAACTTAAGCTATCAGGTAGCATTAAGTGCAATTTTGCCCGGTAGCCACGAAGCCGAAAAAATATCTTGCTATAAAAATGCGGCTCCTGAAATTCAAAAAGAATATAAAATTAAAGCGCAAGATTTTTTGAAAGACAACCAAGAACAAATAAACCAACAAGTTACGCGTGATTTGCTTATAGATAAAGCTGTTACTCCGGCAATTGTCAACCGAGCCATTACCAACAGCTTTCACACCGCACAAGTGACACAACAGATTAAAGATTCTTCACTTAACACCGATTTGGATCATGGTTATTGCACCAAATCTTTAACTTACCCTCTTTACGAGTTAAAATACTATTATGGCGGATTTTCCTTCTTACCGAAAGATGCCGAAACAGTTGCCCATCCGCATACGTTTACCGAACACTTAAAAAAGAAACCCCCCGAGCAAGTACATTCTTCCCAATCTCTTTTAGACGATATTAAAAAATTTAAGCCTGGAAGCCTGATTATAATAAAAGGAAGAAACGCCCAAGGTAACGGTCATATGATGATGTATAACGGCAATGATGAAAACGGAACTCCGCAGTTTATCGGTTTTAATAACGACGTCAAAGATCATAAGTTTTTCAAAGACCGCCCGACAACCATAATCGATATTCCATCATTAATTGAGAAGGAGACTCAAAATTATCAAGCTAAACAACTTGATAATCAGCAAGATACGCCTCAAATACGTAATGTTCAAAATACAGTTTCCACACCTTCGGGAGTATCTGTTGATATTAACATCATTCGGCAAAAACTTTCTGGCAGAGATAAATAATATGGTATTATTTATAAAATATCTGAGAGAATTTGACTGTTATGGAATTAAAAAATCCGCCATTGCTGACTGTATCAAAAATGGTAAAATCCCTGAAATTGCCATAGATAAAAAAGATATTCAAAAAATTGTTCCCGATTATCGTTCAATAACTAAAATCGGCTTTATATTAGGAGAAGATACATCGACCGACGGCACATCGAATAATTTAGCAAGGATTTTTAGAGATTAAATTTCAACAAAATTGTTTAATAGAGCCTTTTCTTTAAAAAATTTGTTTATGTTATCGAAACATCCCCACTGTACAGCGGGGATGTTTTTTGTGTATAATGAATTTTATTACGTTCAGTTTATCTTTGTGCCATCATTTTATTGCGAGTTGCTATTACCGATAGCTCTTTTGCTGTTTTTTCCTGTTTTTTTACTTTTTCTATTCCCTTTTCTTTATAGGTTATGTATTGGTTAAGTTGAGCTTTAAAGTATGGAATATGCCGATTTTTATTGAGTTGTAAATATTTATCCGCTGCCATATTGACACAATCCTGATGTGATGTTCTTTTATTAGCCTTAACATTAAACCGCGCTACTTGGGCATTTAAGTTCACGACCAAATCATAATCCCGCACATTTTTTAAACGATCTTTTATCGTATCTCTATCCATTGTTTTATCCAGCAGCTCAAAAATATCTTTGGTTGAGCGACACTTATCCAAAGCGACAACAAATTCTTCGCCATTTATCTTTTCTTTGTTTTCCTTGCTCATAGCCAACTCCTCCTATAATAATTCTGTTTTGTTTATAGTTTGAGTATAACAGAATTTTATCTGCTTGGCAAGCTTTTTTGATGTGAAAAAGGTTATCTTTTAGCGGTTTCTGGTTAAAAAATATCTTGACAACATTTTTAGCCGCTCCGCCCGTGGGTTAAATGTCGCCAACAGGCTTTCGGCTTCGGCGATTAGGTCAGCAGCCAGACCTTTGGCCTTTTCAACTCCATAAATACCAACAAAATTCAGTTTATGCTGTTTTTTATCTTTTTGTAGAGTTTTACCGACAATTTTTTCATCGCCTATCACATCTAAAATATCATCTGTAATCTGGAAAGCAATGCCTAAGTTGCGAGAAAAGCGTATTAAAGTTTCCCGCTCTTCAGAAGATGCGTTGCCCAAAACTGCTCCGGCTTCACACGGATATCGCAACAAGCAACCGGTTTTGAGCTCTTCGGTATGCTTTATTATTTCTTCAGGATTTCTATGATGAATATCCGTATACAAATCCAATATTTGCCCTGCTATCATACCGTTAAAAGCACCGGCAGCACGCGACAACAGTAAAGTCAACTCAACTTTTTTAGAATCGCTAACAGGAGCCGTATTTAACACCTCAAATGCATACGTTAGTAGGCCATCGCCTGCAAGAATCGCCGTGGCCTCGTCAAAAGCTTTGTGACAAGTCGGACGGCCGCGACGTAAATCGTCATTATCCATTGCTGGCAAATCATCGTGTATCAATGAATATGTATGCAACATTTCCAACGATGCAGCTACTGGCAAAGCTATTTCATAACTAACGCCAAACAGACGGGCAGTTTCATGCAACAAAAACGGCCGTAACCTTTTGCCGTTATTCAGCAGACTGTAACGCATGGCCATAACGGCGCGTTGCTCCGGTGCAAGCTCTCCCGGAAAATATTGTGTCAGATCTTGATTAAATTTTGCGGTGTAACTATTTAAAATCGCTTCTATTTCACTCATATCCGTCCGTTTCTCCTGAAATATAATTCCGTCCAAACAGAAAAGCTTTTAAACAGCGGATTTATCCGTTTCCATATTGTCCAAGGGCTCTATTGACAGGTTACCATCTTTACCGACTTTTATTTTTTCAACCTTTAAAGCTGCGGTGGCAAGCCGGTCTGAACATAATTTTTTCAGAGCGGTTGCCTTTTCATAAGCTGAAACTGCATCATCCAGTTTTATCCGTCCGCCCTCTAGTTCGCGTACAATCTGCTCTAACAGCGCCAGAGCATCTTCAAAACTTATGTTCTGTAAATTTTCTGCGGGATTTTGCATACTTGATTCTTCCATTTTATCTCCTTATTGACTGATAACTGCCGGCCATAAAGGCACCGTCTACAATGATATCCTGCCCGCTTAAAAACGTATTTTCTGGATTACCGAGAAAATACACCACACGAGCAATATCTTCAGGTTCCGCCAAACGGTTAATTGCTGTTTTTGCTGCCAGTTCCGCACGTTTGGCTTCGCTGTTATTCTGTTTAAACATTTTGGTATTAACAAAGCCTGGTGATACGGTATTGCACAACACATTATAAGGTCCGTATTCCAAAGCCAAGGTTTTTATCAACCCGACAAGCGCGTGTTTTGAACAGGTATAAGCAGCGCGTCCTTCGCGGGTTATAGTGGCATACAGAGAGCCGATGCCGACAATGTATCCGCCGTGTTCCCGAAAATAAGCATCGTTGGATTTGACGATCTCCAGCAGTGAAATATAATTGACGTACTGGGTTTTCATAAAGTCGTTAAGAGATGTATCTACCGCTGACTGTGGCCGGTTATAGCCGGCACAATGAATGATAACATCAAACTCAGAACGATGACTGTCAAACCATCGGTGTATGGCGTCCATATCCGATAAGTCCAGTTCAGCACTGCGTGGTGCCACAACTTCATAGCCGTGATGCAAATACAATTCTTTAATCGCACTGCCTATGCAGCCGCCAGCTCCGGTTATAAATGCCCGCATTTAACCTCCTCTCAGAGTTTTATTAACTCAATCTGTTTGTTCGGCAAATCTTTTACACCTACGCCCAGCGTTGCCAGTTTATCGCGTATTTCATCTGACTTTGCCCAATCTTTTGTTTCACGTGCCAATCGGCGCTGTTCCAAAAGCCCAGCAATCTCTGGTGTAATTTCAACATCATGTTTTTGTTTCGGTGCAACGTCGCGCAAAAACAGGTGAAGGATCTCGTCCACATGCTGCAAAAAAGCCAGTCTTTCCATAATAGATTTGCTGTTATCTTTAATGACATTCCACATATATGACAAGGCTAGCGGGGTTTTCAAGTCATCAAACAAATAGCCGTCAAACCCGTTTTTCAGCTTGTCCAAATCATCAAACTCTGTTGGCGAAAGAGGCTTTCCTTCTGCTTCAGCTTTGAATGTTGCCATATAATCGGTCAGATTTTCATATGCTTTTTTGGCAGCATCTATCGCCTCATCAGAGAAGATCGCCGAACTGCGATAATGCGACGTTAGGCAGAAATATTTATAATGCGCCGGCAAGTAGCCTTTTTCTTTTAACGTGTCTAATGTTAAAAATCCGCCTTTGGATTTGCTCATTTTGCCAGATTTGTTGTTTAAAAACTCCATGTGAACCCAAAAATTAACCCATTCGTGACCGAGATGTGCTTCGCTTTGGGCTATTTCATTTTCATGGTGAACCGGAATATGGTCTATGCCGCCACAGTGAATATCTATCCGTTCGCCTAAATATTTTGTAGACATCGCTGAGCACTCTATATGCCAACCAGGATACCCCCTCCCCCAAGGACTGTCCCACTGCAAAATCTGATTTTCAAACTTTGACGACGTAAACCACAAGACAAAATCAGACGGATTGCGTTTGTTTATATCTTGCTCGGTGCGGGCGCCATGCTTTAAATCTTCACGGTTTTGTCCTGACAAACTGCCGTATTTCGGAAACTTGGATGTATCAAAATATACATTTCCGTTGGAAATATAGGCAAAACCTTTGTTTTCCAAGTCTTTGACAAAATCTATCATCTCCAGAATATGCTCGGTCGCACGGCAAATAACTGTTGGACGCGCCAAACCAAGCTCCGCGATATGGCGAAAAAAGGCATCTTCATACATACGGGCTATCTCCATCACGCTTTTCTTTTCGCGTTCAGCCGCTACCTGCATCTTGTCTTCCCCTTCATCGCCGTCGCTGGTCAGATGACCGACATCAGTCACATTCATGACGTGTTTTACCTGGTATCCTGCAAGCTTTAAGACATTTACTAGTAAATCTTCAAAAATATAAGTGCGCAAGTTGCCGATATGCGCATAATTATATACGGTCGGGCCGCAACAGTACATCGTTACCAATGGCGGATTTAAAGGCTTAAATTCCTCTTTGCTGCGGGTTCGGGTATTATATAAATATACGCTCATTATCTTTGTCCTCATATCTTTACTCTTGTTTGAGTTAAAAAAAGGCAGTCTTTGTGGGCTGCCTTGTTTGATGGTCGCCAAAAATAGCTCCGGCAACAAGGCTCAGGAGATGCTACAACAAAAATATTTTTGAAAACAACTAACCATTTTTTCTCTTATTGGTTATTTTGCCCCATTCGTCGGCTTTGTCAAGCTTTTATCGTACCTGATGATTATTTTTTTATCCGTTGCAGGATCGTAGTATTATTTTATTGTTTTTTTGTTTTTGGCTTGCATTTTTAATGCGACTGTGTTTATTTTTCCTCTGTTTGAAAATTTTTATATCAATCATTCTAAATTTTATTTTTTATGGTACATCTTACTTTTATCCGTTACGCCGGTTTGACACCGGACGGTAGTATTTCGCTTGAAGACGCAAAGCAGTTATATCTGTTAACCCAAATCGTTGTGGAGCGATTCGGAAAACCACAATTTGTTTATTGTGCCGGAGATGATAATGGCCTATGGACAGCAAAAATCATCAATCTGGTCTGCAAAGCCGGTAGTATTCGTATCAGTTCAGCGTTGAATATTAACGCCGTTTCGCACGATGCCAAAGCTTTTATTGATTTTATTGAAAGTGAAGCGCAAAAAAATAATAATACACATGTATTGCTTATTTGTTCCTTCCAGACTTTCAAAATGCTTTTGCACCAAACTGCATTGTTCGGCACCAGCTATACGATCTGTTCAAAAAAATGGCGTAATATTCTTAATAATTATGAGCAAATATGGTCGCCCTTTCAGCTTAATGATAATGACTGTAGTCAGGATCTAAATATAATCGGAAAAAACAGGCGCATTTGTTTAGACAGCGAATCCATCTTGATTGAAGAAACAATCAAAGTGTGCGCCGCCATATAGGCTGCAACAAGACAGTTTCTTCTCAACAGAAAAATCTTCTGGTTATAAAACCGGAAGATTTTTTATTGTTTTTTTCATTTTCCAACCTATATATTTATTTGGTGAACAAGAACGGCTACATTAGTGATGAACAGCTTTACCGATATAGCCAGTAATACCATGCCGAAAAACTTTTTCATCATATATATTGAGGCATTGCTCAGATATTTTTTCAAAAGACGTGACAGACGGATGGTTCCGTATATGGCTATGCAATCCAGCAAAACCGCCAGTAATACGTTGATATCTGCATATTGTGAACGAATGGATAATAACGCCGTCAACACGCCAGCACCGACAAATAACGGAAAAACAACCGGAACAAAAGTTGCATCGCCTGATACTTCTGTTCCTTCGCTAAAAAAGTTTATATCCAAAATCATTTCTATGCTAATTAAAAAGACAATCAACGCACCGGCTATGGCAAATGATGATATGTCCAACCCGAACAAATGCAAAAAGGCTTCGCCGGCAAAAAAGAAAAACACCAGTAATACCAGTGAATACAAAAACGCACGGCGGGCACTGATATGTATTCCCTGATTTTGCAGATTAAGCACTATTGGCAAATTTCCGGGAACATCCGTAATTGCCAGCAAAACAACGAACGCACTCAATAATTCCCGCAGATTAAATTCCGATATAAAATTCATTCCTTTTTTCTCCTTGGGGTTAAATTTCATCCCACCCTTCAACAGCGGTACTTTGATTATAGGATGATATATTCGCTTCAAAAAAGTTCCCTTTGACATTGCCTTCGCCGTTTGTATCGGCCACTTTTTCCAACTGCTTGTACGGATTTTGGTCATATCCTTCATAACGTGGCTTTAAACCTATATCTTTCAGGCGCTTGTTGGCAATATATTTGGTGTACTCCTCTATCGTCTTTTCAGTGATTCCGATAATATTGTGGCCGATAATATGATTACTCCATACAATCTCTTGCTCAACGGCTTTGTTAAACATGGCATAGATTTCTTCTTCTTTAAAGAAACCTTCGTTTTCCTGCATAATATCTTTAATAATATTGGCAAAAATGACACAATGGGTTAATTCGTCACGGTTGATATATTTTATCACGTCTGCTGTTCCTATCATCAGGCTTCGAGCGGCTAAATTGTAGAAAAAGTTGAAACCGTTGTAAAAATAAACACCTTCCAATAAATAATTTGCAATCAGCACACGAGCAAAATTAATATCGCTTTTATTATCTATAAAGTTTTGATAAATTTCAGCAATGTATTTATTACGCTCCAGCAATACATTGTCTTCACGCCATTTGTCATATATCTCTGCCCGTTTGGCGACAGGGATGATGCTTTCTATAATATATGCATAACTTTGCGAATGAACAGCCTCCTGATAGGTTTGAATGGCCAAAATAAGGTTAACTTCTGGAGCCGTGATATATTCGCTGATATTCGGCAGGTTGTTGGTCTGGATACTATCCAAAAAAACAAGAAAAGATAAAATTCCGTCGTATGCCGTTTTTTCCGATGTTGTCAGTTCTTCATAAGTGCGTTTGTCATCAAACAAAGATACTTTTTCGGGAATCCAAAAATTTTCCATCATCAGACGATAAACTTTATTGGCCCATTGGTATTTGACATTGTTCAAATTAAACAAATTTGTTACGTTGCCACCAATCATCCGGCGGTTGATTATTTCATCATTTCCTGTGATATTAAAAAGTTTTTTCCTATGCATTTTAACTCTCCTATCCGGCACAGCTGACACATTCCGACTTTTCAAGGCTTGAACCGTCTTTTTGAATGGTACGAGTATAATAAAGTGTTTTAATATCTTTTTTCCACGCACTCATAATCGTATTGTAAATGTCTTTGGCCCGAATGTTGCGGTTCAAATTATACATTAGTTCTATTGATATACCGGTATCAATCCATTTGCTAATATGCGACATAATGTCTATTACTGTTTCCTGGCTGATATTGCGATTTTCCTGATAAAACCAGAATTTATCGCGGATAAATGGCGGACAATTCGGAATGGAGCCTTTACCGTGCGTTTCAACAAAAAATTTGCTGTAAACCGGCAAGACCGATGCTGTGCATCCTTGTATCAGCGACGAACTAGTATTAGGCGCAATGGCGGCAATCTGGCTGTTACGAATGCCGTATTTCTGCAAATCGGCAAATATTTCATTCCAAGCTGCCGGGTATTTGGCGTTTTTGTTAAACCAAATCTGGTCATGCCCCAAAATGATGCCTTTGCTCCAGTCTGATCCTTTGTAAGCGCTGAAAACACCCTTTTCTTTTGCCTGTCTGATTGAGGCACGGATATTATATATGGCTATTTTTTCAAATAGCTCATCCACAAAATCTGTCGACAGGATATAAGGGATATTATGTTTGGCCAGCATATCAGCTAACCCCATGGCTCCGACGCCTATTGTCCGGTAACGACTGTTGTGCTGCTGTCCTTCCAAAACTGGGACGTGAGTAAAATCTATGGCATTATCTAGCAGGCGTACTGATGTTTCGCAGATGCTTTCCAGTTCCTCATCTGAATCAATGTTGGACAGGTTGATGGAAACTAAATTGCACACATGAACTAAGCCTCCTTCCGCCGTACGGATGACTTTACCGTCTTTTAACGTATCCTCGGCAATATGACTCGGACGGACATTGCTATGCGACTCGGTACATAAATTCGTACCGACAATTACACCGTCATGCTTATTCGGATTATATTTGTTTAACGTATCTTTAAATGCAATATACGGCATGCCGGTTTCTATCTGTGAACGCATAATCTTTTTCAACAGCTCTTTAGCCGGATAAAACTTATACAACTCCAATTTGCCGAAAGAGGCCTCCAGATACAACTGATTATAAGCTTTCTCAAATTCCTTTCCCCACAGTTCGGTTAATTCCATACCATATTTTGTACGAATCTCATGTGGATCTACCATCAACCAGTCTTCGTTGCTTTCAACCTTTTGCATAAACAAATCCGGGACGATGATCTGCGGAAAAATATCGTAAGCCTTCATCCGCTGATCACCATTCTCGGTTCGCAGCTCAAGGAAATCTTCTATATCCAAATGCCACATATCTAGTGATACTGTTACGGCGCCTTTGCGTTTTCCCTGCTGATTGACGGCTACCGCCGTGTCATTCAATATGCGAATCCATGGAATAACGCCACCAGAGGAATTTTTTATTCCTTTGATTCTGGCGCCTTTGGCTCGCACACGC
This sequence comes from uncultured Acetobacter sp., assembly GCA_964416205.1. Lineage (GTDB taxonomy): Bacteria > Pseudomonadota > Alphaproteobacteria > RF32 > CAG-239 > CAG-267. The sequence goes on along the minus strand of CAYQDC010000001.1, from coordinate 1,152 downwards.
GATAAATTTACCCCTACCCCACCGCCGAATTTGGAAATTGATGACACTTGATCTATTACATAAAAAATTGACTCGCGCGTATCTTCCATTGCTGTGATAAAACATGAACTCAAGTTACCGCCCGGCCGACGCAAGTTCATCAACAATGGCGTGCCCAACGAAATTTTACGGTCAGCCAGCTTTTGATATGTGTCTTTTACTTTTTCCATACGCGTTTCTCTGGCTTCATCCTGTTCTATGAGCAAAGCTATGGATAAAAACATATCCTGAGGCAATTCCACAATTTTGTCGCCGTATTCACACAGATAGCGCTTTATCAGCAAATTAGCACCGACATAGTCATAAACAAAGTCATAATCAGGATTGATGAAACCTGCGGCCTGCTCTATTTCCTTCTGGGTATATTTTTCAGGAATAACCGAACTGTAAATTCCTTTTTTAATGGCATAAGCTAAAAACTTAACATAATCGTATGGAGATTCATTTTTCGGCGTACCGCGTTGTAACGATGCTTGCTTGTATAAAGATAACATTTTCAACCGGCCGGCAACGTTTTTCCATTCTGGCTCTTCTACCGATGTTAAAGACAGCACATTCATGGTCAGTGCATTAAACAAATCCGATGTTGTCATGCCGTCTTTCAGATATTCTTCCAAATTCAGAAGCGGTTTTTGTGCATCCAGCGGAAAATCCCGACATACGTCAATCAGCAGCTTTTGCAGCTTGAATATGGAAAACTTCTGTCTGGAGCTATTGCGTTTTATCAGCTCTATGGTCATCTTTCCCTCGTTATATTTCTTTTACTCTTGGCTCTGCCTTGTTTGCCGGTAGTATAAGCGGGTGTGTGTTTTTGTAAAGGGGGCGAAAAAGTTATGCTAAGATTTTTATGCAGAACTACTGATATAGGTTTTTCCTAAATTACCGTTATTTCCTTCCTTGTTTTATTCAACCGAAGCATAATTATAATATTGCTGTCGCCGTTCTGCACATGAGTGTGCCTCTCTATTGCTTAAATCTTCCAAATAGCGAGACTGCAGTTTTTTTACTGTTTCGGGAATCAATACGTTATCTCTTTTCAGATAAAGCGCCCTGTTTCGGTTTAATTCAAACAAGTTGCTATTCTTGTTCTCATCTGAAATAGACAAATAAATA